>JAGQPF010000282.1 GCA_020426845.1 Planctomycetales bacterium
AGACCCATCGACACGCCGATGGCGTCGGCAAATAGTTGATCGATTTCAAAGGGAGGCCGAAGTAGCATGCCGGCTCGACCACCCCGGTCTCTGCTCGGTCTTTGATGCGGGTGAAGAGGACGGACAGCTCTGGATCGCAATGCAGTTGCTCAGTGGTGTTTCACTTGAACGGCTCATACGTCAAAGCAAGGAACCATCTTCGTCGGATTCCGCGTCCACGAGTGTTCGTTTCGATGGCGGAGAGACGTTTCGTGTCCGGCCTACAACGAATGAGAAGCAGCGGACAGATTCGCCCAGAGCGATAGGCCAATCACGATCATCCCATGGGGATGTCATCCTGGCCGCCAAGTTTATCGAGGGGGCGGCCAGAGCACTGCATGCAGCCCACGAAGCTGGCCTTGTGCATCGCGACATCAAGCCCGGCAACATAAAAAAAAAAAAAAACGGCCAAGCCGTGATTGTAGATTTCGGCCTGGCACGCGAAGTCAGTCGCGGTGATCACCCCATGACGATCCCCGGCGAGATCCTGGGAACGCCAGCTTACATGTCGCCAGAGCAGACTCAGGGCGAGAGAGTTGATCAGCGCAGCGATGTCTATTCGCTCAGTGTGACATTGTTTGAGTGCCTTACTCTTGAGCGGCCATTTGGGGGCAGCTCGAGCTACAAGACGATGGAGAGCATCAGGGTAGACGAGCCCCCTTCGTTGCGGACCTTGAACCCCGCGATTCCACGCGACCTGGAGGTTATTTGCTATCACGCCATGCACAAGGCCGCGGATGATCGATACGCCACGGCGCTGGACTTCGCCAAGGACATAGAACGATTCCTTAGCAACGAGCCCATTCAAGCTCGCCCCGTGACCCTCCCTAACCGTCTGTTGCGTTGGACGCAACGGAATCCAGGCGTCGCTGCCATGGCTGTCGGTATCTTCCTGCTGTTAGGAGTCGTGGCAGTTTTATCGATGGTCAAGAACGCCCAGCTGCGGGCCAAGACCACCGAGGCTCAAAACAACGCCAGAGAGTCTGGGATTAACGCGGCATTGGCGAAGGCAAACGCTGAGCAGTCCAGGCGCAATGAGGCGGAGTCCGAGCGTAACCTCGAAGAGGTCCGCCGCATGTCCGACGTGAAGCTGGTGAGCGAGGCTCGCCTGGCTCTGGACGAACTTTGGCCCTTGGGATCAGCCTTGCTTCCCCGGCTTGATGCCTATGAACGCGACTACGGCGCGCTTCTTGATCGACTCCCCGCTCATGAAACTTCGCTGGCCACGCTGGAGGCGAGGGCCCTTCCTTACTCGGCCGAGGACCGAAAACAGGACCACGGCGAGGCGCTGTCCAAGTTGACCGCCTTAGAGTCGGAAGTAGACAAGCTCAAGTTTGAACTTGATGAGGCCGAGAGCGATTCTCGTTTCGTTGCCTTGGAGAACGAGATCAAGACCCTCAAGGCCCAGGTTGCACAGCGCCAGACTTGGAAATTTCCAGGCGAGAATGCGCGCTACGACGTCTGGCGCCGCGAAGTGCTTTCCGAGCTGGTCGCCGAGTTGCAGGCGCTGACTCACCGTGAGTCCGGCGCGCGTGCAGCTCTCGCTACGCGCCGCCTTCTCAGCCAAGCCCTCGTCCAGACGACCGTGGTGGACGCCAAGCCTCGGTGGCACGAATGCCAAGACCGGATTCTCGCCAATGAAAAATACTCAGATCTTTCGCTTGCACCTCAGGAGGGTCTGATACCGCTGGGCCCAGACCCCGAGTCAACTTTCGAAGAGTTCTTGCACTGGACATCCCATGCCGAAGGCCATCCGATCCCGCAACGCGACGCGAAGGGCGAACTCCCTGAGATGAACGGCGTGACCGGGATCATTCTAGTCTTGCTTCCCGGCGGCATTTTCACGATGGGTGCCAGTCGTGATCCTTCCGACCCGAACCTCGACCCGCAAGCTCAAGATAATGAGGCCCCCCCTCATAAGGTCACACTTTCGGCCTTTTTCCTCGGGAAGTTCGAAGTGACCCGTGGTCAATGGGGCCGCATCTCTGGATGTCCTGACCCTTCGCGTTGGAATGCCGGCACGGTCCGAAACTGGGTGCGGCAACCAGACTTCTCCAAACATCCGGTCGAACAGGTCTCTTGGGCCGATTTCAACGGCGCATTCCACCGAAATGCCGTAATCCTCCCGACCGA
>JAGQPF010000283.1 GCA_020426845.1 Planctomycetales bacterium
AAATGTTCTCACGCCAAGACGCCAAGACGCCAAGACGCCAAGACGCAAAGAAGAGCAAGGGACGGGAAGGACGTTTGGCCAAATCCTTTGCGGCTTCGCGTCTTTGCGTGATCCCTCCTAAGGGTTGGCGCTACGGAAGCGCCTGGGCGAGATGCCGGCTGCTACTTGATGCGGTAGACGGAGAATCAACTCTTTGCCCGTCCTTCGGGTCTCCTTTCGGCACCGAGTGGGTTGTTGATTCCGATCCCTCGCTTACGCTTCGGGTTTCCTTCTTATTCGGCGGTGCGGATGCGGCCGAAGCGGATGGCCGTCCGCTTGTCCTCGGGGGCATCCGAGCTGTCCCAGACTGCGATCCACTGTCCCGGCTTGTCTTCCACAAGCGTGGGATAGCTGTTGCGATGGCTGCCGACATAGAACTCGCGCTGGGGGGACCAGTCTCCCCCACGGCGGACTTTGTAGTACAAACCGCGGCGGTCGACGCTGTCGCTGTAGACGCAAATCTGTTGCGCATCGGAATTCTTCCCGAAGAAACTTTTGGCCCGGAAGTTGGGCAAGTCAGGTTCGGGAACGGCCGAGGTCCAAGAGCGCCCGCCGTCACGACTGATCGATGAATAGGCCACCGGCGGGTCGAGTGGCCGTTCGCGGTCCATGGTGGCGGTGCGCATAACCAGCTTCAGCTCGCCATCGCGATCCGCCGGCGCAATGCCGCCCTCATGGAGGAACACGGGACGCGCTTCGTCATACGGCACATATCCGGCCAGTTTCCAATGCACCAGGCTGGTGCTCTCCAGGACGAACTGTCGGCGGTCGCCATGCGGATCGTGGCGCAGCGAGTTGCGATGGGCGGGGAGCAGATAGTGCGTGACGCCGTCGCGCTGCACCGCCTCGATCCCCGCGACGATAACAAGCGAGCCCTGGTAATCCATGGCCAGTTCGACGTGGTGCCACGAATAGCCGCCATCGGCGGTATAGGCTGCAACCAGATCCGCATTCTCGCTGTCGCGGTAGTGCATTGGCGCTCGCATGGCGAACAGCCAGATCACATCTTGACCTGGCGGGCGGTAGAGCACGGCGTTGTTGTAGGCGTATTGCACGGTGCCATTGCGTTGACGGTGGTCGAACACCATCACACGTTGTCCCCAACTGCGGCCGGCGTCGCGACTGATGGAGCAGACGATGTCGCCCATGTCGCCTTTGCCGGTCACCTGCAAGCCGTACGCGGCGACAAAGTGTTTCCCGGTCCACTTGGCGAGATACGGCTCCCAAATTTTGTTGTACGGGCCGTCGGCGCGGAGTCGATCGATGGTGACCACGTCTTGAATGTCGCCGCGGTAGTCGGGCTCGGCGGAGGTCGCTGACAGGACGACGGTCGCGCACGCGGCGAATGACAGAAGGAAGATACAGTGTTGCTTCATCATTGCGAATTCCATCATTGATCAAAGACGACGCGGATGCCGTCCTGAACGCTGCTAGTAGGATGCATGATCACGGTGTCATGCTCGGAAAGTCCGTTGAGGATTGTCGTTTCTTCGCCATTGGAGGGCCCGGTTTCGACGACGCATCGCTCTGCCCGACCCGCGACGACGCGGTAAGCGTGCCACTGGTCGCCATCGCGAAAGAGAGCGCCGGCCGGCGCCTTGAGACCCTGCTCGTCCGTCGACTCGACAACAATTCTTGCCTCGATGCGAAAGCCATCGCCAAGTGTCTGTCGCTCGCTCCAGGGGTCGATGAAGTCGGCGATCACATAAACGCGTTTCTCCTCGACGCCCAGCGCCGATATCTTTAAGAACGCCGAGGGCTCAACCGTGCGGACAATCGCTTGCAGGGGCTGCTCTCCGCCCCAATGTTCAATGAGCACCTTTTGCCCCGGGCGAACGTTGACGGCGTCATTCGACAGCACGTCGATTTGGATCTCCAGGTCGCGTGGATCGCCGAGCTCGAGAATGGCGGCGCCAGGGGCGACGACGCTGGCATCCTCTTGGATGACTCGCAACACGTTGCCGTCGATGGGCGAAATCAGTTGGAACGAGGCGGGGTTGTCGCCATTCTCGGCGGCCACATATCTGGCGGCAGCGGCCTGCGCCTGTTCCAGCTCGAACTGCGCGACGTTGACACCGAAGTTGGCGGACCGGACGTCCGCGGCGGAGATGCGATATTGATGCTCTAACGTATCGTACTCCGATTTCGAAATCGCCCGTTGAGGCAATAGCGACTTGGCGCGCTGGAAGTCGTGCTCGGCGAGCTCCGCCGCCTCCTCCGCATGCTTGACCAACGTCCGCGCCCGCTCCAGCGCCGCCTCGGCGGCGCGCAGCCGAGCTTGCGACTCCGCTTGGGTCCGGGCGTCCAGCAACGCCGGATCGCCCGGCTCGATTCGTGCCAGCTCGGTCTCACCCCTGGCGACGCGATCTCCGGCTTCCAACTGGACTCGCAGCAATTTGCCGCCCACTGGAGCGGAGACGACATACTTCTCGCGAATCCGCGTCTCGCCATCATCGTTGACGGTGACTTGCACCGGCCCGCGAAGGACCCGCGCCGTCTCCACGTGCACCGGCTCGGGCCAAAACCCGTACACCAGCAGTCCGGCCAGCGCGGCGGCGACGAGTATCCACGGCAACTTGGTTTTGACTCGTTTCACGGGCACATCTTCTATTCTTTGGCCTTCAAGACCGCAATCAGATTCAACTTGTCGAGCATGGTGCGAACGATCAGCGACGAGATGGTTGCTGCCACGGTGACGGTCACCGCGGCATGAGCGAAGGTCGCGCGATGAACGACAAGGGGGAATCGATGGGTCTCGGTGTCGAGTGCTTGTGTCGCCACCCAGGCGAATCCATAGCCGATCGGCATCGCCAGCGGCAGCGACAGCAAGGTGATGATGGCCAGCTCCCCCAGCAGGATCAAGGACACTTCGTGCCGCGAGAAGCCGAGCACGCGGAGCGTGGCGAGGTCCCGGCTCCGCTCGGCCAGGGTGATCATAGCGCAATTGTAGATGACGCCGAAGGCGATAATCGACGCGAACACTGCGTTCACGGTCCGCATGACTTGTGTGTTCTCGGCGATGGTGTCCTCGAAGTTTTGCTTGGCGGCGTTCTTGTCCAGCACGCCGGCGATGGCCGGAGTTTGTTTCACCGCGGCATAGAACTCGCTCATGCGTTGAGTGTCCACGGCGAGAAACGCTCCGGAGAGCTGCTCGCCTTCGCGCATCAGCCGGTGCAGCTGGCCACGGTTGATGTAGGCGCCGGGGCTCGCATAGTCGGGAAAGACTGCGCTGACGATCATCCGCCGCGTCTCGCGCTGACCCTCGAGAATCTCCACGAAAATCTCTTCGCCAAGTCGCACGTCGAGCACCTCGGCGAGCTTCTCGGAGATGGTGAGCCCGGCGCGAGCGGGCAGGGCGATCGGACGCTCGTCGGTGTCGAGCACGCGATAGAGCTCGGGCGACTCCTCGAGCCCCATCAGGCTGAGCCGGTGTTCGCGCGTGCCGTGTCGGAGCCTCGCCGGCACCGCGCGGAACGGCTCGGCAGCCAGCACGCCAGGCAGATTGGCGGCGTCGTACAAAGCGTGGGCCGAGGTCTGCTCGTGAAAGGTCAGCATCACATCCTGCCGCTGTGATCGCTCGAACTGCGCCTCGGTCACATATTCGATCGTGTTTTCAAAGAAGGAGCCCAGCACCAACACGGCGCCACCCATCGCCATCCCCAGCACCGAATAAAACGTGGTGCGGCGGTTGGTTTCGATGCGCCGCACAATCATCCGGCTGATCGGGGAGAGAAAGTGCCCGATGCCAAAGCGGTTGGTGATCGACATCGCGTGCGTCGGAGGCGCTTCGGGACGCATGGCGACAGCCGGCGGCAATCGCATGGCGCGGCGAATGGCGGAGAAGCTGCCGGCTAGCGCCGCGGCCAAGCCGATGAGCACGGCCAATGCCAACTCGCGAGTCGCTAGATTGTGGTAGATGTGGGGGAATTGAAAGAATTTGACGTACACGCTCGTCATCCACCACGACAGGCGGACTCCGGCGACGCCGCCGAGCACGGCGCCCAGGGCGACCAGCAACGCCACAAACTTCAGATAGTGCAGGCCGATCTCGCGGGGGCGAAATCCGAACGCTCGCAAGGTGGCGATCTGCTCGGTCTGCTGATGCACCATCCGTGACAGCGCGATATTAAACAGGAAGGTGGAGACAGCGAGGAAGATCGATGGCGTGACGAATGCCATGCTCTTCATCTGCTTCATCTCGTCCGCCAGCCGGTGGTGCGACGGTTGATCCGAGCGATCGTAGGCGCCCATGCCCCCGTAACGCCGCGTCAGGCGATCCACCTCGAACAGCACATCGGCTGTCGACGCGCCGCGCCGGAGCCGCAGCGAGGCGTCGTTGAACGCGCCCTCCATGTTGAAGGCGGCCTCCATTTGGCGTTTCGGCATCCAGAGAATGCCGAAACGCCGATCATCGGTGAGCAACAGTCCCGGCTGCACGGCATACACGAACTCGGGCGACATGGCGATGCCGGTGATCAACAGCCGCTCCTGCCGGCCGCCCATGATCACATCCAGCGAGTCACCGGGGCGTAGGCCGTTGGCATTGGCAAAGGGCTGGCTAGCAAGCACCTCGACGCGACCGGACGGGTTGGGCATGCGGCCCTTCAGCAAGACCATACCGTTTAAGTCTCGTGCTGGATCCGCCCCGATCGACACCAGCTGACAGGATGCCGGCGCCTCCAGGCCGGGAATGTCGAGGATCACGCTGCGGACGATGCGCGCCTGTACTTGCTCGACGCCGGGAATCTCCGCGAGCCGTCGCGCCAGCTGAAGCGGTGCGCGAGTCAGCTGCACAAAGACGTCGGCAAAGCGGTAGTCGGCGTAGTAGTGCTGCTGGCTGGTCTCCAGTGACCGCATCGTGCTGGCCGACATCACGAAGGTCGCGATCCCGCAGCCCATTAGCACGCTGATCGCCAGCCCCTGGCGCCACATGCGTTTGGCGTCGGCAATCAGCAGGCGATTGAGAGGCTTCACGTCACGTCACTCGAGCGGGTCACCAGGCTAGTTCAGTGGCGGACAGCTTGTTGGCCACCCGATGGATGTTCGCGATGCGGCCGTCGGAAAGATGGATCACTCGATCCGCCATGTTGCCGATCGTCGCATTGTGAGTGATCACGGCGGTCAACGTGCCCAGCTCGCGATTGATGCGGGCGATCGCCTGAAGCACCACGATGCCGGTCTTCACATCCAACGCGCCGGTCGGTTCGTCGCACAGCAACACATCGGGCCGCTTGCCAATTGCTCGGGCGATGGCGACTCGTTGTTGCTCGCCACCGGAGAGCTGGGCGGGATAGTGGTCCTTGCGGTCGTAGAGATCGACCAGCCGCAACGCCTCGGCCGGATCCAATGGATCGTCGGCGATTTCGGCCACCAAGGCGACGTTTTCAATCGCCGTCAGCCCGCCGATCAGATTGTAGAACTGAAAGATGAAGCCGACGTGCTCGCGGCGATAAGCCGTCAGCTCATCCTCATCGGCCGCGGTCAGGTCGTGATCCCGATACGTCACGCTGCCGCTGGTCGGCACATCCAACCCGCCCAGGATATTCAGCAGCGTCGACTTGCCGCTGCCCGAGGGGCCGAGAATCACCACGAACTCGCTGGGATACAGGTCCAGATCGACGCCGCGCAAAGCGTGCACATCGACCTCGCCCATGCGATAGACCTTCGTCAGCCCGCGAGCGCGAAAGACCGCCTCGCCCGCTGCGGCCGCGAGAGGGGCTTGGCCGTCCGAATTGTCCGATTCCTGGCTCGACACGTGCATTCCCGGCGATGAGTGTGGCGTTTCCATTGTACGCCTTCGCTCACCACCGCATCGGTAGCGCGGCCCTTCTGGGCCGCGTTACTTTGGGCGGTGGTGGCGTTATAGTACGAGTGGTATGGCGGGGCGTTGGACTCGTAGGGCGGCCCTTCCGGGCCGCCGGCAGCGCGTGGCCAACCAAGGCCCGTAGGGCGGCCCTTCCGGGCCGCCGGCAGCGCGTGGCGGCTCGCGATTCCGAGCCCCTGGGACGCGGTTGTGGGAATTTTCGCTGATGAGCGGTGCGTTGAACCTGGATCCGCCGCCTGGTTTTCGCGGTCTCCATCCGGACCTCCCGGTGACGATATATCACCGGCGGTTGCCGCATTGGCGGCAGCCGGGCGCGACGTATTTCCTGACGTTTCGCCTGGCCGATGCGCTGCCGCAGTCGAAGCAGTCGGAACTACAGCAGTGGCGTGCCGAATGGGAGTTGACGCATCCCGAGCCACGGAACGAGGCCGAGTGGCTCGATTTCGCTCGCCGTCACGCAGTGCGAGTGGAAGGCTGGCTGGACGAAGGATACGGCGAATGTGTCTTTCGTGACCCTGGCCTGGCGGAGATCATGTCGGCGGCGCTGCTCCATTTTCAGGATCAACGCTGCCTGACCTATGCCTACGTAGTGATGCCCAACCACGTGCATTTGGTAATGAAGCCGCTGGGCGACTGGCGTTTGGAGCAACTGCTCGACAGTTGGAAGGGCTACGTCGGCTATGTGGTGAACCAGCGCATGCGCCGCAGCGGACGGCTCTGGCAGGAAGAGAGCTACGACCGCATCATTCGCGACGAAGAACATCTATTTCGCGTGGTGCAGTACATCGGCAATAACCCGCGCAAAGCCGGCCTGCCTCGCCAGCAGTGGTTCCGTTGGGTTCACCCCAACTGGGAGCAAGTGGGCTGGGGATTTCGAGATCCCTAGTGATTGTTCGCCAGCCCGTCGAGGCGCCTAGCGTAACGTAACGTAGCGTAGCTTGGCGTAGCGAAACGTAGCGTAGGGCGGCCCTTCTGGGCCGCCAGCAGCGGTTAGCACGTTGGCTGTGGTTGGTGCCATGCGCTTCAGGCGGCCCGGAAGGGCCGCCCTACGGTGCTGTGGTTGCTTCCATGCGCTTCAGGCGGCCCGGAAGGGCCGCCCTACGATGCCGTGGTTGGTGCCATGCGCTTCAGGCGGCCCGGAAGGGCCGCCCTACGGTGCTGTGGTTGCTTCCATGCGCTTCAGGCGGCCAGGAAGGGCCGCCCTACGGGCCTT
>JAGQPF010000033.1 GCA_020426845.1 Planctomycetales bacterium
GGCGAGCTTGTCGGGCGTCGCGGGACGCCGAAAGGCACGTCGAGCGAACGGCGCGAGCGCTGCGCGATACATCGCGGAAATCTCGCCGGCCTCGCTCCCTGGCGCCGAGAACAACGGGTGGCCGGCCGCCACCGCCTCGCGAGTCGCTCGCTGCGCCACCTGAAGATATTTTTCCAACAGCGCTGGCGACACGACCAGCTCCTCGCCCACGTTGTCGAACCCATCTCGCGTCGCATCCGCAGGCAGGTTCACCTCGTTGGGATCGATCGCCACCCCCAGCAGGTCGCGCAACGTGTTCACGTACTCGTTGCGGTTCAACCGCCGGAGCACCACCTGACCGGAGCCGGCGGCGGCGGAGCGGGCGAGCCAGGATCGCAGTGCCCGAAGCACGAGCTCCCGCTCATCGGCAGTGGGCTGAGACGCGAGCGGCGGCGGCATTTCATGAACGACCAGCCGGTCCACCACTTCCTGCCAAGTCTCCGCGGCGCCGGGCTCGAACCGCACGAAACGATCCAGGCGCAGATCCGACTCCTGCCGTTCCGCTCCGTGGCACCCGACGCAATAGTTCGACAGAAACGGACGAACGACTTTGGCAAACTCGGTGTTCAGCTGCGCCATCCTATCGGCAGCGGGAACGCCAACCGACTTGGCAGCAGGAGCGCCAATGGGTTCGCCAACGGGTTCACCAACTGGCGCGACGACCGGTTCGGGCCCGCGCAGCGATTGGTTGGCTGTCCGTTCCGGCGGTAGTGCTGGTGTCGTGGTCGTTGCCGCCGCCGGCAGTTGTGCGGAGAGTGGAACGACGAAGCCGAGCGGCACGGTCACGGCGGCTTGTGGGGGTGGCACTTCCGCCGCATGCGACTCCTCGACCGATGCCTTGGCAGTCTCCTCGGACGTCTTCCCAGCCGCCTTCGGCGAGGCAGTTGGTCTTGACGAAGCGGATTCCCTTGAGGGATCGCCGGGCGGGGCGATGAGCCAAGCGGCAACTCCTGCCAAGCAGGCGAAGCCGGCGCCACAGAGAATGACCAGCGTCAGGGTGTGGCGGCGATGACGCCGTCGGGTCATCGACATGCGTCTCGTCTGAGGCTTGGCGGCAGAGCAGGGGAGGCGATCGGCGGCTCTGCCAAACCGGGAGCGCCCGGTGGACATAACGGCGTTGGCAGCGCGATAGGCGGCGCCTCAATACAAGAATCAGCCAAGTCAGCCGGCAACGGCGGGGCGAGAGGCATTTCTTCACGCTGGCCTTGGAAGCGTGACTCGGGTCCCATGGCGATGCACTCCAGCTCTTGGCTCAGACGTTCATGGCGCCGTGGCTGTTCGCGAATCGCTCCACAGGCAATCCCATCTGTCGCAACAGTGTGACGTAGAGGTTGGCGAGCGGAGGAGCCTGGTTGCCAAAGCGAACATGGCGTCCGTGCCTGAACCCGCCGCCGGCAACGAGAATCGGCAGGTCCTTGGTCGAGTGGGTGGAGGCGTTGCCCATGCCGCTGCCGAGCAGCACGATCGTATGATCCAACAGCGACCCCGCCGGCTCCTGCATCGACTGCAGCCGCTTGAGAAACTCAGCCACCTCGGTCATATAACCGGACTGGAGCTCGACGAGCTGCCGCACCTTGTTCCGCTTTTGGCCATGATGCGAGAGCGCGTGCTCCTCGCCCGGCAGTCTCAGCGTGACCACGCGAGTCAAATCCGCTTGAAAGGCCAGCGCCGCCAACTGCATCATGACGCGACTTCCCTCACGCACCCCCAATCGACGCCCGTCGGGGATGGCAATCTCCGGCGCCGCGCCAACCTTGCCGCCTAGCCCGGAGTCAAGTCGCTCGGCCTTCTGCAAGTCGGCCTCGACATCGCGAATCGCCGCCAAGTACTCGTCGAGTTTCGCCCGGTCGGCGGCGCCCAACTGGGACTGCAGCCCCCGCGCGTCTTCCAGCACATGGTCCAACACGCTTTTAGCATTCGCCAGAGATTGCCGCGCGGCGCCGCTAACCGGCTTGAACAGGCGATCGAACACGGCGCGTGGATCGGACTCTTGCGGCAGCGCGATGCCACCGGGAGCCCACGACAAGTGCCGGCCCTTCTGCTGATTCGCCTGAGCCTCGAGCTGCAAGGAGGCAAATCGCGTCTGCTTGCCCACGGTGGCGGCGGCCACCTGATCGAGCGACGCCTGTTTCCGTGACTTGGGCTTGTCAGTCCCCGTCAGGAAATTCACGGTGGCGGGATGCCCCTTCCCGACTCCGGCGTGCTCCAAATTCGAGAACACGGTGAAGTGCCGGCGGTGCGACTCCAAGGGGCGGAGCAGAGGCGTCAGCTCGTATTGCGAGCCAGCTTGCTTGGGGAAAAAGGCCGGCCCGTGCAGCCCCAGATGCAGACCGATACAGATCAGCCGCATTGGTGGCTTGGCCGACTCGCCCATCGCCTCCAACGCGGGCAACGACAAGGCAATGCCCGCCGTTCCTCGCAGAAAGCTCCGCCGTGACAAGTATCGTCTGGCCATAAGGACAATCGATTCGGGAGAAGTGGAAGACGATGGAAGACGATGGAAGACGATGGGAGGCGATGGAACCGGCAGCTCTGTCGATTCTCCAAAAGCCGGCAGCCGCGCGTCAAGTCGCGGAGCACTCGTCAATCATTCAATTGATCGTGCCGGACCGCGACTTCATACATGTAATGATTCACTTCGCCTCGATCGGCGTCTCCGCGATGCTCCCGGGCCGCAAGTCGCAAGTACTTCTTCGCCAATTCGGAGTCTCCTTGCGCCTCGTAGTACAGCCCAAGATACAGCCGGGCGTAGAACAGCGGCCCCGTCGGTCCGTCCTTGCTCGGAGCCGCGGCGGCGAGCACCTCCTCGGCCGTCGCCTTGCCGCGATAGAGGTCATACACCTTCATCATGCCGACGCGACGGTCGTTGCGAATCGGCAGGATTGCTGCGCGAGCCTTCTCGACGCCGCCATCCTTCATGCGGGCCATGCACAGGTATCGCCAAACCGAGTTCTCCACGTCGTTGTCATGATACGTTTGATAAAGCTCGAACTGTTTGGCGCCTTCGGCAAACTGCCTCGCGTAGTAGCAGGAGATGCCGCGTTCCCATTGTCGTGACGCGACATCCGGCGCCAATTTCACGTAGGCGTCAAAGTCGGCGACCGACTCCTTGAACTTGGCGAGGCCGAACCGCGCGCGGCCTCGGTAGTAGTAGGCCGAAGCCAGGTTCTGATCCAACTTCAATGCCGCGTCACACGCCGCCTCGGCCTGCTGCCATTGGCGACTGGCATCGGCGCGCTGGGCCGCCCGCAAGTGCGACCGCGCGTCATCGCCCTCGTCCGCGGCCACATCGGCAAAGGAGATGGCAACCATTAGCACAGCGGCCACGGCAGTGAATGAACGGCTCAGAAGCCGATTGAGATAATCCATGCGGATGATTGCTCCGTACGATGTGTGTTGCAGCTGTGGAAGATCATTCTACCGCGGGGCGGCCTGCCTTTTCTGCCACTATTCTGTCAGCGTCAGGGCGGCCCAGCGCCAGGGATGCGCCGCGCCCACTCGACTTCGCCACAATTCAATCTGCTTGAGCTGCGCCGCGCGCAAGGCCGCGGACTTTGGCTCTCCGCTTGACAAGTTGTCGAAGAAACGAGCCATAATCGCCGCGGTGTCCCCATCCGGAACGTTCCACAACGTGGCCAACACGGCCTTCGCCCCGGCGGCCTGAAACGCTTGGCGAAGGCCCAGCACCCCCTCCATGCCGGGAACGTCGCCGACTCCAGAGCGACAGGCGCTCAGCACCACCAGTTCCGTGCCGTCCAGAGCCAGCGCCGCCACCTCGTAGCCTGTCAGGATGCCATCCGCCGCGCGACAATTGTCCCATTCATCGACGCGATAGGCACCCGCCAACAGCAGCGCGCTGCGGAACATCGGGTCGATGGCCGACGGCGCCTGGCTGAGGCGAGGATCATCATTGGGAAAGTGAAGACCGTGTGTGGCAAAGACGAGCACGCGAGGGGAGCGTGTGGCAATCAACGCGCCTTCCAGGGCATCAACGCCCATCAGCACTCGCGGCGCGGCGCCGCAATACTTGTGCAGAGCAGGACGCACCGCCCTGGCCTCCTCCCGAGTGGCCTCGATCGCTCCCAACCGTCCAATCAAGGAGACGCCGCGTGGGGCAACCGAAATCGGCGTCTGAGTCGGAGCAACCAACTGGGCGCCAATCCACTTCTGCTCCGCCTCGAGAATCTTTTGTGGCGTCGCCTCAAAGTCCGGATCGGCGAACATCAACGGCGGGCTCGATGGCGCTGCAGCGTCAGCATTTTTTGCTCGGACCAACTGCCGCCCGCTTGTGACCATTCGCAAAGCGAACTTCTCAATCAGAAACTGGTCTGGCTCCCATTCCAGCGCCGCCCAAGGCGCCAGCCACAATTGGCTATCCGGGATGAGCACCAACTCTTGCGCGCCGCCAAGGTGGGGACGGAGTGGATCGAGTACGAGTTTGCCAAGATCTCGAATCGCGGGCAGTAGTTGACGAAATTGCTCGGACGGAGCTGGCTCTTCAGCTCCTTGCTCGCGATCAACAAACGGGGCGGAGATTTCGCTTCGCAATCTCGACACCGCCTTGTCCACCTCGTCCGCAGGACCAAGATCGACCATCGCCACCGTGCCTTGGCTTGGCACAATCCAGGCCGCATATCGGTCCTCCCCCCACCGATAGCTCCTGCGCGATAGCGCATCGTAGTCGAATGCCCGGTATCGCAGGAACTCCAGCAGCACCGTTCCGGGTGGCAGCGCCGCCTGAACCTCTGGCAACTCGACCCATGGCACAGCAGGCGAATCCGGCGACTCACCAATCCGCATCTCCATCAGTGCATTGCCAACATCCCGCAAGGCATCAAGTTCCAGCTGCCCGTAGGGAAGATCCTCTTGAGACAGCCATCTCAGCCGAAACTGTGCGGCGATGCCTCGAATCTGCTGAATATTGTCCAGCGTCGCGTGGGCGCCAAAGTCAGCTGCGCGTGTGATGGGAGAGCCGGCCAGCGTCAGCGCGGGCTTGGAGACGGGCGCGCCGCGTCGCATCATTTGCATACGACGCCGTAGTTGCTCCTCCACCATCATCTTTCGATTCACCACCCATTCGAACGATCGTTCCGGCGCAGCGCCGCCGGGCCGCGCGGCGAAGGAGATCGCATAATGGAACCCTTCTCCCAAGTAGTCCTCTGTTTCCTCACGCGCAACCAGTTCCCAATTCGGATTGCGGACGTGGCCCGACCAGTTCGAGTAGCTGTGAAGTTGCCGCTGCGCCTTTTCAAATGCCGCCAACGCGCTGACGTGATCGCCACCTGCTACTTCGCAGACGCCTTGCAAGAACAATCGCCAGCCGCTCTCACCCGACGCGTTGAATTGAAGCTGCTTGAAGATCTTTCGAGCCTGATTCTCGATCCGTTCCGCATGCTCCAATTGGACATGGGCCGTCTGCAGTAAGCCCAGCTTGAGCAACGCCTCGGCATGCTCCGTGTAGGCTCGCCCGAAGTCGGCCGGCGCCGCAAACAGCACCTGCTTTAGTTTGTCGGCGGGGACCAATTGATCCAGCCATTGCGTAGCGGCGGCGAGTTTCTGCTCCCCCGACTTCAGCTGCCCCATATTGGTCTCCGCCCAACCCAGCCGTGCCATGCGGATGGCATGCTCCATGGACCACGAAAACTGGTTCTGATTCGCAGGCGGCGCACTGTGCGCAGCGAGACAGAGCCGATAGGCCGACTCAAGATGACGCAATGCTTGCTGTCGATCGCCCTCCACACGATAGGCGTCGCTGAGCAGACCATGAATCTGCACGCGTTTCATGGAGGCAACAGGGCCTTGATTCGCACCGAGGGCACCCAACAGCGCAGGCCCCGCTTGAATGACGTCCCCAGCGCGGCCGCCGACAATCCTGCCGTAGGCGACGGCATTCAGTTGGCTAAGAAGATGCGCACGCATCAAGGCGTCGACGGGCGATTCCATCACCCGAGCGATTGGCACTGCTGTCGCACCAAGCGTGTCTGGATCCTGGCGCCGCGCCACGTGATTCTGATGGATCCAACGCCCGGTCTCGATATCAATCCGCCAACCACCCGCTTGGCGACGGCCCAGTCGCAAGGGTTTCCCTGCCTCCAGCCGTTCGACAATCTGGTTGCCCGACTTCTCCGGCGCACCATGGAAACGAACGATCCAATTGCCGTCCGACTCCATCTGCTGGGCGTAGAGAGCATCCGCACCGGCGTGGGCAACGAGTGCGGACAGAATGAACGCGGCCAACAGCTGGTTTGAACGAACTCCCCGTGGCATTCGCTGCCGCATGATGATGCTCCGTTGCGGTGAACTCGCCATTCACCTGTATAACCTAACGGCACGGCACGCTCCATCCACCTAGCAAGAACGCCCACCAAGCAAGTACGCCCTGGAAGAGGTTGTGTAATGATCGTCGCTCGAGCCGCCTCTGCTGTGCGTCGACTCATTGGCGCGATCGAAGCGCGATCGAATGGCAAGCCTCGTCGGGCAATCGGCCCCAATGACCATGGGAAGATGGGCGGAAACTCGGCGCCCGCGCAGTAGAATCAAGCCGCCTACGCTCACAGGAGATGTCTTCATGAAACACGCCCCGAGCGTCAGGGCTGCGACAAGCGGCCGTCAACACCTGGCGTTGGCGCTCACGCTCGCTTGGTCTTTTGCCGGGTCCGCTGCGGCGGACATCGTCGTCGTGATCTCCGAGACCGCAGCGATGATGGACACGAGCGAGCAGGTCGCCAATCTGCAGCGCGGGGCCCGCGTTGAGCGCTTCAAGCAGCAGTCTGGCTGGAGCCTGGTGGCGGCAAAGGTTGACGGCACATTTCGGAAGGCCTGGATCAAGACCGTCATGTTGCGTCCTGTCCCATACGAACGGCTGCAAACCATCGCCCTATTGCGTTCCGCGACGACTACGATGGACGGGAAGCAGCGATCGCTTCCGGCCGGCAGCCTGCGGATCGTGATTGCCACGGAACGCAACCGTGTCAAGATCGACGCCTACCCAACTCTGCGCGACGCGGCGGAGGCGATGCTGATTGCCAATTTCTTCGGCGACGGGCAGCTGCCCGGAGTCTGGGTTTCCACCGACGACGTGGCGCCCCACGACTTGGCATTGGAGGTTCTCGACCAACACTTGCACTTCGAGCCCGATGCCGCCGCTTGGTGGCGCGCCCGGGGAATCCTCCGGCAAAGGTTGATCGAGGATGTCGATGTCCGGGACGCAGTTGGCATTTCCGCTCCGGCATGGCAGGCCCACCAACCGATTGAACAGGCCACCATTCCGATGCAGCGCAGGTTGGCGGTGCGCGATCTCAAGCGATCTTTGGAGATCGACAGCAAGAGCTCTCTGGCGGAACTCGCGCTTGGCGCCATCTATACCGATCTCGAGGACTTCTCAGCCGCCGAGCTGGCGTTTCGTCGAGCTCAACAGCTTGGCGCCGACCCGGTGGAAGTCAGCATGGCCACGGCGAGTCTATGGATGGCCGCCAAACATTGGGACCTGGCGATCGACTCGCTCGAGCGAGCGGCCGAACATGGATCGCAAGCTGCAACAGGTCGACTGGAGGGGCTGGCGAACCACTTATATTTTAAGCGGCAGCGGCCCGAGTTGACGGCTGAGCAGGTTGCCGAACTGAGGAAGAACCGAGAGCGAATCAACCAGTTCCTTCGCAAACATCACCGGATCGGCGAAACACCGGGAGGACGTCGGCCTGACATCTTGGAGCTAATGACGGCCTCGGCCGAATCGCGAGATCTGCGCCCTTACTATGTCTCGTGGGCGAAGTTCAGCGGTGAGTCGCGGCACGGAACGCCACGGCAGAATGGGCCGCGCTCACGGAGAGTAATCTCCATGAACGAGGCCGAGGCGATGTTCCTCGCCGCCAACACGCATCGAGACCGCGAGGCCATCGCGGCCGCGCTCATCTATTCCACCAATCCCTCGCGGATCATGGATGGCGGCAACCGAATGAGCCGGTTATTGCATGCGGCGCTGGAGCTTGGCGACGATGGCGCGGCGCGAGACACCGTGAAGGCTGCAAAGGAGCAATTTGGGCGAGACACATCCCGCGTCAAGGAGCAATCCTTTCAGGAATTGATCGATACCGGATACAGCTACACGCCGTCCACACTCGCGTCGACGAGCATTCAGACTTGGGCAGCGCCCGCGCTAATCTACGGCAAGCAAGCCTTGTACCGGCAGCTGGCGCGGACCGATCTGAATTACCTGACGCCGCGCACGGAATCGGACGCCACGGGGCACGCGGCCTTGATGGCGGCCTTGGATGCATTCGTGACCGGCGACCGTGAGCAGGCGATACAACTTTACAGCTGCGGCCGGCAGCTGCAGCAGAAACTGAACGAGCGGAGGAAGGCGCGCTATCTCGATGTGGCTTTGCAGGACGGCAGGGACCCCAATGCGTTCGAGCCTGAACAGACGCTTTTTGACCCGGTACGCACGCTGTTGCCGTTACTGGCGCGGGACCGGGAGACGCTAGCGGTGGTCACGCGCAAAGCGTTCGACGAAGCGAACTTTTCGCACGAGTCGGTGCTGGGCTGCGGCGAAGGGCTGGAAGTCGCGCTCCCCTCCTCGTCCAATCTGGTGGCCTTCGCCCGTCGGTCCGAGCGACGACTGGCCGCAATCCATCAGCTGGCCGCCGTGCACGATCCGTCCCTGGTGGTCCCCGCCTTTGAGAGCTTGGCGAATGCGCGCCGACTGCGCAGCCGCTCGATCCGTCGGTTTGCCGATCGCCCTCGCGGCCCCGACGATCCGCTGCTGATCGAGATGCTCGGCATGCAGTGCAGCCTGCAGTGCCTGCTGCATCCGAGGTCCGAGGCCGTCGGACGCCAAGGACAGGCCGACTGGCTGCAAGCCCGCATCTCGGACGGCATCACTCGAACCATCGCCGATCTGTATCAACATAGTATTGGCAGCCGAACCATCGACGATGTGATCGCCGACGCGCCTCGCTGGCAGACGAGCAAAGAAATCTGCAAGCAGCTTGACAAAGGACAAGTGGCGATCGAGATCCTCAAGGGTCAGACCTTCGACCTGTCGCGGGAGAAAGATGGATATCCGCTGACTCCGCCCGTCTATGCCGCCTGGGTTGTCCGTCGCGACCAATCGCCGCGCTTGGTGCATCTGGGCGATGCCAGCGAACTCGATGCCCTCGTGCGACAGGCGCTGCAGCGCATTGGCGACTATGCACGGCAGGTGGCGCAGCTGGGCGAACGAGACGCGCAACTGGATGTTCTACTACAGACGTTAGGCAGTCGGCTGCTGAAGCCGCTCGAATTGGATTTGGAGCAGATTGACGAGCTGATTGTCTGCCCTGACGGCGAGCGATGGCTGGCGCGATGGCCTGCCCTGATGCCGGATGGTACATATCTGATCGAATCGTGCCGGGTCTCGCATCGATTCACCGTGGGCGACCTTCGCCGCGAAGCGCCACGGCCAAC
>JAGQPF010000284.1 GCA_020426845.1 Planctomycetales bacterium
AACGGCGCCACCGCTGTTCCAGCGCCTCGTCGCGCAGCACCAGATGCGGAAGCGAAAGCAGCCCGCCGATCCAGAGCAACAACCAGCCCCCGTAGGCCGGCAGCAGATGCTTGAGGCTGTCGTAGCCGACGGCCCAATGCACCCAAATCGTGGCAACATAGGCCGTCAAGGCGTTTCAGTTGGTTTGCAATCGGTTCCCGACCGATCAGGCGCGACCACCGCCGATGCTCACCTGCAAAACAAGTACAAGATTTCCGTCACGCTCGGCGGCGCCAAGGACGATTGACCGGCCTCGCCACGACAACTGGCCTTCGCCGCTTTAGCAAGCACGAGCGGAGCGGCGTCTTTCATGCTATTTTCAATGGATCCTGGCGGACAGCCGCTATCGATGTCGGGAACGTTGGCCGCACGGGCATAAGTTAATAATGGCTCAAGACATTCACCTAACCTAATTCCAGGTCAATGATGAAGCACCACTTATCCTACTCCGCAAGCTTGATCGCGTGTGCTCTTGCCCTCCCCCATTCGACGGCGGCCGACACGCCACCGGCAGGAAAGAGCTACGCCCTGCTGATTGGCGTCAATGACTACACGTACCTCAGCGACCTGCAATTCTGCGGCAATGACATGCAGGCGTTGCGTGAGGCCTTCCTGAAAACAGGCTTCGAGCCAAGCAACGTTACGTTGATTCACGGTGAAGCAATTCGCAAGGAGCTGTTGCCCTTCCGCAACAACATCGTGGAGCAGCTGAAGCTGATGCTGGGCGGGGTCAAGGAAAACGACCTGGTGGTTGTCGCGTTCAGCGGGCATGGAGTGCATGTCGGGGGCAAGGATTATTTTTGCGCAGTCGACTCCAAGCTTGACGATCCGGCGGGAACAATGGTGGCGGCCGACACGGTCGCCTCACTATTGCAGGCGAGCGAGGCCCGGCAGAAGGTCTTGATCGTAGACGCCTGCCGCAACGATCCCTATCCGGAAGGCACCCGCTCCGGCTCCACGCCGGTAGGCTCATTTCGTTCCGTTGTCTTGGACTCGACGAGTAGGGGCTTTGTCGTGATGCGGAGCTGCAGCACCGACCAGGTGTCGATCGAGGATCCGGAACTCGGCCATGGCGTTTTCATGAACTTTGTCGTCAACGGTTTGTTGGGACACGCGGACGCGAACCGCGACAAGCAGGTCGATTTGCTCGAGTTGCATCGATATGCGGATTACGAAACCAGGACTCATGTTCGAGTCCATCGAAGCATGCTGCAGACGCCCACTTTTGCCCTGCCTGACGGCGAGTTAGTCGGCAGCTATGTGCTGGCTCGCGTAGCGAATCGCCCGCAAACTTTGGATGTGCAGAAGATCAGCACGGTCACTTCCGGGCCGACCGAGCCGTCCGTCTTCGAGATCAAGCTCTACGATTCCGCCTACAATCTGTTCCAACAGGGCAAGGTCAAAGAGTCGATCGTCGCCTTCGAACAGCTGTTGAAGGTGGTGGAACATGAACAAGTTCGAGACATCGCCAAAATGAAGCTGGCTTCCGCCTATCTGTCGGTCGACTCCGTCAATAACATCTCGAAAGCGTTGGCAGTGCAGCCGGACGAAGGTGTGACGGTCACTGTGCTCCAGGATTCGAACATTATGAGCGTCGAAGAAGTCCGCGGAACCGTCAAGTCAGGACAGATGGTCCGCGTGACGAAAATTGTCAATGGCTGGCATTTCATTCAGGCGGTCAATGGCAAGCCGTTAAGCACCAGCGAAGCGGGCTTTATCAATAAGACCGCCTTTTCGCCGGCGCCGGTGAAAACGGTGACGCCGGGTTCTGCAAGCCAGCCGACGGCGAAGCCCGTTTACGCTAGTGTCGACAACTATGGTTACAACACCGGAGTGTCGAGCCGCGGCGCCAATTCGCAGACGGCGCATCGCGGCGTCACGACTGGCAGGGTCGGCGAATATTCCGATGTCGATGCGCGCGACCGCGGCTTGGCCCGCGAGGCCGATCGATTCAGGACGCAGGCCGATCGCCTCGACCAGCAAGGCAAGCCTGTCCAAGCGTTTTTGAAATCCAGAGAAGCGGAACGCAAAGAGCAAGAGATTCAGCGACGCGAGGCAACTCGCGAACGGATTCGTTCGCGGCTGCGAGGCAACTAGCAACAGTCGTTCCCCTGACGCTTCGGGTCGCGAAACGGCTGTCTGAGGTTGAAGAAAGCTTCCAGGGGCGTTTTCCGACACGCTGCCGACAACGGAACCATCATGTCCATCAGAGAAGGTTGGCTCGCCACGGCCGTCATTGCGATCTGTTTGTTCCCCGCAATGTTGAGAAGCGAGGACGAACATCGCGCTGTTCCTGACGTTCAAGGCCAGCCGCCTGCGGTGGCTCGCCAACTCCTACGGCTGAGCAAGTTGCAACTGGCTCAGGGCGTGTTCTACATCGCGCCCCGAAATTGGCGGGATGACATTCGGCCCGGGGTGGTTTACGTTCAAGTCCCTCCTCCCCGCACCCCACTGCTTCGCGGCGGTGTAGTCGCCGCCTGGGCGTTTGTACGGGCGGAAGATAAGCGTCCAGTGGTCGAGACGCCCGACCTCAAAGGCCTCACGGTCGAGGGGGTCCGTGAAACGCTTGCCGTCCAAAACCTTGTCCCGATGAAGTCGCCAACGATTCCTCCGAAAGGCGCCTTCGCTGTCGATCAATACCCACGCCCAGGCCAAAAAGTGTTTCAAGGGACCCACGTGTTTGTTTCGTGGGTCGTGAAAGCGGAGTGACTTCTGCTCGCTTTCCGAACGGATGAACAATGAACTCCCCCTACTCGCCATTTGTTTTAGTCGCGTTGCCGCTCTGCTTCGGGTGCTTGGCAGAGCCGGTTCGTGGACAGAGCACATCGCTCACGCCCCAGGCGGTGCTCGACGCTGCTCGACAGTCGTACCAGACCCGGCGTCAGCAGTTGGCGGTCGCCAAAGCCTACGCGGTGAATTGGTTTCCCCATTCGACCTCGTTCAAAGGCGCCTCCAATCCCGGTTCGCCTCATTACGCCCCTGTGCCTGGCGGAAGCGGGAAGATGAGCGATCAGTTTTCGCTCGCAGGGAAGGCGCAGCCGGGCGATGTCCTTCGTCTGTCGATGAGCAAGGGATCGCAGTATGCCCTGATGGTCTATGCCGGCGAGCAGAATTTCGTCGGCGAGCAGCGATCGGTATTCTACTATCCATTTCGCACGAGGCTGGAGTTCAATGTGTTCCCACCTCGACGTCATCGAGAACACATTGAGGCAAGGCTGGCGAGCATCGAAAAGAAGGAAGGCAAGCTGGCCACCCTGGGCGTCGGATCTGGATACGAGTACAGTTCGGACGGCTGGCTCACCGGGCATCTGCTCCAGTCTCGCAAACTGCCGCTCTATTGGAACGTTTCTCTTCTAAAAAGCGCAACGTACCAATTGTATCGCCCCGTACAACAGTCCCGCTTCGACCGCATGTGGGCCGCTTACGGAAAGTCTCTTCAGATAACGGCGTCTTTCAACCCCAACAGCATTGTGCCTGCAGTCAAGCAGTTGGAGAATCGATGCGCGATTCGCCTGAGTCACTCGATGGGGCTGAAGATCCGACAGCAAGATGAGTTGACCTACACACTGGTCACGGGAGTGTTCGTTGGCCCCAACAAGGGAGGGGCTGGGTGGTACGTGAACTCTCTGCAACTCTCCCAACGACTGCGCCAAGTGCACGGGGCGCCGGTTCGCTATCCAAGCGGCGCTGCCGCAAGAGTTGCAATGCGAGGAAAGCGAGGAGTAGCCTATTGGCATCAGTCTTTCCCGCCAGCCAATCACATTGATGTTTGGAACGGCAGCACCACGGGCACGGCCAGCTTCGCTAGTTGGACGGGCGATCCGTTTGAGAAAGCGACTTACGTTGATTTCTGGGAAGTCAAGGATTGATCACGATGAGCCATAGACTGCCAATCCGATTTCTCTTCGCGCTCAGCGCCTGGTTCGCTGTCGACGCTGCCGATTGCCTGGCCCAGCCGGTGCCGCAATTGTCGACGGAGCAACAAGTCTTGCTGCAACACCTTGATCAAGGAAAGATTGCGGCAATCTTCGCCTACGCTGACAAACTGCACAAACTGCATGCGCAGGTGGAGGCGGTCAAGCGGGGCGCCGCGCAAGTCGAAGCGGACGCTCAGGGCCCCTTGCTGGAGTTGGCGTTGGAATTCGTCAAGGACGCGAAGCTGCTGCAAGATTTGGCTCCCAGCAAGAGTCCGATCATCGGCAAGGTCCACGACGGCCTCGCCACCCTTCAAGAGATCTTCTCCACTGTGGAGCGAGATTGGCGCGAGGCGCCGTTCAAGCAAGAGGATTGCCCGTTTTCCACGGAGGAGGACTTTCGCGAGGAATTGCGGGAGTTGGTTTATGCCCGAGCGGACGCGATGATCATGGAGGTGGTGGATGCGGAGTTGATCGCGGCAGTCAACGCATTGAAAGATCCAGCATCGTTCGCAAAGCGGTTTGCGGAACAACAACTGACGCAGTACTTCGACAAGCCGTATCCGTTCGCGGGACTTGAATTCACGCTCTCGCGTGATGAGACGGATGGCAAGCGTTCGCTTTTCTCGGAGGAGGCGAACATCAAGGTGTTGATCGCCTACGGCGACGACATCAGCGTACCAGCGGAAGGCCTCTATTTCCGTTATCGCAACGATGGCCTTCCAGAGCCGAATACGGACAGATTGCGAGTCGACGATTCGCAGCTGAAGCAGCAGTTTGTCGGCAAGACCATGAATTCCTTGGCGAACGCGTTGCCGGCGAATCTTGGCTTGCCCATCAAGATCAAAAAAGTCGAGTCGCTCGGGTTCCTGCCAAACGGTCCGCAGCAAAAGCGGGGCGGAGTGAAGTTCGACATCGAGATTGAGTTTTCGAACCAGCTGCCCGCTGTGAAAGGCGAGAATGTCGTCATCTATCCCAACGGCGAATTCGAGTTGGACAAGATTGGGTTCGAGAACCCGCAATACTTCGCGCCCATCGGGGCAACGATGGCGTTTCAAGGCATGGCGATCCATTACGCGCCGAACGGCAACAACGACCAGCCCCCCGAGTTTTCCGGCACAACGCGAATCTCGACAACCGGAACGGGCAATTTGTATGCGCTGGAAATGACGCTGCGGGTCGCTCTGCCCATTCAGACAATCGAGCTCGAGGGCAACCTCATTTTGCTTGATGGAAATATCAGCGTGGCCTGGGTCGAGACAACACTCGACTTTACTGACGGCTCTCTGTCAGGGCAATATGCGATCCCTGGAAAGCCCGGCAATGGGCTCAACGCCTTGCCAATCGGTCAGACACTCGCGTCGAAGGGACAGTTTCGTTTGGACGGAAAAGGCCTGATCGCCACCGGAGATTTTCAAATTTACGGCCAAAAGGCTGTGAACGCAGAACTGGGGATCATGTTCAACGGCCACGGCTACTTCTCGGCCAATGGGGGAATGAATGTTTTCGGCACACGAATTAGTGGCGAATTGAAGGCTGGCTACACTCCTGGCTTTAAGGAATTCTGGGTCCAAATCAGCATGACGGTCGACGGAGTCAGCTTGCGGCCTTGGGGCGACCTCGATGTCTCCGTTTCCGTCTTCACAAATCAAGACGGCTTGCTCTGGCTGGACGCCGATGCGGGCGTCGCCTCGATCAGCATGGCTGTGCCAAAGGGCCGCCTGAGTGAGCTCACCATGAAGTTCTTGATCAAAGAGCTGGAGCGTGCGGCCACGCAGGCCTATCACAAGCTGCTGGATGACATGGCGCGCGAAGAGAAGAATGGACGCGAGTGGGCTGCCGCCCAGGAGGCGAAAGCGAAAGAGTGGCTCGACAAGCATTGGGGCTTTACCGGCAAAACGGGAATCAAGGAACTGGATGACTTGGGCGGTAGATTCTCTGACGCGGGCAAGGCGACGGGAGGAATCCTTTCCGATTGGAGCAAGAAGGTTGGAGGCGGCGCCGCCGACTTGCGCGAAGGTGTGCAGGGGCTTGGCCGGCAGTTCAATGAAGGGTTCAACAACACCATCGGGGGACTGTTCTAATGAGAATCTCTGTCTCATTTGGTGTGGTTTTGGTTGCATTCGTAACGTCACGCCACACAGCCGCACAGGAGGCCGCCCCCAAGACGGAACTCGTCAAAAAGTTTGCGGCCATGGCCGATTCGATCTCCCAGGCGCGCGTTATCAAGACGCCAAGCCCCGTCGAGCGGCGCGGGGAGGGCTTTATTGTTGACCAGCGAAAAGAGCTGCACCTTGAGTTTCAGCAGGGAGCCACTCGCCTGGACCAAGATGTCAATGCGCAGGCGCTCTTTCCTTTGAAGGTGACCGGCTTTACTCTCCAATATGACTCGCGAAAGGATCTGCGGCCGGTGGTCAAACGCGGCAGCGACCTGCAGCGAGTGCTGGTCACTGTCGAAGGGTTGCTGGCCGACGAAGGGAAGCCCAAGGCCAGAATCCGCGACTTTCAGCTGAAGCATGGCACCGACTATGACGCCGTGCAGCTTGCTCGTGATGAGATCATCTCGCGGATTCAGTGGTACCTTCCTGATGTCGACATCGAGGGAAAACAGAAGTTCCAAGAGAAGCGTTTGGCAATCGAAAACCTCACGGAGGAACCTGTGTGGGTGTTTGCCGTCGCCCACAGCCGCCAACGGGCCAACAAAGGGTTTGAATTCCGTTGGCGGCCGGCCAATCCCGATTCGGGGAACGCCTATCGCATGCAAATCCCGCCAAAATCGACGCTGCCATTCTTGATCGACGCGGGCGAGGAGCGGCGTGATCCGCTTCAGGCGGCACGAGTTCGCATATGGGCGGAAAGCGAAAGCGGCGAGCGTTGGGAGGCCCATCGCACTCACGACCTGCCCCTCGTGGAGCGAAATGCCGCCTTTGATAACGCGAGAGTTTACCACGACGATCAGATTCAAACTTACACGTGGCCAATCAAACCCAAGACCGGGGAGCGGTCCTTCTCCGAGCGGCTTGTGGTCTTCAAGAATGCGACTGTTGAGCCGCTGGAAGTGCAGGTGCGGTGTCTTTCTCAGGAGCAGGGCGCCCTGCGCTGGCGCCAGCTGCCGAGCATGACGATCCCGCCGATGACGGCGGCTGGTCCAGTGACGCCTCTGGGAATGCGAGTGCGGGCGTCGGAAGTTCGCTTTGTCGCCAAGAGCAAGTCCCTCTTGTTCAACAAGCATGCCGAGCAATCGCTGCCGTTGGTGGAAGAGAGTGACGCAGGGCGAATTTACACGGCGGAGAAGATTGGACAGTTCGTTTACGTTTTCGAGCCGCAAGCGGCCAAGACTCGCCATTGAGTCTGGCAAGCATTGCCGAAAGGAGCCCCCTTTGTCGTCTCCTCGGACCGCAGGACGGGATTTCGCACCGACGATTGGCTGGTTCGTGACGCTAGTGGCGTTTCACGCCGCAGGCATCTGGAGCGAGACGCGCCAAGGGGCCCTTGCATGGGAAAACGCATGCCAAACCCTCGTGGCCGGCCCAATTGAAGTCAACTGGGAGACCGATGAGTTGCAGTTAGGGGCGGCTCTTCCCGCAGGATTCTCATCGGCTCTGGAGGTGGTTGCCTCGCGCGAGTTGAGCAGTCGCCACAAGCCGCGCGTGGAGGTTTCTCAAGGGAAGGTGCTGGTTCGCGGGAAAGCGGCGGCGATCGCTAGCTGCCGCATGCCAGACACTCGTTCTTTGCTTTTGGCGTCCCTCGATGAGCACGCCTGCTTTCGGCTTGACCTCCCGCCTGTGACGATTGAGTCGCTGGCTCAAAGCAGCCAGGGAGAAGGCAACATCGTAGTCAGGGTCAATTGCCTGGGCCTGCTCCCAGGTTTTGATCTTCGTGTCCGGTCGAAGTCAAACGACGGCCTCAATCGTTATCTTCCCAAAATCGGCAAACCGACTTCAAACGACAACGGAGAGACAAGCCTGCACTTGTCTTTGCCCGAGACAACCGTTGAGGTTGAGTATCACTTGGCAATCCTCAATCAAGACGGCTCGCGAACGCGAACCGTGGCTTTTACTCAGCGAGGATCGCGACTGGATGATCGGGTCCGGGTTGTCTCCGAGGCGGTCGCCGCCGCGTTATACGATCCGTCAGATGAAACCAAGTCGACGCCCAGGGCGACCTTGGTTTTGGGCGAAGAGGACTTCATCGCTACGGCGGCGCGTCGCGAGGCCGAAGCGGCGCCGACAACGCTGTTTGTCGATTGGCGCACCAAGGACATCCGCGTCACCGCCGACATCCAAGCAAGCGCGGCCCGCGTGGTGGTGCAGGACGAGCTCCCCATTGCCGCGTTCGCCCTCCCCGATGCCGCGATCAAAAGCTCCAAAGTAGTGCTGAACGGCGCGGCCGCCGATTGGATGGCCGCGGTTACGCCAGGGACTCGCAGCGCATGGCTGCAGCTCACCAGCGACATCGGGACGGCCTATCACCGCGTCGACTTGCCGCCGCTGAAAGTCGTGGGCGCCGCCGTCCACGCAGCTCGTGACAACGACGGGCCGGCCGTTGTGCTGCGGGTCCAGAACCTGTTGCCGGGCTTCGCCGTGCGTTATGCGACGCTCTGCTCGCAGGTCGAGGACGGAGGCACAGTGATGCGCCCGTCCGCTGAACAAACGCTTTCTCGATCGAAGCAGACGCTTCCTCACCTCGCCCCGCCATCGCTCGATGAAGATGGACTCGTGGAGTTGTCGATCCATTTGCCGAAGCTCGGCGGCGCAGAAGAAGTGACATGGTTGGTCACCGTTCAAAATATGGATGGCTCACGGACGCGGTCGCTGCGAATCGAGCAACGCGGTCCCCGGATTGAAGGAAATGCGCGGACGCATCAGGCGGCGCTGCCCGCCCCCGTGGATGCGCCGGTGCAAGTTCCGGATGTCGAGTTTGTGTCGGCAGCCCAAGCCGTAGCGCAGACGCGAAAGTCGGGGCTTGCTCCGATATTGTTCGACATGGATCGATACGAAGAGCTTCAGGTTGCTGAACATGAGTCGCGAATTGTCGAACGCCAAGGCATCGCGGCAGGGAGGGAGCTGCCGCAGGGAAGCCAACTCTTGCTGGGCGTGCGAACCACAACTGGCCCTCCTGCGACGGTCTATCGGGAAGGGGCCACCCCAATTTCATCTGCGATGCCGCTCGTTCCAGCCACGATCGCGGACTTCGTGCCCATGAAGACGCCCGCCCTTGCAGACGCATATGGTCCGACGCTGGCCCAGCCGTGGCAACAACAAGCAAAGGCGACGTTGGGAAGCGAGTTGATCGAAGCGCCGGACTTTGATGCGGACTCCTCTGACAAGGACGACGCCCCATCCAGCTTGATTCGTGTCGACGCGGACCCAGGCGTGAGCCTGAACCCAACAAGTGATGTGAATGACCATGCGGAGCAGGCGTTGCGGTCGGTGATTGCGCGCGAAACGCAGAAAGATTTGCAGGACGGCCGGACGCGGGGCGCCTTGGGGGAAGCAGTCGCTCAAGTACGAGACGAAACGGAGGCCAAATTTTTGGACGGATTTTTCGATGGAGGGCCTGTCGATTTGCAGGGTCCGCTCAAGGCAACCGCCGAGCGTTTGGAAGTGGATTTGTCGCTGGAACAGGAGCGAGAAATCTTGGAGCGGTGGAGCAAGTTCACCGAGAAACGCCGTCATCCTGGCTTGATGGACGCAAATGGAAATGGCATCGTCAGCGACGACATCGTGCTCTGGATCGAGAGCCAGCTCAATCAGATGAAACGCTATCACCCGGCGTCCCATGCCAAACTGACGTCTGACGGGATGGGGGGCATGGCACTCTTGCTCCGCCACAAAGCAGGCTCCCCACATTGGCTGGCCGCCGCGAAGGCGTCGTCTCAGACTGCGCCCCACCTGTCGTCGCCCAAGCAAAAAGAGCAGGATCCGGAAGAGGCAAAGGATGCGGAGCGTCAAGCGCCACGCGGTGAACCGACTGTCGCACAAAGAGTAGGACCGGACTTTGTGCGAATTCCCGCTGAGCTGGTCGACAAATCCGCCAAGGCCGCGCAGCAGATGCTTCGGGACATGGGGTTGGGCATTGATGATGAAGGGCGAAAGCTGTTCGCCAACGACCGAGTCGTCGATGCGAGGCCCGCCCCTGGAACATGGATCCGTCCTGATCGACGTGTTGCGCTTCAGGTCAAACGGCCGGTGCCCGATGTGCGGAAGTCCGCGGCTGGTGAAGCAGCTGCCACACTCAAGGCTAAAGAGTTCGAGCCGATTGCATCTCGCGAGAAAGTCAAGTTCCGGAAGGACGATGTCGTGGTGGAGCAGCTTCCGGCGGCCGGCGAGTTGGTCGAGCGTGACACAAAGGTCGAACTGACGCTCAAACGCAAGGTGCCATCCATTGTAGGGCGTCGCGCCGGAGATGCGGTCGAACTGCTGAAGCAGGAAGACTTCCGTGTTGGAGGCCCCAAGGACACGCAAAGTTCGGATGTAGTCGCAAGCCAGTCGCCGGAAGCGGGCGAATTGGCCGATTTGGGGAGCGAGGTTCGGCTCAATCAGGTCGAGACGATCGTTCCCGACCTCAAAGGTGCTTCGCTTGGCGATGCCAAGACGCTCGCGCAATCCATGTCCGAGTTGAAGCAGCGGAACTTGGGTTGGGAGGTCGTTGAGCCAAGAACACAGTACGAGAATGCGAAGGTGCTCGATCAGTCTCCAGCATTTGGGAAGCGTATTGACCGAAACAAGGAGAAGGTCAAAGTGGCGCTCGTCGTCCCCGTGCCTGCCGTGTCGACCACGGCGCCGCTGGGTGCAGTCGTCAAGGACATTCAAGGGCGAGACATCGAGGTTGCCTATACGTCCCAGCAGCACCGAAACGACGACCATGTGATGGAGTTGAAAGTCGCGAATGGGACGCGACGCTATCTGGCGGGGAAGACAACATACATCCGTCCGAGAGAGCAAGTCGTGCTGACTGTCGGCCGCAAGGTGCCCGACGTGGCAAAACGCGTCTGGAGCGATGGGCTTCGGTCGCTCTCTGGTGTCGACTTGAAAATGTCTTTGCCGCTGGGTGAAGGCACACATGTGTTCAGCACGGAGCCGGCCGGCGGACGACTCGTCGATCTGCGATCGCCCGTCAGAGTTATCGCGGGCGTCGAGATTCCCCGCCTCCGCGGCGATTCCTTGGATATCGCCCGCCGCAAGGTTGCGGAAGTCGATTTGAACATTGAAGCAAAAGAACCGCGCGAAGTGGAGACC
Source organism: Planctomycetales bacterium (assembly GCA_020426845.1). Lineage (GTDB taxonomy): Bacteria > Planctomycetota > Planctomycetia > Pirellulales > Pirellulaceae > JAGQPF01. The sequence goes on from JAGQPF010000284.1 coordinate 11,195, forward strand.
CCCAACGCAAGCCTCGTGGGCGCCATCTATGTTGAGGATTCGCCCACAGCCCAGGCGCCAAAAGCCGGCGAGGTCATCCGCAAACGCAGCATCCGAGCCGTGCGACTGAAGCTGATTCGCTATGTGGAGCCCCAAGTCGACGTGCCGAAGGTCATCGATTTGGCCGTGGAACGTGCCCGAGATCGACTGGCAGATCGTGAGTTGAGGATGAACGTGCTGACGATCCAAGCGAGGATTACAGGCGACAAGAGCCTCGACGGACTACAAACCGTGTATGCTCAGTCCCCGAACGCAGGTCAACGTGTCAAGAAGAACACGACCGTGGATGTGCGCGTGACCCAATGGAAACACGTGGAGCCGGCCAAGCAACTCGTCGCGTACGGCATCTTCCCGGGGTCGCGAGTTCCCGAATTCGATGACGCGATTTGGGTTGCCACACTGTCTCCAGACCGGCGGACTGGTTCCGTGCGGGTCCTGCGAGGCGCGCGAAACGAGGGACGCACCTATGCGGTGCGACTGGTCGACGACAAGTTTCAGTTTCTCGGAAAACGCTGCTTGACGTACGCTGCGACCGGTCCGGCACCGTTTGGGCAAATCAGAATCCCCATCGACGGCAATGGGTTCGGACAATTGAATACTGATGGCGTATGGCTCTTTGCACAACCGGGAGGCCTGCGATTTCAAACTAAACCGCTCAGCTTCTAACCTCCTATGATGTTTCCCAAATAACAATTCCCGTGTTGCCTCGCACTCGTCTGAGCCACAGGGTATACGCATGAAACGGAGAACTCCATGAATTCGCTCACGTTGCTTCTATTGGCAAGCGCTGCCGGCGTGACGCCGGCCGAAGAAATCGCGGATCGGATTGTCGCCGCGAATCACAAGAAGGTGGGCGTAGTTCCAAGTGTGATCAGCCGCCTGGGCGCGCGCGAAGCCACCGTCGGCTCGCTGGGGCCACGGGCGAGGACGATCCCCAAAGTAGTGCATGATCAATTGGTGACGCTCTCAACCGACAATCGGTATCGCGGCAAGTTTACCGTCGTTTCCGAACGCGTCATGCGCAGCGCGATCAACGAGGTCGCTCATAACCGCTCATTGAATGTCGCCGACTTGGGCAATCCTCGCGCATTGAAGGCGATGTCCAAGTACACCGGGGCGGATGGCTTCGTCACGCTGACGTTCGACGAAGAGCCCGAGATTCTGGACGCTAGCGGGGATGACGATCGCAAGGAGAAGCCGGCGGACGACAAGAAGGAGGACGGATCCGCCGTCTCGAAGCGGAAGAACTTCGAGGAGTTCGGGATCGAAGGCACGGACGCGGAAGGGGAACAGTTCCTTAGCGACACGGTCAAGGACCGTAACATTCTCAGCACCGCCGCATACATGGGAGACAGCTTTGAAGTGTTGCGGTGGAGCGGCAACACCCTGTCTTCCGTTGGCTTGCAGACAAGCCACCCGATTTTCGGCGAAGACAGCAATTGGCAGTTTGGAAAAGGTGAGAAGTGGGAGCAGGTGAAGTTCCAGAAGCTGAAGTCAACGTTGGAGCACCCCTTGGACATCGACGGCTTCCCCTATGACGTCCAAGTCGTCGTCGATGGCCAGGTTCGCAAGCGGCTGAAGCTAGACGGCAAGTACGTGGTCCAACTCGAGCCCGGAGAGGAATACGCGGTTCAGATAAAGAATGAAACCGAACACCAAGCCTTGGTGGCAGTGTTTGTCGACGGCGTCAATTCGATCGACAAGGAACTGCGTGAGCCGCTCGGATTAGAGAGTCATCGGCACTGGGTCATCATGCCTGGCGTGAAAGGCGAGGTTCGGGGATGGTACAACATCGATGCGAAGCAGGAGCAGCAAAAGGGAAATCGCTTCCGCATCGTCGAGCGAGACCAGTCCGTCGCGGCTCAGCAGGGCTTTTACGACAACATTGGCACGATCACAGCGATCTTCTACGTCAATGACGCGGCGTCGGGACATTATGTCAAATATCCGAACGACAAGCTCTTGGAGAATCTCCGTGGTGGATTGGGGGAAAGCCTGTTCGGCACCGGGACGGGCGAGGAGATGGAGCGAAACATTAAGTTCAAGACGGCGAAACGCGGCGCCTTGTTGGCCGCAGTAACACTTTATTACCGCAGCCAGCAAGAAATCGATGGCATCCAGCAGGGTAGCGGCAACGACCTGGTGTTCCCTGATCGAATCGATCTCGCCGACAATCGCGATCGCGATCGTACGGACTTCGAGCCGGATCTGCAACGAGACGAACCCAAGAGCGACGAACCCAAGAGCGACGAACCCAAGAGTGACGAACCCAAGAGCGACGAACCCAAGAGCGACGAACCCAAGAGCGACGAACCCAAGAATGACCGCCCGCTAATCATTGAATGACTTTCGGCCGGCTCCGTGACTTGCGCACTCCGTCCGCGGCGTAGAAATATGTCAAGTATGTCAATTCGATCACGCCGCGCAACAGCCAGCGGCAACTGCCCGCGCCGCCACCGAGGATGAAGTAGGCTCTTGCATTATTGTCGCGAGCCGTCTTTCATTCACGCCGACGTGCGTCAACACGTCTCGGTTGGCCGTCGCAGCCAACGGCGCCACCGCTGTTCCAGCGCCTCGTCGCGCAGCACCAGATGCGGAAGCGAAAGCAGCCCGCCGATCCAGAGCAACAACCAGCCCCCGTAGGCCGGCAGCA
>JAGQPF010000285.1 GCA_020426845.1 Planctomycetales bacterium
TTAACTCAGCACCGCCATGCTCTTTCCCCAGGAAAGTAATTGTCTCACGGAGTCACAGAGACACGGAGAATTTCGGCGTTGGGCTGCCTTCGCAAATCTTTATGATCTCTCTTTTAAAATCTAACTCCGTGGCTCCGTGCCTCCGTGAGAGATTCACGAAGCGCGCAGCCGGTCAGGCCATTCACGGCGACACCAGATTAACTCGGCACCGCCATGCTCTTTCCCCGGGAAAGTAATTGTCTCACGGAGTCACAGAGACACGGAGAATTTCGGCGTTGGGCTGTCTTCGCGAATCTTTATGTTCTTTCTCATAAAATCTAACTCCGTGGCTCCGTGCCTCCGTGAGAGATTCACGAGGCGCGCAGCCGGTCAGGCCAATCACGGCGACACCGTCCTTGAAGCAATTCGCCCCCCTGCCTAGGATACTTGGTATCCGCCTCTCCACCGAACCTTTCTCACTCGCCCGCCCGCTGCTCCATGTCGCTCGCCGCTCAGATCGGTAGATACTCCGGGTTGGTATTGGTGACGGCAGTGGCGTTGGGAGTCATGCTGGCCAACGGCTGGGGCTGGGATCCCACTGCCCCGCGGGAAGAGCCGATTCGCACTCCCTCGTTGGACGAATTGCCGACAATGCCGGTGTCGGCACAGCATCTGCAGCTGGAGCGAGTCGAGGTGATCGACCGCTACTCGGGGATGATCAAGCCCTGGGAGCGATTTCAGATCGGCTTCGACACCGCGGGCCGAGTGCTTGAGCTGGGCATCAACGAACAAGGCCAGCCGCTGGACGACGGCGATCCTGTCCGAGCGGGGCAAGTGCTCGCCAAGCTGGACCAGCGCCATCTCGAAGCTCGCCAGCGCGAAGCCGCGGCGATGTTGAAGCGTGCCAAGGACGAATTTGACCGCGCCGAGGAGCTGAAGCAGGTCAATCCCAACGCCATTAGTGACGCGCGATACCTCAGCCGGGAGACGGACTTCGAGATCGCGTCCGCTCAGAAAGAGCTGGCGGACAAGTTCCTTGCCGACGCGACGCTGCGCAGCCCGATCGACGGAGTGCTTTCGAAACGGCTGATCAATGTGGGCGAGCAGGTGCTGCCGCAACAAGCCGCGTTCGAAGTGATTCAGGCGGAGCCGATGTTGTTCACCGTGGGTGTGCCCGAGTCGCGGATTCGGGCGTTCATCGAACGCCAACGCGACGTCGATCACCGGCGCGCGTCCGGCGCCGACGACACGTTCAGCGTGCAAGTCCAACTGGTGGGGCACGATGCGCGGGGACGACGGTGGGAGCCATTGACAGGCGCCGTGCGGACGATCAGCCAAACCGCGGACGACGTTTCGGGGATGTTCCAGGTGGAGGCGGAACTAAACAACAAGGATGGATTGCTGCGAGCTGGCCAGATTGGCGTCGGCCAATTCGTGGTCGCCGTGGTCGACGGCTACCGCTTGCCGGCCACGGCGGCGGTCATTCGCAATGAGCAGCTGGTGTTGTTCTACATGAAGGAGAGCAGCGACAGCCGAGACGAGCCGGCTCCAGTCACTCGGACCTCACAAGGGTCGCCTGCGATGGAGGTCCGACCCGTGGAGGCGGGCAAAAAGTATCGAGCCGCCATCCATGTGCTGGAGCCGGGAAAGTACCTCGAACAAGGTGAAGAGATTGTGCTGCTGGACTTGCCGCTGGCCGCGCGCAACGTGATCACCCGAGGGCAGCACCGGCTTGTCGAGGGCGGCAGTGTGATCGTCGTGCCCACGGACGCCGATGCTGCGCCATGAAGATAAGCCGCCACGCGATCGATCATCCGCGCATCGTCTATGTCGTGACGTCGCTGGTGCTGCTGTTGTCCTTGGCCGCCGTGTTGAGAATCCCGATCCAGCGCACCCCCGCCATTAGCAAGGCCGTGATTCTGGTCGCGGTGCCGCATCCCGGTGCGCTGCCGTCGGAGGTCGAGGAGCAGATTACTCGCAAGATTGAGGAGAAGCTGGAGCGACTCAAGGACGTCGACTTCATCGCCTCCAGCAGCCTGCGGGGCTCGAGTATCACGCAGATCATCTTCATGGACGGCGTCGATCCGAAGCAGGCCCGCGGCGAGGTCAAGGATTTGGTGGACGAGGTCCGTGGCGAGCTGCCGCGGGGCCGCGACATCGAGCCCACCGTGACAGAGATTGACTTCGAAAACACGCCGCTCATGCTGGTCAACATGATCGCGCCGGAGGGCTACGACGAGCGCTCCCTGAAGTTGCTGGCCGAGGAGGTCCAAGAGGATTTGGCCGACGTCGAAGGCGTTGCCAGCACCCAGTTGTTCGGCGGGCGAGAGCGTGAGATCCACGTCAATCTGCACGTGGACCATGCCCTGGAGCACGGCATCTCGATCGCCGACGTCCGCTCCGCGCTGGCCGAATATCATTCGGAGCTTCCCGGCGGCGCGTTGGAGACGGGCAACTTCGACTTTCAAGTACGCAGCGCCACGAAGTTTCGCGGCGTCGAGGATGTGCGGCAGACGGTCGTCAAGGAGGTGCAGGGCCGTGTGATTCGAGTCGCGGATGTGGCGGACGTCCGCGACACCTACCGTCGCTTGAAGAACGTCGCCCGGATCGACGGCAAGAACTGCGCGACCATCATCATTTACAAAGAATCCGACATCAACACGCTCGCCTCCGCGATGGCGTTGAAGCGGCGCGTGGACGAGCTGCGGTCCCAATACCCACAGGTCGAGTTCTCGGTGACGCGGGACACGTCCGAGGAGATCGCGATCATGTTTCGCGTGCTCGGCTCGAGCTTTGTCTTCGGCGCGATGTTGGTGCTGGTCATTCTCGGCTGGTCGATGGGGCTGCGGATCTCGACGCTCGTGCTGCTGGCGATTCCGTTCAGCTCGGGGATCGGCTTGATCTTCCTGTATTCGCTGGGCGTGCCGCTGTCGAACATGGTGATCTTCAGCTTCATTCTCGCGTTGGGCATGGTGGTCGACGGGGCGATCATCGTTGCCGAAAACATTCACCGCCACATCGAACGCGGGTTGCCGCCCGCCGACGCGGCGAAAATCGGCATTGAAGAGGTAGGCATGCCGGTGATCATGGCCGACTTGACCACCATCGCTGCCTTTCTGCCGATGCTGCTGGTGCCGGGCATCATGGGCGACTTCATGCGCATGATGCCGATCGTCGTCAGCGTGTCGCTGTTCGGCTCGATCATGGTTGATCACTTCCTGATCCCCGTCTTGGCGGCCAAGTGGTTTTCACAGCGGGTGCCTGCCGCCGGAGTTCCGGAGCCGGACGAATACGCGGCCGAAGGCGACGGCACTGTGCTACACACGAACTGGCTCACTCGGCCCTATCTCGCGGCTTTGCGTTGGAGCCTGAACCATCGTTGGGCGGTGCTGGCGTCCTCGCTGCTCGCATTGATCTGGGCAGGCTCGATGTTCTTTCGAATCGGGTTCGAGTTCTTTCCCGGCAGCGATCGCGGGCAGTTCGAGGTGAAGTACGAGCTGCCGCTGGGCAATAGCATCGAGCAAACAATCGAGGCGGCGAAAGTCATCACGGAGCCGCTGGACGCGATGTTGCGACGGCAAGGCGGCGAGGTCGTGCACTATGTCTCCGCCATCGGCTCGTCCGAGGGCCTAGCAAGCCGGTTGGAGAACGACCCTGCCGTGGGCCCCGAGTTCGGCACGATCATGGTCCAGCTCCGCTCGCCGCTGGACCGTCGCATCCACGAGGACACGATCATTCGCCGGCTTCGCGAGCAGATCGAGGAGCGGTTGCCGCGCGTGCCCGGCATGACCTACTCCATTAAGAAGGTGGAAGAGGGCCCGCCCGGCGGCCACGATGTCGCGATCCGCTTGACGGGCGACAACGTCAAGCAATTGGGCGAGTTGGGGAAGTCGCTCTCCGACGGCATGGCGGCAATTGCCGGCACGGTAGACAACGGCACCGACTACCGTCCCGAGAGCCCCGAGGTGGTGGTGGACCCCGATCCCGCGATTCTGCCGCTACGAGGGCTGACCAAGACGCAAATCTCCTCGGCCGTGCAAACGGCGATCCACGGCGACACCACCATTGAGATCAGCATGGAGGACGAAGACGTCGTGGTGCGATTGCAAGCGGATGCGCCCTACCGTCGTAGCGCCGAGAGTCTGCGGCGACTGGTCATCGTCGGCAAAGATGGACAACGGGCCACCGTGGGGGAAGTTTCCGATGTGCGACGTTCGCTCGGCACGTTCGCCGTCAACCGTTACGAACGAAAGCGGGCGGTGGTCGCCAAGTGCAACGTCAACAGCCCGCTGCGCCCCGACGACGTGTTTCGCAGAGTTCGCGAAGTCATCCTCCCCTCGCTCGGATTCGAGCCGGTTCCGGGCAGCAACGTTGCGTTCCTGGGCAAGCCGGGATCGAGCGCCGAGGGCGCGCGCGCAACGTTCACCGGCGAGAATGAGGAGCGTGACAAAAACTTCGTCTATCTGCTGTGGTGCATGATCATCGCCGTGGTGTTGATCTTCGCCATCCTCGTCTTGCAGTTCAACAGCTTTCGACAGCCGGTGATCGTGCTGATGACCGTTCCAATGAGCTTTATCGGTGTCGTGCTGGGGATGTGGGCGTGCGGCTTTCCCTTCAGTCTCGCCACCTTCATCGGGCTGGTCAGCTTGAGCGGCATTGTGGTGAACGACGCGATTGTCGTGGTCGACTTCGTGAATCAAGCGAGGCGCCGAGGACATAGCCTGCACAACGCGGTGCTTGAGGCGGGTGTGACACGGTTGCGACCGGTGTTGTTGACGACTTTGACCACCGTCGGCGGGTTGCTGCCCTTGTTTCTCAATCTGTCCGGGGGCGCGGAGTTCTGGCAGCCGCTCACCGGCGCCATCGTGTTCGGCTTGTCGTTCGCGACCATCTTGACCTTGCTCGTCATCCCGGTGCTGCTGACGCTGACCTACGATGGTCCGCTGGGCCACGTGATCGGCTTCTTTTCAAGGCTGTTTTTCGTGCCCGCTCCGGCGCGGGAACGTGGCAATTAGCAGCCTGCAAATTCGTCGTGGTGCAGGCTGCCAGCCTGCCATTTGCATCGTGATGCCGCCTGTTGAAAAGTCCGACCGGCAATCGGAACCGTCATTCGTCTGCGGTATGAGTCGGTTTTGATTGCCGAATCAGGTGTTTTGCGACGGCCGCCTAACCGGCGGACAAAAAACCGTCGCAATCTGGGTTTACATCCAACCGGAGGTCCCTGAGAATATTCGGAGCTCGGTGCCCGTCACTCGACGGCGGCACGCGGGACGTTGCATTTCGTGATCGTCGACTCCTGTTGGGAGACCGTTGAAAAACATCGATTCCGGCAATCGGCACAGCATTTTTGCAATGCATTTCCCCAATGCATTTCCCCAATGCGTGAAGGCTGTTCCGATTGCCCGTGGGGTGTTTTTCAACCGGCTGCTCGGAGTCGATTTTTTTGTTGGAGGAGTTGTGTAAGCCATGTCTGACCCTGTGCCGATGACCCGTGAGAGCTTCAACCGACTCAAGGCCGAGGTGGAGCGGCTTCAGAACGAGGAGATGCCCAAGATCGCCGAAAAGATCGCCGAGGCCCGCGCCGAAGGCGATCTCAAGGAAAACGCGGAATATCATGCGCAGCGAGAAGCGCAGGGCATGCTGCAGGCCAAAATCAACGAAATCAAGAGCCGTCTGGGCCGCGCCACCATCATCGACTCCAATTCCGTCCCTCGCGACCAAGTGGCCTTCGGCGCCATGGTGACGGTCCGAGACCTGGCCGACGACATGGAGGAGGAGCTACAATTCGTGGGCTCCGGGGATGAAGACTACCTGAATGGCAAGTATTTGATCACCAGCCCCGTCGGGCAAGGATTGCTGGGCAAAAAAGTCGGTGAAATTGCCGAAATCGAAGTCCCCAAAGGCAAGTTGCGATACGAAGTGTTGAAGATCGAGTATCCGGAGCTGGACGGATAGCTTCGAAATTAGGGAACACGGCCACGGAGGCAGCGGGGTGTCGAACTTCTTCGAGCAGGACGTGAAAGAGCGAGTTCGACAAGCGGTCGATATCGTCGACCTCGTCGGCAGCTATCTGGAGCTTCGCCGTTCGGGCCCTGGCTTCTCGGCCCTCTGTCCCTGGCACGACGACTCGAAGCCCAGCCTGCAGGTGAATCCCGCGCGGCAGTCCTGGAAGTGCTGGGTGTGCAACATTGGCGGGGATGTCTTCAGCTTTGTCCAGCAGCGCGAGGGAGTCGGGTTTCGGCAGGCGCTGGAAATGTTGGCTCAACGGGCCGGCATCGAGCTGCCTCAGCAACGCCAGGCCGCCAAAACCAAGGCGGGCGACCCCAACGACAAGCCGACGCTGTACCGCGCCGCAGCTTGGGCTGAGGAACAATTTCATCAGGCGCTGCTGAATTCCGAACAGGCCGCCCCCGCGCGGCGATATCTCGCTGAGCGCGGAATCAATCGGGAAAGCGTCGAGCGGCACCGCATCGGTTTCGCCCCCACCGGCTGGGACTTTTTGACTCGAATGGGCCCGGCCAACGGTTTTAGCGAGCCAGTGCTGGAGGCCGTCAATCTCGCGGTCCAAGGCAGCCGGGGCTACTACGACCGCTTTCGCGGCCGGCTGATGTTTCCGATCCGCGACATCGAATCCCGGCCGATCGCCTTCGGCGGCCGGATCATTCCCGAATTGCAGTCCGGCGAGGAAGCAAAGTACCTGAACTCCAGTGAAACTCGACTTTTTTCAAAAAGTGAGAACCTCTACGCCTTGGACCTCGTACGAGAGGCAGTCAGGAAAGACCATCACTTGGTGATCGTGGAGGGATACACGGACGTGGTCGCCGCGTTTCAAGCCGGGCTGAAAAACGTGGTCGCCGTGCTCGGCACGGCGCTGGGCGAGCGTCATCTGAAATTGATGCGGCGCCTGTTTGCCGACCGGCTGACACTGGTGCTCGACGGCGACGAAGCGGGCCAAAAGACGGCGGATCGCGTCCTGGAGCTGTTTGTGTCTCGGCAGTTGGACCTGCGCGTCGCCACGCTCCCGGGCGGCATGGACCCCGCCGACTATTTTCAACGCGAGGGGCTCGACCGCTTCCGATCCTTGCTGGACGAGGCTCCGGACGCCCTGGAGCACAAACTTCTGCGACTCAATCGTCGCCTGGGCCCCAATCCCGGCCTGCACCAGGTCAACGAGGCGATCGAGGAGATGCTGCAGTTGTTGGCCTCGGTGCCGACGGGCCTCGAGCAATCCGGGCCGTCTCGACTGCGTGTGGCCCAGGTGATGTCGCGAATTGCTCGGCAATTTCAGCTCAATGAGCAGCAATTGCGGGAGCGCATTGCAGTCATTCGCTCGGCGGGCCGCAGCATTCGCAGCGAACAAGCTCGGGTCCAAAACAGCGGCTCCCCGCCAGTCTCCGCCGAGCCGCTGGCGGTCAAGGACGCCGAGCTATTAAAGATCTTGATTCAAAACCCGTCACTCGTTCCAATAGCCCGTGATGCGATCAAAGTTTCCGAGTTGGTGACGGAACAGGCCAGACAAATCTACCAAACGCTGATCACGCTGGACCAAGCGGGTGTCACACCCCACTTCCACCAGTTGATGAACACGTTGGACGACCCGCAGTACAAAAGCCTGATTGTCGAACTGGATGAGCTCGCGACAAAAATGTCGGAAGAGACGTCCGAGTCGCCCGAAGCCCGCTTGGAGCAGTTGATCAAAAAACATCGGACTCAGCAGTCCTGGTCTCACAACCAGAAGCTGGTGTTCGAATTGGAGTCCAACAGCACCGATCAATCCCAGGAGCTGGACATTCTGCAGCAGTGCTTGGAGCTGCAGCGAAAACGGCAAGGCATAACCGACCCCACGGATGGGTAAGGGTGCAGTGTCGTTGGCCGCGACCCAAACGGTCCCCCCGGATCGCCGTCGGCCACAAATAACATGCCTACCAGAGCGCAAGAAGGCGCGAGGAGGAATCTGTGAGGTACATGGAGAAGGATCTCTTTGACCTGGTTTCGAAGGGTAAATCGCAGGGCTTTCTGACCTACGAAGACGTCAACAAGTACCTGCCGGACGAAGACGTCAGTCCGGAGCGGCTCGAGGACCTGCTGGTCGCCATGGAGGAGGCCGGAATCGAGCTCAAAGACGCTCCCGCCAAAAAATCCGAGACGCCCAAGGACGCGGCCCAGTTGCCGGGCGAGCGCCCGAAGCTGACGGACGACCCGATTCGAATGTATCTCAGCCAGATGGCCGAGATCCCGCTGCTGACCCGCGAGGAAGAGATCTCGCTGGCCAAGAAGATCGAAGTCTCGCGACGCCGTTTCCGTCGCACGCTGCTGACTTGCGATTATGCGATGCGCGCGACCGTCGAGACGTTGACCAAGGTGCACGAGGGCAAGCTGCCGTTCGATCGCACGATCAAGGTCTCGCTCACCGAGCGTTTGACCAAGGAGCAAGTGCAGGCGCGGATGCCGCACAATCTCAAGACGCTCGACTGGCTGCTGGACGAGAACCGCCGCGACTTCCGCAAGCTGGTCTCCAAGTCGCTTGGCGAAACCGAGCGCCGCGCAGTGCGGAAGCAGTATCTCCGCCGGCGCCGCAAGTGCCTGAAGCTGGTCGAGGAGCTGAGTCTTCGCACTCGCCGCGTGCAGCCACTGCTGGTGGAGCTGGAGAAGCACATCGATCGCATTGAGTTTCTGCAGCGCCGCATGAGCGAGCTGAAGGGCAATCCGCTGGCTCGCGGCGAGTACGAGCAAGCGCGTAACGAGTTCAAGCAACTGGTGTTGCTGACGCACGAGTCGCCCCGCGGGCTGCGGAATCGAGTGACAAAGTGCCGTCAGCAGTACACCGAGTACGAGAACGTCAAACGCGAGCTGTCGAGCGGCAACTTGCGGCTCGTGGTCTCGATCGCCAAGAAGTACCGCAACCGGGGGCTCAGCTTCCTCGACTTGATTCAAGAGGGAAACACCGGCCTGATGCGGGCCGTGGACAAGTACGAGTATCGCCGCGGCTTCAAATTCTCCACGTACGCCACGTGGTGGATCCGCCAAGCGATCACGCGGGCGATCGCCGACCAGGCCCGCACGATTCGCATTCCGGTGCACATGATCGATGTGCTCAGCAAGCTGCGAAACATCCAGCGCCGGCTGCTCCAGGAGCTCCGCCGCGAGCCGACCATGGAGGAGATCTCGCGACTGGCCGAACTGCCCGTCGAGGAGGTGCGCCGCGTGATGGATATCGGCCGGCATCCGGTCAGCCTCGATCGCCCGGTCGGCGAGGGCGAGGACTGCAGCTTTGGCGAATTCGTCGAGGACACCACCTCGGACAATCCGGTCTGGACCGCCAATCAGGGCATCCTTCGCGAGAAAATCGACGACCTGCTGAAGACGCTCACCTACCGCGAGCGGGAGATCATTCGCCTCCGCTATGGGCTCGGTGACGGCTACACCTACACGCTTGAGGAGGTGGGCCGGATCTTCAAGGTCACTCGCGAGCGCGTCCGACAAATCGAGGCGAAGGCGGTCCGCAAGCTGCAGAATCCGATTCGCAGTCAGAAACTGGAGGGCTTCCTGAAAGAGGCCGTGTTAAACTGACCCGGCGCAGGAAATTTTCAACGGCCCAGGCCGACCTGCTCAACTGAACGCGACGCCGCCGGATTTCCGGCGGCGTTTTTTTCATCTGCCACGAATGTGTCAGTACCTTTGCCATGCCGGACCACCGCAAACATCGAGGCCCCCATCCCGAGGACGCCGAGCTGTTCGGGACTTCGGCCTTGCCGGCGCTGCGCCAAGCGGCCAGCGAGTACTGCTACTTGCTCGACCGCGGCTATCCGCCGGTCGCCACGCTGAAGCTCGTTGGCGATCGACATCGCCTGCGAGAGCGGCAGCGCATCGCCCTTAATCGCTCAACGTGCTCCGCCGCAGCGGCCGCTTCTCGCAGGGCGCGCGAGGTGGCGCTGACAGATTGCCGTCACCTCGTCATCGATGGCTTCAACGTGGTGACCACGATCGAGGCGGCGCTGGCGGGCGGCGTCGTGATCGTCGGCAGAGAGGGCTGCTACCGCGACATGGCCAGCATGCATGGCTCTTATCGCCGCGTGCAGGAGACGGCGCCCGCGCTGGAAAGCATCGGCGAGCAACTGCAGGAGGCGGGCGTCACGCAGGCCGAGTGGCTGCTCGACGAGCCCGTCTCCAATAGCGGACGACTGGCCGGCGTCATGCGGGAGCTCGCCAAGTCACGCGGATGGCCATGGTCCGTCCGACTCGTGCCGGACCCCGATCGCGAGTTGTCGGCTCGGCGCGACGCCGCCATCGCCTCGGCCGACCGCGAGGTGCTCGACGCTGGTGATCGCTGGTGCAATTTGGCGGCAGCCGTGGTCCGGGCAACGCTGCGGGACGCTTGGGTCGTGGCGTTCAACACGTAGCCCCCGCAGACAGGCGCTGAAAGGAGTTGAAAGGAGTGCGAAGCGATTCGCAGGCCCACTGCCGTGATTCACGGGCATTCGATAGACTGAGTGTGGGCGTCGCGCCGCCACGCCCCGAATTCCCGCCGACTTCGGGAAACCCGGCCAGCTCAGGAGCAACCACACGATGGTGTCGGCTGAAACTTTGCAGACCCTGCATCGAATCCACATTCAGATCTCCGAACTGCGGTCCCGCCTGGAACGAGGGCCCCGCGTGGTGGCCATCGCGGAAAAGTCCGTGCAAACGTTCACCACGGCCCGCGAGCAAGCGAAAGAAGAGCTGAAACGCGCTCGCATGAAATCGGACGAGAAGCAACTGCAACTCCGACAACGTGAGGCGCGCGTCGAGGACCTGCGAACCAAGCTCAACGGCTGCGCCTCGAACCGCGAATTCCAGACGTTGAAAGAACAAATCGCCGCCGACGAGCAAGCCAACAGCGTGCTCGAAGACGAAATCCTCGAGTCGCTCGATGGCATCGACCAGATCGTTCAGCAGGTTGCCGAGCGAGACCAGCAGGTCAACAACGCGCAGCGTGAGCTGGAGGACGTGCGAAACCGGGTCGCCAACGAGCGGGACGGACTGCAGGGCGAGTTGTCGCGTGTCGAAGCGGAGCTGCAGCAGGTCGAGGCCACGTTGCCCGGCGACTTCCGCGCCGAATACAAGCGAATCGCCAACGCCCGAGGCGAGGAGTCGCTGGCGCCCGTCGAGGGCGAGTTCTGCGGCGGCTGCAACCAAAAGCTCAACCCGCAGATGATGAACGAGCTGATGCTCTCCAAGCCGGTGTTCTGCAAAAGCTGCGGCGTGCTGCTCTACGTCCCCGAAGAGTCCTAACGGATCGCGCCGCGCGGCCACAGCGTCACAAGGTAACCCGAAGCGTCAGCGAGGGATCGACTCAAGGAAACCCGAAGCGTCAGCGAGGGATCGACTCGCCAACTCCCACGGGCAGCTGAACCCGCTCTACTGACGCTCGAGCGACTCCTCCAACTCCCGGACGTGCTCCGCTCGTCGCACGACCAGAGTCAGTTCGCACTCGGCCTGCAGTTCGTGCAGCACGGGAGAGATGGCTTGGCCAAACTCGCGAATTCGCAGCGGGCCATAGCCGGTTGCCAGCGTGGGCGAGGCGATTGATTGGGCGCCGAGTTCGATGGCCCGCGTCATCGCGTTGGCAAACGTCTGCCGGACGATCTCCATGCTGGACGCGTAGAACACATCGATCGCCACGGCGTGCAGAATGTGCTGGAAGGGCAGGGGACCGGCGCCGCTTCTCACGATGCTGCCCGGCGGCACTTGGCGCGCTCCGGCAGTTTTCAGTTGTGCGTGCAACTCACGCTGAATCGACTCTCCGCCGGCCTGCAAGACAGCGCCATTGATGCCTCCGGAGAGGTTGAGCCACGGATTGGCCGTACAGATCAACACATCGGCTGCCGTTGTCAGCACATCGCCCTGGGTCACTCGCCAATGCATTGTTCGCCTCGTGGTGCTTGCCGGCGCGGAGAGCCCAAAGTGGGGCAACGCGTCACCCTGCCCCGCCTCGCTTCATCCTGCCGGCAGTGTCGCCCATCGTCAACGCTGAAGAGTGAGCTGGCGTTGCCAGGCCGATGGCGTGTCGACGGTACGTCGATGGAGATTGTTCGCTGAGCAACCGGGCACGGCGATTTTCGCGTCAAAACCGGGCTCACTGCCACACCCGTGCCACACCGCCGGGCAATTTCATTTCGCGATCTTTGGCGCAACCGGTATAATCCAACCATCGAGAGTTTGGTTGGGAAAAACTCCCCATCGCAATGAATCTGCCGGGCTGTCTCGGCGATGCCCATACCGTACATTGACGCAGAGTGTGGCGTTTCACGCTAACACTCGAGACGAGAACACCCCAACTGCCGATTGTCGGATCAGGTGTTTTCCCACGGCTAATTCGCGGCCTGTAGCGGCCTGTTCGACATGTGATTGGGCACACTTGGCAGTCCCTTCGCAGGCGGCAGGCCGGTGAGGTTACTTCGTTCCCTGAGGCCTTGATGCAGGATCGCCCCTGATGCAGGATCAACCTCACGATCGCCCCGATGAATTCTCCGCGGCGGGTTACCCCTCCCGGGCGCCCGTGCCGGACCAACATCCGGAGGCAACCGCGCGCGTCGTTTGGGTGATGATCTTCCTGCTGGGCATGCTCATGGTGCGGTATGCGGTGCCGTTCATGGTGGAGGAGATCACTCGGGCCATGGTGCGAGGCCGACAGCGCGCCGAGTACGAAGTTGCCACGCAATACGTGAACCAAGTCTCCTTCGACAGCGTGTCGAAAGCGTATCAGATGGTTTCGCAACGAGTGGCGCCGAGCGTCGTTCACATCAATGTCATTCGCGGGCAACAAAATCCTGCGCGAGACGAGCGGGCGTTTATGTTCGGCGGGCGTTCCCGCACCCAAGACCAAGGCTCGGGCGTGATCATGGACGCGGCGGGGCACATCCTCACCAATCGGCATGTCGTGCTCGACGGGCATGAAATCCAGGTGACGCTCAGCGACGGTCGCCGCGTGCTCGCCGAACTGGCGGGGACTGACGCGTTGACCGACTTGGCCGTCATCCGCATCCAAGCCGACAAATTGATCCCTGCCGAGTGGGGCGACAGCGACAGCCTTGAGGTCGGCGCCTTGGTATGGGCGGCGGGCAGCCCATTCGGCCTGCAAAGCACCGTGACGGCGGGCATCCTCAGCGCGAAGAATCGAGCCGGGTTTGCCGGCACGCCGCACCAGGATTTTTTGCAAACCGACGCGGCGGTGAATCCCGGCAATAGCGGCGGGCCGCTGGTCGACGCCTCCGGCCGAGTGGTAGGCATCAACACGGCCATCATCGGCGAGTCCTATCAGGGCATCAGCTTCGCCGTCCCGAGCAGCGTCGCCCGCGCCGTGTACGATCGCTTGCGAATCGACGGCCACATGGACCGTGGCTACCTCGGCGTGGAAATGGCCGACCTGGACGACGAGCTGATCAAGCAGCGTTACGTCATCAATGCGAAAGAGGGCGCCCTGGTGACCTCCGTGATGCCGAACAGCCCCGCTTCGGCAGCCGGCATCCGCGAACTGGATGTGATCGTCAACTGGAATGGTGTGACCGTCGACAGCCCAACAGCCGTCAGCCGCGCAGTGGCTCGCACGCCCATTCACTCCTCGGCATCCGTCACGGTGATTCGCGACGGCAATCCGCTCGTGTTGCGAGCCGTCATCGGCCGGCGTCGCGAGCGATAAAAAGAGTCAGCCGACTTGATCTCAATCGGGCTGCTAGCCACCGGCCACCGGGGCGATCAGCGCGAGCTCATCCCCCGCGGCAAGCCCTCGATTGGTGTAAGTGGCGATCGTGCCGCAATGTTCGCCATTGACCGCCACCAGGCAGCTTCCCGGCAACTCCACTTCGTCGGCCGACTGCACCCACTCGAGCGCATCACGCAACGTCGCGCCCTCCGGCAAGTCGAACTGCTCGGGCAACTCGGCAGCGAGGTGGTACATGCGGCCAGTGACGATCAGGCGAATTTCCATAATGACGTTGGTCGTTAAGGCGGTTTACACTTCCGGAAGATAACCCGAAGCGTGAGAGCGTGAGCGAAGGATTGGAGCTTAAGGTAACCCGAAGCGTGAGCGAGGGATCGAACTCAAGGAACCCCGAAGCGTGAGAGCGTGAGCGAGGAATCGAGGAATCGAGCTGCCGCCAAGCAGATTACTTTTGACGACTGCGCCTGCAGACATCGCAGCGGCTGGCGGGGAAGTGCGCGTCTAATTGAGTGATTCGGCAGAGGAAGCCATCGTAGGCGAGCATTCGTCCCCACATTACCACCCCGGCGCCGGAGAGGATTTTGATTCCTTCCAATGCGGCGAGCGAGCCGATGGCCGAGGAAATGGCGCCGACGACGGGAAAGTACTCCTCGAACGGCGGCTCATGGGGATAGAGGCACGCCAAGCAGGGATGCCGTGCCGGGTCGGAAGCGTACAGCGTCCCGGACATGCCCCACTGAGCCGCGTCGATCAGCGGAGTGCCCGTGGCCACGGATGCCCGGCCGAGCCGCAGTCGTTCACCAAAGGTTGGTGCGCAGGAAACCAACAAGTCGCACTCTTCGGCCAGCGCCAGAGCCTGCTCATCGTTGGGCTCGTAGTCAAGCGCCTCGACTTCAATGAACCGATTGAGGCTGCGGAGGTAATCTCCGAACGCGGGAGCGCGACGTTGGCCGAGCCCCGCCTCGGATCCGAGCACTTGGCGGTTCAGGTCGGGCTCAATCAGTTCGCCGCCATGAGCGATGATGACTCGTCCGACCCCGGCCATCGCCAGCATTTGGGCGGCGGGCCCGCCCATGCCTCCGACGCGAGTGACCAGCACGGTCGAATGCTTCAGCCGCAGTTGTTGAGACTCGGTGAGCACACCTGGCCCCAATTGCCGCGCATAACGTGCGCGTTCCTCGGGAGAAAGGTACTGACTCGACTCCGTCATGCGCTCCACTCCGCTCCGCATCCATCTACCAACACACAAAACCAGACACTACTGGCGGAACACCAGCATCATCACGACCACGAAGACCGAGGCGATCACGGCCGCGCCAAAGGCGATTGCCAGATAGGAGGCACGCGTTTCATCGGGGCCTGTCGACGACGAGTGCTGTGTGGCGTGACTGTCATGAGCGGCTTCGTGCCCCATGGCCAGCTCGACGCCAGCGTCGGCATTCGCAATTGCTTGGTGCTCGGGCTCTTGCCGCGGCACGTCGTTCGCGGCAGGGGCCTCAAACGCAGCAACCGGGCGTTGTGACTCGGTATCGACCCCTTCCTCCTTGGTTTCCACTTTTGTTTCCACTTCCGTCTCCGCGGTCTCGCGTTTGGCGTCGGCCGGCGGGGCCGTCGAATCGACCGGGGCGTTGGGCGGCAGCGACAGGCTCGGGAACAACTCGCCCACTCCCAACTGGCTCTCGTTGCCTTCCTCGCTGCCAAACCGCGCGGCGAGCGTCTCGGCGGCCTGTTCCCAGTTGTGACGAACCAGCAGGTCAACGCCGGGATTCTTGTCCTTCACCGTGCATGAGCAGGCGCCGGAGACGAACTGCACGTCGCCTACTAAATTGTCGCCACGAATGCCTTTGCCAACCCAAGGCGGCAACGCTCGGCCGCGACCGTACACCATGAACACCATGGGCTGCCGGAGAAACTGCTCTTCGTGCAGATCGGGCTCGATCGCCAACAGGCTCCGCACCAGCCATCGCTCGGCCGGGTTGTCACGGTCGACTCGCAGCCAGCCGACCTCCGGCTTCTCGTCGCTCGGCTTGGTGGCCTTCGCGTTTGCTTTCTCGGCGTCCGCGACAGTGGGTGGTTGCTTGCCCGGATGTTCGTGCGCGTGCTTTGGCGCGTGCTTCGAAGCGTCTTCTTCGCCGAACCCGTAGAGCGGCACATCGCCGGCTGCGATTTTCTTCAGCGCGGATTGCAGTTCGCTTTGAGCCACCTCGTTGCGTTCACGGGCCTCCTTCACCGCCTCCGCATCGTCGCCTTGCTCGCTGGCGGTGAGCAGCATCAGCACGCCGACTTTGCCCGCGCCAAGTTGTTTGGCGAGCTCGGCGCGAGCGGGAGACTCGGTCAACTGCTGCAAATCGGCAACTTCCAAGGCGCCCGCGTAGACCTTGCCTCCCTGAGGCGAGTAGATGAGGTAGCCGGGAGCCTTCACGCCGGCGCCCTCCCAGGCCTCGCGAATCGATGTCGGCAGGCGCCCGTAAGCGTCCTGATCCTTCAGATCAATGTCCAACATCGCCAGGTTGGCGGGCTGCTTGTCATAGGGCAATTCGCGGAGCACATCGTGCTGCTTCGCCCGCGGCTCGGGTGTCTCTCCGTCGAAGAAGTAGTACACCTCGTACGGCGCCGCCTGCCAACGATACATCGCATAGCGGTAGACCGGAGTGTCACATGCCAACAGCGCCGTGCCCGCCAAGATGGCCAACAACAGCCAAGGAGTTCGACAGGACGCCAGACGCCGCGGAGTTACGAACATGGTGTCACCTAGTTGTCATTGCGCCAAAGGAGAAGGGAAGTGTCGGAGAAACAGCAGAAACAATCAACGCGTTGCCGCTTGGCGATGAGCCTATGCACCCTTGGGAGTGACATGAACGGTGGCCTTGCGAATGGTCACATCGCTGCGCGGCCGGTCGCTGCGGTCGCAGGGAGCGTCGCCGATCTTGCGCACGACCGCCAAGCTCTCGTCATCGGCCGTCTCGCCAAACGCAGTGTATTGTCGATCCAAGGACGGCTGCGACTCGAGGCAGATAAAGAACTGCGAGCCCGCGGAATTCGGATCCTGCGTCCGCGCCATCGACAGCACGCCCGGCAGATGGCGTTTTTCGTTGAACTCCGCTTCGATGCGATAGCCCGGCCCGCCCATTCCGGTGCCGTCCGGACAGCCGCCCTGAATCATGAAGCCACGGATGACGCGATGAAAGATCAGCCCGTCATAGTAGCCCGACCTCGCCAAGCCGATCAGGTTCTTGCAGTGTCCCGGCGCCACGTCGGGCGTCAGCCGCAGGCGGATGTCACCCTCGTTGGTCTCCAGGGTGACTTGATAATCGTTGGCGTCGAAGTCGACGTCCGCCACGGCCTCGTCCACGGCTTGGCGATAATTGGGCATGTTGTTTCCTATGGTTGAGAGTGTCCTGCGCCGCGTCTCACCGCGCCCCACGCGACGGAAACATTGTATCCCATCCATCGCCCCCCCGTCAGCGGCTCGCTCCCATCCCCACCGAAAAAGTGCCGGCGCGAACGGAGCAAGTCGCTGGCGGCGACGCTCGCAAAGCAGCCCCCTTTGCCGGTGGGCGTTTTGGCGTTTTGGATTTGGTGGGATTTGGTGATTTGAATCGGGCTCTCAGCGCTCGATCACGATTTGCCCGTCCTCGACGCGCAACAAGCGATCGGCCAGCCGCTCTGCTTCGAGGTGACTGTGGGTCACGTGCAGTGCCGTCACACCAAGCTGCGTTTGCACCTTCTTCAACAGCGTCATCATGTCATCGCGCGTCTTGTCGTCCAATGCGCTCAGCGGCTCGTCAAGACAAAGCGTGCTGGGGTGATACGACAATGCTCGCCCCAGGGCCACTCGCTGTCGTTCTCCGCCGGACAGCCCGACGGGACGGCGTTGCAGCAGGTGCTTGATCTGCAGCATCTCGGCGAGCTCTTCGACGCGCTGCCGAGCGGGTTCGGGTCGCCACTTGCGAATGTCGAGCGCAAACCGCAGATGCTGCTCAATTGTCATCGACGGGAACAGCGCGCCGTCCTGAGGCACAAACCCGATGTCTCGCATGGCAGGGTGAAGCCGAGTCACATCGTGACCGTTGAGCCGGATGCGGCCGCCCGCCACCTGCTTCAAACCGCAGACCGCCTCTAACAACGTGGTCTTGCCCGAGCCGGTGCGGCCCATCAACACGCCGTACGCCCCATTGGGAATGACGGCCGACACCGAGTCGAGCCGAAATTCGCCAGCTCGCATCGAGACGTCGATCAGTTCAATCATTCGCCCTCTCACCCTCTGCTTGTTCCACCGGCTGGCACAAGGCTCAACCCCACACCGACGCGACCGACGCGACCGACGCGATATCTCGTGCCGGTCCGTGCCGACGACCTCGGATTATATCTCACGCCCATCCCGCTCGTCGTGCAGGCCGCCAGCCTGCAACCCGCTGCCAAACTACAATCATCACAAGCTGGCAGTCCGTGCCACGAACGCACTTGGCACACCGCTATCGGGGACTCTCGGCCATCTACGGAACAATGCCAGCCCTTACGCCGAACGCGGGGACGTTCCGCACGCTCACAAATCCACACGAATGGATGAAAAGTTTGCAATTTTCGGCTCAGAAGGTGATAATCCAAACGCTGAAAAATCTGGCCGGTTTCCCTCGCTCACCGCGTCGGGGTTCCTTTCCTGACTTTTCAGTCCAACCAACGACAACTTGCGTCTCCCAACTTCCCGGCTATTTCCATACCTCGGACTCGCACCCACCTTCCCGCGAGCCGGCCGGAAATCGTGACCTCGATGAACATCTTGGCACGGTATGCGAAGGCGCCCCACACCGGATGTCATTGCCCGCATTAGAGGAATCCACAATGCAACGCCTCTGTTCCACCTTGACTCTTGGCTTGACGATTGCGTTCGTCGCGACCATCAACGCCGAAGATGCTCAGCCCAACAAACCCACTCCTCCCGGCCTCGGAGACCCCGGCAAGCTTGTCGAGCTCACGGTGGAGACGGGCCGCGATGTGGACGGCGTGTTTGAAGTTGCCGGTCGGGATGCGAGCCAGCAACTGTTGATCACGGGAGTATACGACTCGGGCCAAACTCGCGACCTCTCGGGCAAGGCCGAATACACGGTGAGCCCCGAGGGCATCGCCACCGTGGACAAGACGGGCCATGTGACGCCGATCGCGGAGGGCGACGCGGTCATTCACGTGCGGGTCGGAGATGTTGATGCAACGACGAAGGTCAAGGTGAGCCACATCATCCAGGATCTGCCGGTCAACTTTCCTAACCAGATCGTGCCCGCCTTCACCAAGTACGGCTGCAACGGCGGCGGCTGCCACGGCAAGAGCGGCGGTCAAAACGGCTTCCGGCTGTCGCTGCTCGGCTTCGAGCCGACCGAAGACTACGAATATCTGGTGAAGGAAGCTCGCGGCCGTCGGCTGTTTTTGGCCGCTCCCGAGCGAAGTTTGCTGTTGGAGAAGGGCGCAGCCGTCGTGCCTCACGGCGGCGGCATGCGAATTCCCGTGGACTCGCCCGCTTATCGTTTGCTGGTCCGCTGGATCGAGCAAGGCGTCCCCTACGGCAACGCCGATGACCCGGTGGTGACCGGCATCGAGGTGCATCCGCAAGAGCGGCTGATGGAGCGCAACGGCACTCAGCAGATCGTCGTCATCGCGCGGTACTCCGACGGTCACACCGAGGACGTGACCCGCATGACTCAATTCGATTCGAATGACACGGAGATGGCAGAGCCGAGCGTGACGGGCTTGGTGACCACCTCCGACCTGACAGGTTCCGTGGCGATCATGGCTCGTTACCAAGGCCATGTCGGTGTGTTCCGCGCCACCGTGCCGCTGGGCATCGAGGTCAAGGACCTGCCGCCCACACGCAACTACATTGACGAAAAAGTGTTCGCCAAGCTGCAGTCGCTTGGCTTGCCCGCCTCCGCGGTGGCCGATGACGCCACCTTCCTCCGCCGCGTGACGGTCGACATCGCCGGCCGCCTGCCGACCCGAGAAGAGTCCGAGGCGTTTCTGGCGGACGGCGACAGCGACAAGCGCGCCAAAGTGATCGACAAGCTGCTGGACAGCATGGACTACGCCGAATACTTCGCCAACAAGTGGAACGCGATTCTTCGCAACAAGCGGGGCGCCACGGGAGACCGGCAGGCAACCTTCCACTTCCACGACTGGATTCGCACCAGCTTGCACGAAAACAAGCCGTACGACCAGTTTGTCCGCGAAGTGATCTCCGCCTCGGGCATGCCGGGCGTCAATCCTCCGACGGCTTGGTACCGCGAGGTAAAAGACGAAGCCGCTCAGGTGGAGGACACCGCGCAGTTGTTCTTGGGCCTGCGGATTCAGTGTGCTCGCTGCCACCACCATCCGTTCGAGAAGTGGAGCCAGCAGGACTACTACGGATTTCAGGCGTTCTACTCTCGCGTCGGCCGCAAGAAGTCCAACGTTCCCAACTACGACCGGATCTATCACCAGCGCGGTGTGGCTCAGTCCAAAAACCCCAAGACCGGCGAGATGGTCAAGCCAACCGGCCTCGGCAGCAATCCGCTCGAGCTGACTCCGGACCAGGACCCGCGCCAGTCGCTGGCCGATTGGATGGGCGACAAGAGCAACCCGTTCTTTGCCAAAGCGTTCGTCAACCGCTACTGGAAACACTTCTTCGGACGCGGCTTGGTGGATCCGGAAGACGACATGCGGGTGACCAACCCCGCCTGCAATCCGGAGCTGCTGGACGCCTTGGCGGAAGACTTCCTGGCACATGACTTCGACATGAAGCACATGATTCGCACGATCTGCAACTCGAGCACCTATCAGCTCAGCTCGGATCCGAACGAGTGGAACCAGGACGACAAGCAAAACTTCTCGCGATACTATCCGAAGCGACTCAATGCGGAAGTGTTGCTCGATGCGATCGACCAAGTCACGGCGACCACCACCAGCTTTAGCGGACTGCCCAGCGGAACCCGTGCCGTGGAGTTGCCGGACAACGGCTTCAACTCGTACTTCCTCACCGTCTTCGGCCGCCCCGAGTCGGCTAGCGCCTGCGAGTGCGAGCGGTCTTCCGAAGCGAACCTCGCCCAGAGCCTGCATTTGCTGAACTCGTCCGAGATTCAGGGCAAGCTCACAGCGGGCAACGGCCGCGCCGCCGCGCTGACCGGCGCCAAGGATGTCGGTCAAGAGGCCAAGGTCCGCGAGCTGTTCCTGACCGCCTTCTCTCGCGAGCCCAGCTCGCAAGAGACCGAGATTGCCGTGAAGTACGTGCAAAAGGCCGAAAACGAAAAGGTCGCCTTTGAGGACATGATTTGGGCCGTGATCAACACCAAGGAATTCTTGTTCAATCACTGATGCTTGAGCTTGCCGGTCGCCTCCGTCATCGCGCGGAGGCGGCCGCATCGTTGCTCCACAGATGGAGTCGCGATGTGTCATCGTGGTTGGCCGTTTGATCAGCCGCTGAATCAGCCGTTTCGAACTCTCCGACGACTTGTCTTTCCCCTGCAGCGCCGGGTTGTATCCCGCCCCGATATTTCCCACCACGTCCGACCACCCGCGCTGCGGACTTCACCATTTTCTTCGCTATCATCCCACCAATTCCCAATTACTATAAGACAATGTGGGTCTCGATCCCGGCAGCTTAGCGCCGACGGTCGGTTGGGCCCCTTTGTGTTACAAGCCGCGCGCCGTAGCGACACCCTCCTTCGACACTTCGGCGCGCATCCCGCCTTGGCCAACCCACCCCGCGGAAACGCGTTTCGCCCGGCTGTGCCGGACCGAGCCACGACGACGCCACTCTCGCCCACCTCGTCAAGGAACTAAACCATGCGTCTACGCCTGTTTAGTCTCTGCATCGCATCGCTCTTCGCCATCACCGCCATTCCCGGCTTGTTGTTCGCACAGCTTCCGGGCACAACACTCAACACCGTGTTCCCACCCGGCGCCAAACAGGGCGCCTCGGTGGATGTCACCGTGAGTGGCGACAACATCGACGTTGCCGACCGGCTGCTGTTTTCGCATCCCGGCATTACGGCGACGATCAAGACACAAACCAGCGAATTCCTTGACCCGACGCCGATTGCGGGCGCCTTCGAGGTCAAGGTCGCGGGCGACGTGCCGCCGGGCGTCTATGAGGCACGAGTCGCCGGCGCCTACGGAGTGTCCAATTCCCGGGCGTTCGTGATTGGGGCGGGCGAGGAGGCGATGGACAACAACGCCATTCGCACCCTCGAGACGGCGCAGGAGTTGCCGGTTGGCGCCACAGTCAATGGCAGGATCGAGGCCAGCCAAACCGACTACTACAAACTGACGCTCAAGAAGGGACAGCGCGTGCTGGCCAGCTGTGCGGCCCAGCGAATCGACTCCCGCCTCGACCCGGTGCTGACGGTGCACACGACCGACGGCGCCCAGCTGGGAATCAATCACGACTATAGCGGGCTCGACGCGTTCCTGGACTTTACCGCGCCCGCCGACGGCGATTTTCTGCTGGCGGTACGTGACTTTCTGTTTGCGGGCGGCGCCGAGCACATCTATCGGCTCAACGTTCACGCGCAGCCCCACATCGACTTCGTACTGCCCAACAGTATCCCGGCCGGCGCGACCGCCGAAGTGACGGTTTACGGCCGCAACCTGCCGGGCGGAAAGCCGTCCCCCATCCAAAGCGCCGACGGCAGCACCCTGGAGATGCTCGCCGTATCCGTCAAGGCACCGACGGATGGCGAGACCGCCACGGGCGATTATGTGTACCTCCCTTCGACCGAATTGGTGGGCTTTGAGCATCGACATGCCGGATTGGTGATCCCGCTGTTTGTTTCGCGCGCCCCGTCCGTCGCCGTCGAAAGTGGCGACAACGACGAGCCGACCGGTGCGACCGTGATCAATGCGCCCACGGAAGTGTCGGGGCAGTTTTTCCCCGAGAACGATGTCGACTATTTTCAGTTCGAAGCGAAGCAATCCGAGGTGTATTGGATCGAGGTGATCTCTCATCGGCTCGGGCTGGAGTCGGATCCCAATCTAGTGGTTTACCGAGTCGACAAGGACGCCCAGGGGGCGGAGCAGGTGAAGGAAGTCGCCTACGTCGACGATCCTGGCGATCGCAACGCTCGAGTCGCCACCGACTTCGACACCTCGACCGACGATCCCTCCTACCGACTGGCCGTTCCCGCCGACGGAGTCTACCGCTTGCGAATTGCCGATCAATTCGGCTCCACCCGCAGCGATCCGCGCATTCAATATCGCCTGGTCGTGCGGAAAGAGTCGCCTGACTTCAACGTCGTGGTGCAGACCAAGGAGCTTAAGGTAGCCAACGCCAATCAAGTGCCTGTCTACGCTCCCCAAATTCGCAAGGGCGACATCGTGCCCATTACGGTGTCCCTGCAACGCTTGGACGGGTTCACCGGGGACGTCAAGGTGACCGCGGAGGGCCTGCCGGCAAGTGTCGCTTGCCCCGCCGTGACCTTGGGCTCCAACCAGACCGCCGCGACGTTGATGCTGGTGGCCGCGGAAAGCGCCGAGCCCTGGACGGGAGCGGTGAAGGTGGTGGCCGAGGCGGAAATTGATGGGAAGTCCGTCAAGCACACCGCGCCGGTTGCCAACGTCGTTTGGGGCACGGCCAATCGCACTCAAACTCCCGCCACCTTCCGCTTGACGCGTGACATCATGTTGTCAGTGACTGGCGAGGAGGCCCCCGCCACGGTCACCGTCGGTGACGCCCCCGTACACGACACATCGTTGGGCGGCAAACTCGAGCTGCCGATCAAGGTCGCTCGGCGAGCCGGCCACGCCGACGACCTCAAGCTGACCGCGGTGGATGCCGCCAACGAATTCAAGCCAGCTGATGTGACCGTCGCCAAGGACAAACAAGACGGGAATCTGACCATCGATGTGAAGGCCAACACGAAACCGGGGCGTTACACCTTCTACCTGCGCAGCGACACCAAGGTGAAGTATGCGGGCAAGCAGGAGTTGATCACCGCCGCCGACGCCGCTCAAAAGAAGCTGGATGAGGTGGTGAAGTCGACGGCCGACGATGCGAAAGCCAAGACCGACGCGGCCAACAAGGCGAAGTCCGAGGCCGCTGCCGCTGCCGGTGAATTCACCAAGGCGGATGCCGCGACCAAGGCAGCGCAAGCCGCTCAGCAAGCCGCCGCTCAGAAAGCGGAGGCCGCCAAACAGGCTGTCGAGAAAGCGAAGGCCGAGAACAAGGGCGACGACGCGGTGAAGGCTGCCGAGGAGGCGGCAACCCAAGCCACCGCCGCGCTGGCCGAGGCCGACAAGGCGCTCGCTACAGCCAATGCCGCGCTGGCCGAGGCGACGCAGAAACGCGACGCAACTGCGAAAGCGCAGACCGACGCCGACGCGGCACTCAAGCAGGCGCAGGAGCTCGCCAAGCGCGCAACCGACGCCAAGAAGAAGGCCGACACGGACTTGGCCAATCTGCAGAAGGCCAACGCCGCCAAGGATGTGAATTTCGCGGTCTACTCCAATCCGATTGTGCTGAATATCGCTGCCGCTCCGATCAACGTCAGCACCGAGGCCACCGCGGATCTCAAGCCGGACGGCAAGGTGTCCGTGCCCGTCAAGATCGAGAAGCTCTATGGCTTTGACGACGCGTTGGACATCACGATTGGACTTCCCAACGGCGTTGGCGGCATTAGCGTCGGAAAACTTCAGATTGCCAAAGGCAGCGCCGAAGGCATGCTGGAGTTCTCCGCCAACGCGAAGCCAACCGCCGGCGATCACGTCGTCAAGATTCTTGCCAAAGGCAAATTCAACAACGTCAACATCGAGTCCTCAACGCAAATCACGCTGAAGGTCTCCGCACCGGAGCCGGCGAAGTAGGGCCACCACGCGTCGCCCAACCAAGGCAGCGCCACTTGACCGACCTCCCGGCAACGCCAACGCTGCCCCAGCAGGGCGAAAGCAGCCCACTCCGGACCTCACCACTCAACGACCCACCTTTCCGTAGACACAGGTGCCATGATGCGATTGGCTCACACCAAATTCCTGTTGCTCACCCTGGCAGTCGCCGCCAACTCCCATCTGCTTTGCGCCGAGGACGAGAAGCCGATTCCGATCGCCGAGGTCAAGCACGACGGCCCCGTCGACTTTGAGAAGGAAGTGCTGCCGATCCTGCGCAAAAACTGCCTGGCTTGCCACAACAGCACGACTGCCGAAAGCGAGTTGGTGCTGGAGACGCCGCAGTCGATCCTCAAGGGAGGCGCGGATGGACCGGGAGCGGTGGCCGGAAAGGGCGCCGAAAGTTTGATCGTCCTGCTCGCCGCGCGTCAGCGCGAGTCCTTCATGCCGCCGGACGACAATGACGTCGGCGCCAAGCAACTGACTTCGGAAGAATTAGGGCTGCTCAAGCTCTGGATCGATCAGGGCGCCAAGGGCGAAGTCACCGGCTCCGCCGCGATTAAGTGGCAACCACTGCCCGCGGGGGTCAACCCAATCTATTCGGTGGCGATCACCGAAGATGGCCAATACGCCGCGGCAGGGCGCGCGAACCAAGTCTTCTTGTACCACGTGCCAAGCCACCGCGAGTTGGGCCGGCTCACCGATCCCGCCGTGCTCAAGTCGGGCGTGTACAGCCAGCCGGGCGTCGCGCACCTTGACCTTGTCCAAGCCGTGGCCTTCAGCCCCAACGGCGAATTGCTCGCCACGGGCGGATTCCGGACTGCCAAAATCTGGCGCCGCGCTGCCGGAAAGATCGAAGGCGCGCAGCCGGCCGACTTCGCAGCCGCGGTCAAGTCGATGGCCATGTCCGGTGACGGAAAGGTCGCCGTGTTCGGACTGGAAGACAAATCCGCCTTGGTCGTCGAACTGGCCTCGGGCAAGACCTTGCACACACTGTCGGGCCACGAGGGCCCCGTGACCGCCGTCGCGATCAGTGCCGACGGCGCCGCGATCGCCACGGGCAGCGACGACAAGTCCGTCAAGCTCTGGGGAGCGGACGGCAAAGAGGTTGGCGTGATCGCCACTCCCGATGCCGTGAGCGCGGTCCTGTTGGCCGGCGACTTCATCGTCACCGGTGGTCCCGACAAAACCGTTCGCGTCTGGAAGCATCCAGCCAAAGTGACGAAGGAGGAGGGCAAAGAAGAGCCCCAACTCTTGGAGCGAGAGATTCCCGGCCACGGCGGCCCCGTGACCAGCTTGTCTCTCCTCAACGACACCCAAATCGTCTCGGGTTCGGATGACGGCACCGCTCGCATCTGGAACCTCGCCGATGGCAAGGCAATTCGCTCGATCACTCATGGCGGCCCGGTCAAAGCATTGGCAGTGCAGCCCGGCGGCGCCATGCTCGCCACCGCCAGTGACAACAAGTCCGTCAAGTTGTGGGAGACGGCCTCTGGCAAGATGACCTTTGAGTTGAAAGGGCACCTGCAACGTCAATTGGACGAGGCCGCCGCGGCGCGAGAGGTGGCTCTGGCCGCCGAGCTCATTAAGTTGGCCGAGGCGGACCTCAAGGCCGGCAACGACCGCAAGGCCGCCGAGGAGGCCAACCAGAAGAAGGCCGAGGAGGCGGTGACGAAGGCGAAGGAGGAGCACGTCAAAAAGGTGGAAGCGGAGAAGAAGCCCACCGCGGACAAATTGGCCGCGGACAAAGCGCTGGCCGACGCCAAAACGAACGCCGAAAAGGCCGAGGCGGCCATCAAGCCAGCCGATGAAGCCGCCGCTGCCGCCGCCAAGGCGCTGACTGACGCACAAGCGGCGGCGAAAGCCGCGACGGACGCCGCCACGGCGGCCGCCAAGGCACACACTGACGCGGTCGCAGCCCAGAAGGCCGCCGCCGACGCCGCCGACAAGGACAAGGAAAACAAAGACCTCGCCAAGGCCAAAGAGGACGCTGACAAGAAAGTGACCGAGGCGGAGGCGAAGAAGAAGGAAGCCGACGAGGCGAAGGCGGCCGCCGACAAGGCAGCCACCGATGCAGCTGCCAAGAAAACGGAAGCTGACACGGCGAAGGCCGCCGCCGCCAAGGGCAAAACCGACGCTGACGCGGCAGTCAAGGCAGCCGATGCCAAGGCCAAAGCCGCCGAGGCGCCCGCCAAGAAAGCGACCGATGAACTGACGGCCGCCACCCGCACTCTGGAGACCGCCGAGCGAAGCGTGGAACGCGCCAAGCAAGCCGTGGTCAAGGCCGGGGAGGAGATTCCCAAGCTGGAGGCGATCGTCAAGGACGAAACCGGCGTTCGCGATCAGAAGCAAAAGCTGTTGGATGAGGCGAAACAACAGACGGCCGGCGCCGAGCAAGCGTGGCTCGCCGTTGCGTTCTCAGCCGATGGCAAGACGGTGGCCGCCGGAGGTTCTGGCAGCACCGTCCATACCTGGGACGTCGCCACGGGAACTGCCATGCAAATCTACAACGCCGAAGCGGCGGTCACGGGCGTTGGGTTCGCCGCTGACGGCCGACTGACGGCCGTTGCCGGCGCCAAGACCAGCCTTTGGAACGTCGCCGTCCACTGGGACCTCCTCCATACCATCGGCACGCTCGACGACAAGCAGAATCCGTTTGCCGATCGGGTCACCGCGCTGGCTTTCAGCCCCGATGGCAAGGTGCTGGCCACCGGCTCGGGCGAGCCCTCGCGCAGCGGCGAGATCAAATTGTGGAACGTCGAGGACGCCAAGCTGATTCGCGAGTTGAAGGAGCCACACAGCGACACCGTGTTTGGACTCGAGTTCTCTCGCGATGGCCAATACCTGGCCAGCTGCGCAGCGGACCGCTTTATGAAGGTGTTCCAGGTCTCCGATGGCGAATTTGTGCGGGCCTTTGAAGGCCACACCCATCACGTGCTGGGAGTCAGCTGGAGCGCCAATGGACGCACTCTGGCGACCAGCGGCGCCGACATGGTCATCAAGGTCTGGGATTTCCGCAGCGGCGATCAACAGCGGACCATTACCGGCTTCAGCAA
>JAGQPF010000286.1 GCA_020426845.1 Planctomycetales bacterium
ACGTCACTCGTCCCTGGTGTGCGTAGTCAACGCCTTCCCGGTCCTCCGGCAAAGGACGCGAGTAGAACGTTTCGACCGTCAGGTGCGGATGTTGCCGCTGCAGGTCCGCCAAGTTCCTTTTGAACGGGTGACAGTGGCCATTGCGAACACCTAAGATCATGCGCGTTCTCTGGGGCATGCCTCGCTCGCAAACTGCGTTCACCATGCTGATCAACGGCGTGACCCCGACGCCGGCGGCAACCAACGCGATCGGTCGCGAATTGTTGAGATCGAGGTAAAAATGGCCCGCAGGCGCCTTCACATCGACAAGATCGCCCTCGGCCAGCTGCTCGACGATATAGCTGCTGACCAGCCCGGGCCGGCGCCCTTTGGCCGCCGCTCCGATCTTGTGCACCGTGATGCGGTAGTAGTCCGGGCTGGGGCTGTCCGAGAGCGAATAGCAACGGACCACCGGCAACTTGCTGCCGGGAATGCGGAAAGAAAACGTCAGGTACTGCCCCGGATGAAATGCCGGCAGCGGCTTTCCGTCGTGTGGCTTTAAATACAACGACACGGTGTCGAGGCACTCGAGCACCTTGCGGTCCACTCGAAACTTTCGCAGGCCCTCCCAGCCTTGCACCTGCTGCCGGCTGCTCTCGCACAGCCGCTGCAGGTACTCAACCTCGGTTTCGAGCAGTTTCTTGCGCAATCGAAATTGCTCTCGCTCGGCCACCAGGCCTTGAGCGCCGCGCAGCATGGCCACGGTCAACTGCCCCAGAACGAGCGAGCAGACCGAAACGCCAAACATCATGGCCGGGTTCAAATCGAACATCTAGCAATTCAAGTGCACGAGTGACGATGGCAGGGCGCGCAGAGGCCCTCTTGTTTGCCGAGAGCAAACCGTATGGGTCCTATCGGCTGCACCAGTCGCACGGATTGAGCCTGATTCGCCCGGATTGGGCACGCTCCAATGGACCCAAAGGAATTCTCACGCCGTGCCCGGTGAGGGCTACATTTCAGCACCGCGCACCAGCGCTTCGAACCAACACACCCACTTGCCCCAGTCCCCAATGCTTGCCGTTGCCAGCTTCCCCCTGTTTGCGGACTCCGGACAGACTACCCAGTCTGCCTGGCAGCAATGTCGGGCGAGCAATTGCTGGCTGGACGGCGAAACAACGGTGTTGGGCCGGGCTCCTCGATCCGGCGCGTCGTCGTTGCTCGAGATTCGCCAATTGGGCGACGATGCTATCGAGGTGACGGCGGGAGCCAGTGCTTGGGTCGTTCGGGGACGTGACGAGTCCGAACAAGTGTTGCCGTCGGCGACAACGCTTTTGGCGCCACTCCCCGCCCGACTGGTCAGCGATCGGTTTGCGGTGGTAGTCGACAGCGAGTCGCGTTGGGTCGACGACCAGCCGCTGATCGAATCGCTCGATCCGCAGGCTGACTTTGAAAGCGCCTCGCCGCTGTTGGCGAACGCGAGCCGTCCTCCTTCGGCCGAGACTCTGGCGAAGTGGTTCGACGCTCTGGCGGTGCTGCAGCGGATGTCCGCGTCATCCGCGGCGTTTCAGCAAACGGCCGCCGAATTGGTCGTGTCTCCCGGTGGGTTGGACGGCGGCGCCGTGGTCACGCGTCGAGGCGAGTCTTGGCGAGTAGAAGCGAGTTGCTTGCGCCGTCACGAGCTTGCCACTGTGCTACGCACTGACCTGCTCAAGCAGATGGCCGCGATGCAAAGCACCATGATTCTGTCACCGTCCACCGGGGACCGAGGCAATGACGTCGCCGTCGTCTGCGCCCCGATCGTCGTC
>JAGQPF010000287.1 GCA_020426845.1 Planctomycetales bacterium
CCACAGAGGCAGAAATCGCCGAAAAGCAACCGGATATGTCTTTCTCCGTGCCTCCGTGCCTCCGTGAGACAAATGCTGGCTGCTGCGATTGCCTTCGGTTTCAGTGACGACCTGCTTAGCTCCGAAGCGAAAATGGAGCTGACGTAGAACCGTCACTCACTCCAGGCGCCCAGCTGGCGGCAAAGACGCTCGGTGGCGGAGGCGCCTTGCACATCCGCCCTGTCAAAGTCGTTCGTGCCGTCCACCACAGCATCGCCCTGCGCGGCGGCCCGGCCCGCCTCGTGCCACGACAAGTAGCGGTTCACCACGCGAAGTGGCGTGCCGGTGAGCAAGGCAATTTCCTCCGCGGCCACGTGGTCCTGATGCAAGGCGATGATTAATTGTGGACGGCCTTTGCGAATTCGCCGCGGTTCGGTGAGAAATCGCTGCCGAGCCGCCCACCACGTTGGGGTCTCGACGCCGTGGCGCAATGCGAGTCCCACGCGGGCCGTCGACCAAATTCGCGTCGGTTCGGTGGACCGATCGGGCCTCCATCGCAGGCGACCCTTGTGAGGCCCGGTGGACCGATCAGGCCTCCATCGCAGGCGACCCTTGTGAGGCCCGAGTGACGAGTCCCGGCCGACGACAAGTTCCAGCCGCAATGCTGCCGCCGGATCGTCGACCCGGCAGAGGCCGACTCGCTCATCCAATTCCCGTGGACTCGAGACGCCTGCGGCACGCATGAGCCAATCGACGCACAACGAGGGGCCATCGACAATCTGTGACGTCTTGCCTCCGCAGACTTCCAAGCCCCGGATCAGCACGCCGCCGAATCCGCCGTCAGCTCCAAAGGTGATGTCGATGCCTTTGAAGCTTCCGCCACGGTAACCCGCTCCCACTCGGTGCAGATACCAGCGACCGGTTTCCCCCTGCAGCGGATGGCAATGTGCAAACGGATCCGGCGCGGCGTCGGAACAGCAATAAAGTTCGATCTCCACGATTCGCGCCACGCTCCCGCAGGCGTTCAGCCGCGTTTCCGTGAGCAGCGATCTGGCAACGTCGTGGAGAACCAGGCTGCGTCGCTTGGCATCGGCAATTCGGAGCGCGGTCTGGCCCAAGCAAAGCGTCTCCATCACGGTCGGCATGGGCGGCATGGGCGGCATACGCGCCTCACCGCAGCGATCGATAAGAGCGAGCTCGCCGCTGCGATCGGCAAGAGCGAGGCGTGGTGAAGTTGTGTCGAGCAGGCATGGATGCTTGGGCACCACTGAAATTTCTGTGACTATCAGCCTCCCAGCGTGGCGCCGGCTTGCCCGCAAATTTTGGCAGCAAGCGCCGCCGCGGCGCGATGGGCGCTGGACAAGGACTCGCCGGAGAGCAGCGAACAGACGAGCGCCGCCGTAAAGGCGTCGCCGGCGCCGACCGTGTCGACTACCTCCACGGGCTCTCCCCGCAGGACACTGAACTCGTCGGCCGACAGCACCAGCGATCCATTCGCGCCTCGCGTCAATGCCACCCAACGCAGGCCGAAGCTAAGCAACAACTGGTGCAGTTGGTCGTGGAGATCGCCCTCGAGCGCATACAGCTCCTGCAAAACCGGGAGCTCCTCTTCATTGAGCTTCAAGGCGTTCGCGCGGCTCAGTGAAGCATCGATCACTTCCGAGGTGTAATGCGGTGCGCGAAGATTGATGTCGAAGACTCGCAATGCCTGGGCGGGAATCGCATCGAGGAATTCCAACACGCCCGCGTGCGACTCGGATGACCGTTGACCGAGAGAACCGAAGCAGACCGCGTCGATGCGTGCGGCCAGTGGGCGCCACTCCTCGTGGAAGGCAAAATGATCCCAGGCGGCATCGTCGGCAAAACGGTAGCTCGCCACGCCTCGCTCGTCGACGTCCACGTTGACTTGGCCCGTCGGATGCGAGTCGATGACGACATATTCGGCGCCTACTCCGAGTTCGCGGAGCCGCTCGAGCGACTGGCGTCCGAAGTCGTCGTCACCCACGACGCCCACCATCTGGCATTCCCATGACTCGTCCGCCACCCCCGCGACATTGCCGATGAAGTTGGCCGGCGCGCCGCCAAATCGGGCGCCGTCGGGAAAAACATCCCAGAGGATTTCTCCGAGGCCGACGACCGTGGGGTGTTGCATGAATCGTTCCGGAGGTGAGATGTAGGGAATGCGGATTCCAAAACGCCGCCGTCGGCCCGCTAATTCGCACATTCTAACGTGCGATTCGCGGTTCGGGGTGAAACACATGTCGCTAGGGCGGCCATTTCGACAAGTCGCCAAGCGGAGCGCTTGATTGCATTGAGATTCCGTGGCGGCGATAATCCTGTGGACGTAATTACAAGCAGGCGCCGCATCCGCTGCGCGTCCGTCAGGTTGCTGTCATCCCCGCACACCCATCAAGGAACGAGTCTAATGACCAACAGACACGAGCTCTCTCGTCGACACTTTGTGCAGGCCTCCGCCGCAGCCGGCGCCGGCATCTGGCTGGGTGCGGGCGCGACCCGAGCCGTCGCCAATCCCACGCGTGAAAGCAAGGCCGAAGTGGCGGTCAAGGAGTTCTATAGCACGCTGAGCGACTCGCAGAAGGAAAAGATCTGCTTCCCGTTCGAGCACGAGAAGCGGAAGCGAATCAACGCCAATTGGGGCGTCACCGACCCCGAGATCGGCAGCGACTTCTACACCAAGGCGCAGCGCGAGACGATCAAGAACGTGCTGAAGCAGATCACCAGCGAAGAGGGCTACGAGCGGTTCCTCAAACAGATGGAAGAAGACGCGGGCG
Source organism: Planctomycetales bacterium (assembly GCA_020426845.1). Lineage (GTDB taxonomy): Bacteria > Planctomycetota > Planctomycetia > Pirellulales > Pirellulaceae > JAGQPF01. The sequence goes on from JAGQPF010000287.1 coordinate 2,772, forward strand.
GCTGGGACGCCTACCACGTTGGCGTTTTCGGCGACCCGAATTCCAGCCTGTTTCAGTTCTTGCTGACCGGTCGCCACATCACGCTCCGCGCCGACGGAGACAGCGTGCCCGGTTACGCGTTCGGCGGCGCCGTCATCTATGGCCACGGCGAGGAAGACCCCTCCGAGAACATCTATCACTACCAGACAAAGCAGGCCAACAAGGTGTTTGGCGCGCTCAACGAAGACCAACGCGCCAAAGCAATGGTTGAGAAGGCGCCCCGTGAGAACGCCGTCGAGCTGCAAGGCGCCAAAGGCCAGTTCACCGGCGTCTCGGTCTCCACCTTCTCCGACGACCAAAAGCAACTGGTCAAAGAGACGATCGACGTGATGCTGGCGCCCTACCGCAAGGAGGACCGCGACGAAGTTCACACGATGCTCGAGCACAACGGCGGCATCGAGCAGCTGCACATGACCTACTATCGCCAGGGCGATTTGAAAAACGACAAGGTGTGGGACATCTGGCGAGTGGAAGGCCCGGCGCTGGTCTGGCACTTCCGCGGCGCTCCTCACGCTCACACGTATCTCAACATTGGTCAGAAGCAGGGCTGACGTGAACATGCTGAACTGCTGCGTTGCCATGGTCTTCGGCCGTCCCGCTGTGGGGCGGCCGGGCCGCTGGCCCTTTGGAAACGGCATGCCGCGCGCGATCCTCTTGCTCGCCGCACTGGCGGTGTTCTGTTCTGCGGCGCCGGCAGTCTCTCGCGGCGAGGACCGCGTGGCGCCTGCGCGGATCTCCGAGGACGACTTGAACGCATTCGATCAACTGATGCAGGACTTCCTCAAGGAGCATCAGGGCGTTGGCGGCAGCCTGGCCGTCGCCAAAGACGGCGAGATTGTCTACGCCAAAGGCTTCGGCATGGCCGATGTCGACGCGGGAGAAAAAGTCCGTGCCGAAAGTCGCTTTCGCATTGCCAGCATCTCCAAGCCAATCACCGCGGCCGGCGTCTTGCTGCTCGTGCGTGACCAAAAGCTGACACTCGATTCGAAAGTCGTCGAGCTGCTGGGGCTGGACTGCAAGGACCCTCGCTGGAGCCGGATCACGATCCGCCACTTGCTCCAGCACTCCGGCGGTTGGGACCGCGACGTCTCGTACGACGCGATGTTCCGCTCGGTGCAGATCGCCGAGTCGCTCGGCAAGACGCCGCCTGCGACCGCCGAACAGGTCATCGAGTACATGTCGCAGCAGCCGCTGGACTTCGACCCGGGCCAGCGCTATGCCTATTCGAATTTTGGGTACTGCCTGCTGGGACGGGTGATCGAGCGGCTCAGCAAGCTTGACTACGAGACCTTCACGAAACAACGCGTGCTCGCACCAATGGGCATTCGCCGGATGCAGATCGGCAGGACACTTCCCGCTCATCGCGCAGCCAACGAAGTCCGGTACTACGACGACTCCGCGGAGACTCGCAGCAGCGTGTTTCCACCGGTCGGCGAGCAAGTGCCCGGACCCTACGGCGCCTGGCACCTCGAGGCGATGGACTCCCACGGCGCCTGGATCGGCTCGGCAAGCGAGGTCTGCTTGTTCGGCGCCAAACTCGGCGAGCTGCTGCGGCCGGAGGAGATTCAACACAGTTTCGCGCGGCCGGCGCAGCCGTTATGGTCGGACCCCGACCAGCAAAAATATTTCTACGGGTTTGGCTGGCTCGTGCGGCCAGTCCAGCATTCAAATCCGGTTGCGCCACACAACACTTGGCACACCGGCTCACTGCCGGGAACGGGCACCTTGCTCGTCCGGCGCTGGGATGGATTCAGCTGGGCAGTGTTGTTCAACAAACGCAACAGCGCCATCAACGGAGAGCGTTTGACCTCGTTGATCGACCCCAAACTCCACGAGGTCGCCGACCAGGTCAAATCGCGAGCCGCCGCGCCCTAGTTCTGTCGTAGTGCAGGCTGCCAGCCTGCAACCGGCGGTCATAACTACCACCACCACCATCACCACCACGATCACAGGCCGGCAACCTGTGCCACGGAACCTGTTCAACTTCCCAAGAGTTCTCTGGCATGCAAGATGTACAACGCGCCGGCAATCGTGAGCTGGCGATTGGGGCCGCGATGGCCTGCGTCGGTGTGGTCCTCGGCGCCTTTGGGGCGCACGCGCTCAAGGAGACGCTCGAGCTGAACGGTGAGCAGTTCGAGGCCGCCTGGCACACCGCGACTCAGTATCAGATGTACGGCGCCTTCGGTTTGATCGCCTGCGGGCTGGCCGCCCCCCGTTTTCGCTGCCAAGGAGTGCGGATCGCGTCTTGGCTGCTCGGTCTCGGCACGGTGCTGTTCAGTGGCAGCTTGTATATCCTGGCCGTGTCCAAGATCACGAAGTTCGGCATGGTCACACCCTTTGGCGGCTTGTTGTTGATTCTCGGCTTCATCACGCTCACGCTGACTGCCTGGAACTCTTGCGGATCGAGCGGCTGTGCTACCGGCATTCCCCTCGAGAAGTCTCAGACCGAGCCGCCCCAATGATCCGAATCTCGACGTGGACGACGATCGCGCGTGCGCTCTCCTGGATGCTAGTGATCATCGCTTCGGTTGTTGGCAGTTCCGCCGCTGCGGCCGACCCCGAACGTCTGCCCAATATCGTCTACGTGCTCGCCGATGACCTGGGTTACGGCGACGTCAGTTGCAACAATCCCGAGTCCAAGATTGCCACGCCCCATGTCGACCGCTTGGCCCGCGAAGGGATGCGATTCACCGATGTCCACACGCCTTCGGCCGTCTGCACTCCGACGCGGTACGGCATACTCACGGGGCGTTACTGCTGGCGAACATGGCTCAAGCATCGTGTGCTCGACGGACTCGACCCGCCGCTGATCGAGGACAATCGCCTCACGACGCCGAAGCTGTTGCGACAGGCCGGGTACCATTGCGGATGTGTCGGCAAGTGGCACTTGGGAATGCAATTCTACGACCGCGACGGCGCCGCGGTTCCGGCCGTTCCGCTGGAGCGGAAGACGCGTCCTCGGCCTGGCGACGACGTCGACTACCGACGCGCCATCACGGGCGGTCCGATCGCGCGTGGCTTTGACTTCTATTTCGGCATTTCGGCGTCGCTGAATATGTCGCCGTTCTGCTACATCGAGAACGATCGCCCCGTCGTGCTGCCGACGCTGGAGCAGCCTCGCATCAGCACGGAGTTCATCTCGGTGGACCTGGGAATCCGCTCGCCGGACTTCACCATCACGGGCGTCATGCCGCGATTGACGGGCGAGGCGGTCCGCTTTCTCGAACGCCGCGCCCAGCATCCCGATACCCCGTTCTTCCTCTACGCGCCGCTGACTTCGCCGCACCTGCCGCTGGCGCCTAACGTCGAGTATCTCGGCGCCAGCCAAGCCGGGCACTATGGCGACTTTGTCGTCGAGACGGACGCCTTCCTCGGCGCCGTGTTGGAGACGTTGGACCGGACGGGGATGTCGGACAACACGTTGGTGATCTTCACCTCGGACAACGGCGGCCTTTACCATTACTGGGAGCCGCGCGAAGCGGACGATCAAAAACACTATCGCGTTTCCGCGCGAGGCAAGTACGTCGAGCAGTTTGGTCACCAGGGCAACGCGCACCTTCGCGGCACCAAGGCCGATATCTGGGAGGGCGGGCATCGCGTGCCGTTCGTCGTTCGCTGGCCCGGGAAAACACCAGTTGGCGCCGTTAGTGACGAGTTGCTGGAGCTGACGGATCTGCTGCCAACGTGTGCAGCCATCGTTGGCGCCGAGTTGCCGGACGGCGCGGCGGAAGACGGCTTTAACGCGCTGCCCGCGCTGCTCAACAACCGTCTCGCAAAGCCGGTGCGTCCCCACGCCGTGCATCACTCTCTCTGGGGCACGTTCGCCGTGCGCAAGGGCGATTGGAAACTGGTCGACGGTCGCGGCTCCGGCGGATTTACGGCGCCTCGCACGATCGATCCGGCGCAGGCAGGAGGCCCGCCCGGCCAGTTGTATCACCTCGGCGACGACCCGTCGGAAACTCGCAACATCTGGGAGCAACATCCCGACAAGGTTCGCGAGCTGCTCGCATTGCTGGAGCGGATCCGCGGCGACGATTGACAACGCTTGCGTCACTCGAACGAAAGGCGAACCGATGCGTTCTCCGTCGCTTCCGCGCCTGTTTCGTGGCACAGGCTGCCGGCCTGTAAGTGAAATACGCCTGCAGCGCCGTGAATTTGCTCTCGCGGTTGGCGCAATGGCGTTGGCAGCCGGACAGGCCCATGCGCAGACGCAGGCGAAGCCCGCTTCCGGCGCCAAGTTGGCTCGGAGAGTCGGGATCACGCTCTCTAGCTTTGGACAGCATTTGACCAAACAGCCGCTGCGTTCCGAGGCCGGGAAGATCAGCATGCTCGAGCTTCCCAAGCTGCTGCGCGAGGAGCTGGATATGGACGTGATCGACCTGAACACCAGAGGTCTCGGCGAAATGAAGCCCAACGAGCTGGAGCAGATTCGCAAGGCGGCCGAGGACGCGGGAGTCGTACTCACCAATCTGAAGTTGAATCAGCCTCGCTTGGACATGAACAGCGCCGATAAGCAGGTGCGCCAAGCCGCCATGAGCGAGTATCGTCGCTCGATCGACGCGGCGGCGCAGTTAGGCTTGCGGTGGGCGCGACCGCTGCCGCGCACGATGCGGCCCGATATGGATCTGCACGTCGCCGCCTATCGCGAGCTGGCCGACTATGGCGCCGAACGCGGCATTCAGATGTTGGTCGAGAATTATGGCTGGATGCAAAGTGATCTCCAATCCGTCGTAGATTTGGTGCGTCGTATCGGGCACAACGTCGCCGCCTGTCCTGACACGGGCAACTGGAATAGTGACGAGATCCGCTTTGCGGGCCTGAAGGCGACCTTTCCGTTGGCCGTCAGTTGCGACTTCAAGGCGAAAACGTTCGACGCCAACCAGGAGCATCCCGCCTACGATCTGCAGCGTTGTTTCCGCATTGGCTGGGACGCGGGATTTCGAGGTCCTTGGTGTCTGGAGCACGCCCATCGCGATCGGGCCACCCTGTTCCGCAACCTCGCCTGGCTGCGCGACCGGTTGCGAAGTTGGATGGCATCGTAATTCGGTGATTCGTCCGGCCAGATTCGCGATGCGCAAGGTAACCCGAAGCGTAAGCGAGGGATCTGTGCAAGGGTAACCCGAAGCGTAAGCGAGGGATCTGTGCAATGCGTGCGAAAACGCACTAGACCGGCGGGGGAATGCCGGCTGGACATAATCGCCGTTGAAAAACTACTCCGGCAAGCCGAACGCTTCGTTGCTGTTCCGATTGCCGTTAGGGTGTTTGCAACCTGCCGCTAGACCTGCGCCAATTCGAGCTACCGATCCCTCGCTTACGCTTCGGGTTTCCTTTTGAAGCATGCCCGGCAGTTTTGGCAAGTTTGGCCTCCCCTTTGCATGTTCAAGCGGAAATGGGCTGTTGGTCAGCCATTCGTTTCCCTTTGTGTGTGGCCGTCACCATCCGGCACAGGAGGCCCACCATGTATAACAATCACCAAAACCGCCCCTTTCTTACCCATTTAAGAGAGGCGCATCGGCACATTCGAGAAGCCATTTCCGCCGTCACGTGCGTGTTGGCCGATCGTAAGCTCGGCGATCTGCGGCCCGCCATGATCGAGCTTTCGCATCAGCTAGCCGAGCACTTCGTTGAGGAAGAGACCGATGGCTGCGCCGAGGAAGCAGTCGCTCGGCGCCCTGGTCTTTCGCCCAAGGTCTGCAGACTTTGGCATGAACACAGCGCGCTGCTGGACGACGCGGATCGGCTGATCGCAACGATCGACCTGGAGCCGCTCGACGAGTGGACCGCCCGCTTCGACGACCTACAACGGCGACTGGAGGAGCACTTGCAATGCGAAGTCTCCGTTGTGGAAGCCGGCCTCAATGCGGACCGCGAACTGGAGTCGCTCGAATAGTCGGTCGCTAAAAGACACCCATGCCGGCAATCGACACAATGATTTCCACCGTGTGAAGTCGATGTCGATTGCCAGTTGGGTTATCAATCAGCGAGCAGTGCGCCGGCGTAGCCGACGACTCGCGAGGTGTCGCCGGTGACATCCGCGCTGGTGGCATACGAGATCACTGCCGGCTGCGGCGTCCGCCCGAGGCGCCGCAGGGTCTCTAAAACGATCGCCGCGGGAAAGACGCCGCACATGCTGATCGAGTGCTGGCTGCAGACATCCAACAAGGCGCGGCCGTCGCCGGTCGCCAGGGCGTTGAGGGCAAGCTGGTCCAAGCGACGGTTCTCGGCGTCGGGGGCGAAGTGGTTCATGTCGCTCGAGACGACCAACAGTGGGAGCTCGTCGAGCTGCCGCAACGCGTCGGCCAACGCCGTGGCCGTGGCAGCTGCTTGCTCCCAAGTGCCGCCTGCCAACGCGACGCCGGTCACTTGCACATCGGGCCGCAGCCGCGCCAGCAGCGGCAGCTCGACTTCGATGCCGTGTTCCTCGCGATGCGCCTCTGCGTCGAGCTCCCAGCCGGGCACGGCGGCGGCAAGCCGCTCGGCCCATTGGCGATCGGCGGCGACTTCTCCGCCGGGAATCAGCCAGCGGTCGTGGGGCGCGATCGCCCATTCCACGCCGCCTCGGCGGTGTTTGGGGCCGATCACCAGCACGCGGCGAGGAATGCGAGTTCGCTTGAGCACATCGGCCGCGATGTGCCCCGAGTACCGCCAACCCGCGTGCGGCACCATCACACTGGCGCGCGATTGCGGCTCGACAAGTTCGCCGAAGAGCTTGTCCAGCGTGGCGCGCATCTCGGCCGGGTCGGAGGGGTAAAACGATCCGGCGACGGCGGGCGGTCGAGGCGTGGCCAGATCGATCGCGGCGGGCGCCGTGCCGCCTGCCATCGAGCGCGGCGACATCGAGCAATCGAGGCTGAACACCTGCGCTTGCTCCGCCGACTTGACGCGAGCTTGGTGACACGCCGTTGTCAGTAGCTGGGAGGGCTCGGCGTCGGCGTCGCAGGCCCAGCCGGACTTGCCCCGCTCGAGCACCAGCACGGCGTGACGGCGGATGTCGAACCCGCGGAGGTCGCCCTCTTGGGCCGAGCCATGCATGCCCGCTCGAGTGAACACGGCGACCTCGACCTTCAACTGCCCCGAGACGGCGACTGGCGGCAATCGGCGAGCGGCCTCGCGAGTCAGCTCCTGCAAGGTGGCCTGCATCGGCAATCCCGGCCGCAGATCAAATCGCGTGAGACTCAAGGGCGCCCGTCCATCCAGCTCCACTCGCAACGCCAGACCCTGGACCGTGCCGTCCGGACAGCCGGGCAGATAGTACATCGGCGTGGCGCCGGTCGCATGGGCGATTACATTCCCGCGGGCATGTTGTCGCAACGCGTCGACCTCGTCGCCGGTCAGGAACGGGGACTCTTCGAACGACTCCGTGGGCCCGATCGGCCAGCGGCCCTCACCGACCTCGGCCTCGAAGGACACTAGCTGCGTTTGTGGATCTTCCCAGGCCGTTGAAGGCAGTCCGGCCTTGCGACAGAGCTGCCGAAAATAGGTCTCCAGGTCCCAGCCGTGCTCGATCGGCACCATGGGCAACAACAGTCCGGCCTGTTGGCCACGCTGGATTCGCAGCCCGTGGCGCCCCAGTTCCACGGCGGCTCGTCGCGCCGCCGCATCGCCGGGCGCGGCGCGGAAGCTGTGCAAGATCGAGATGTCCAGCTCCAGCCACGGAAGCTCGCGCGGCGAGATCGGCGGCATGCGGGTGTCGTGGATTGCCGTCCGTTCGGCCGCTTGGCGGAGCGCGTCGAGCAACGTCATCGGCTGCCCAAGCACGCCGCAGCAGCCGCGCAGCGTGTCACCTCGCTTGACGGTGGTGAAGATGCCTTCGATGACTCGCGTGGCGGCGCCGCCCAGCGTCGGATCCGACAGCACTTCGCTTCGTCCGGCCGTGGCGCCTCGCATCAGCTCCAGCGTGGCCCGACGAATGGCGTTCCACTGCAGTTCGGTAAGGCCGTTGGCCCCTGTCCCTGTTCCTACGGTCGCGTTCATGGAGTCGCTCGTCGTCCTCGTCGTATCGTTGGGTGGGGACTGTGGCGGAGGCACTCGGGGGGATTCCGGTTCCGGCCGAGTGGCAATGGTCGTGGCCTCGTACGCCGCCATGTTCAGTGGCAATCGCCTCCGCCCCCAATCGCCCGGCTTGTCATCGAACCGTCCGGGAATGGCGGCGCCGCAACGACTGCACGAGCAGCCCTGCAAAGCGTATCGCCCCAGCTCGTACCAATTGCGTTCGATGAGCAATTCGCCACAGCCGGGACAGTAAGTGCTCTGGTGAGCGACATCGTTGACGTTGCCGACATAGGCGAAGCGGATGCCCTGATTGCGAGCAAGCTCGCGGGCCCGCAGCAGGGTCTCATGCGGCGTCGCGCCGCGATCCCGCATGCGAAAGTCGGGGTGAAAGGCAGTGAAGTGCACCGGCACGTCTTCGCCCAGCTCCCGCACGATCCACTCGCACATGCGCCGCAGTTCATCGTCCGAATCGTTGGCGTCGGGAATCAATAGATTCGTGATCTCGAACCAAACGTTCGTCTCGCGACGCACCCAGCTCAGCGTGTCCAAAACCGGCTGCAAGTGCGAGGCGGTCAACTGGTGATAGAACGTCTCGCTAAAGGCTTTCAGGTCGATGTTCGCGCCGTCCATCGCCGCGAAAAACGGCTCACGCGCTGCCTCGGTGATATAGCCGGCGGTGACCGCGACCGTTTTCACACCGGCGGCGCGACAAGCATGCGCCACATCGATCGCGTATTCGGCCCAGATCACCGGGTCGTTGTAGGTGAACGCGACACTGCGGCAGCCGTTCTGCAACGCTGCGGCGGCGATTGCATCGGGCAACGCGACTGCGCTGAGCCGCTCGACTTCTCGCGATTTGGAAATGTCCCAGTTCTGACAAAACCGGCAGCCCAGATTGCAGCCGGCCGTGCCGAACGAGAGCACCGGGGTGCCTGGATAGAAGTGGTTGAGCGGCTTTTTCTCAATCGGGTCGATGCAAAACCCCGTGCTGCGGCCGTAGGTCGTGAGCGCCATCTGGCCGTCGCGGTTCTCGCGCACAAAGCAAAATCCCCGGTCGCCGGGCTTCAACCGACAGGCTCGCGGGCACAGTTCGCACAGCAACTTTCCGGGATCGTCCTCGCAATCGCGCCACCAGCCGCCGACGATCGCGCCGTCGGCGAACGGTGATTGGACAGGCGGAGTCGTGACGATCCTGGAACGCATAGCAATGAATGGTCAGCGTCAGCGAGGGATGGAATCGAGTCTTTAAGGTAACCCGAAGCGTAAGCGAGGGATCGGTATCAAGACTCCGCTCCGCGCCGCCAGGCAGCCCGAGGCGTCAGCGAGGTATCGGATTCGGTACTCCCGGCTCGCCAGGTAGCTGCCGCTGCCGCTCATTGCGCCACGTCTTAGGTCTCCAGCGGCGGTTTGCCTCCGCTCGGCGGATCGGATTTATCCTCATCGTCCGTCGGCGGTTTCGGTTGTTGTTGCTGTTGTTGTTGAATGCGTTGCTGAAACTGTTGGTAGTTTTGCTTCATCGACTCCAGCAGTCGCACGACTTGCGGCGCCGACATGAAAACTCGTGACGAGACCGCTGAGTGGGGAAACAGGTTCGAGAGAAAGTCCAGCTTGAACTCGGACGCTGAATGGCCAATCATCAGGCCGTTGGCGTAGGCCCCGGCGAGGTTTTCGTCAGGCAGCTTGAGTTCGTCGTAGATCTCTTGCACGGTCTGAGGTCGTGGGGGCGGGTCAACTTTGGGCAACGCGGGCGGCGCGCCGAACCGCTCGGTATACATGTCGAGGTTCTTTTGCAGCGCGGCGATGAACTGGTGCATCACGCCGTGCGGGACAATCACGCGCCCAACGACGGTTGCCGGCGGGCCGAGGTTCTGTATGAAGTCGATGATGAACTCGGCGCCGCCCGTGATCAGAATCGCGCCGGTGCTGAAAACACCCTGCCCGACGCCTTCGGGAACGCGAGCGCTGACGTGCTGCCTTGCGGCGGATGGCTCCTGGTGTGGATCGGGATTGCCTCCCGGATTGCTTTCACTCATTGAGTTCGCTCCTGATGAATTGATTCTCGCAATCTGTCTTCAAGTCAACACCCGATTCGCGAAGCGGGCTTCGGCCAGGGTCGGCCCCGGCCGCGGTTGCTTGAGCAAGTCGCGGGACATTTGGTGATGAGGCGTCGTCGTGCAGGCTGCCAGCCTGCAACCGGCGGCCAGAACTAGGTTCACAGGCCGGCAGCCTGTGCCACGTTGACGGTTAGGGTGTGAGCACGATTTTCCCGATCAAGGTCCCGCTCTTTTCCAGCGTGTTCGCCTCTTGCAGCCGATGTGCCTCGGCGGCTTCGGAGAGCTTCATGCGTCGCCCGATTTGAGCGTTCAGTTTTCCATCGGCCAGCCAGCGGTTGATGTCTTCGGCGCACACTCGCTGCTCGGCGGGAGTCGCCTTGAACATCACAAAACCATGGAGGGAGCAGCCTTTGACGTAGAAGGGGCCGACGGGAAACTCGGGTCGCGCGTCGCGGCCGGCCATTAACACCAGTCGACCTCGCTCGCCGAGACAGCCGCAAATGAAATCGAAATTCGGCTCGCGAAGTGTTTCCCAGAACACTTGGGCGCCGGCAGGGCAAAGTCGCGCGAACTCGTCGGCGACGTCGTGTTGCTTGTAGAGGATGACCTCATCCGCCCCCAGCTCCCTGGCTCTCGCCGCCTTCTGCTCACTGCCGGCGGTCGTGATGACTCGCGCTCCGGCGGCCTTGGCCATTTGGAGGACCATCGAGCCGACTCCACCCGTGCCGCCGTGCACGAACACGGTCTCTCCGGACTGCAACTGCGCGTCGCGAAACAGACCGAGATGGGCAGTGATCCCGACGAGCGAGCAGGCTGCGGCGTCTTCGTCACTCACGCCGTCCGGCGTCGGATAGAGCCAGCAGGGATCAACGGCACAGTACTCGGCAAACGTGCCTTGGCGCCCCAGCAAACCTTGATTGCTGCCCCAGACGCGTTGCCCCACCTGCCAGTCCTTCACCTCGGCGCCAACGGCCTCGATCACGCCGGCGAGATCGCAGCCGATGATGAACGGATTGGGCAGCTCCCAGTAGTTGGCTCCGTTGCGGATGTAGGTGTCAACGGGGTTGACCGACACGGCAGTGGTCTTGACCAGCACCTCGGTGGGCGCCGGAGTCGGCTGGGGCAAATCCCCGTATTGGATGCAATCGGGCGGTCCCGTCTGAGTGATGAATGCGGCTTTCAAGAGTGGCTCCCGAAGTCATGTTGCGTGCGGTTCGCTCCCTGAGGAGCGGCTTGCCTCGCGAGGGCCATCGGCGTGGCCGATGCCCGCTTGTTGGACTTGAATCTGACGAGTAAAATTTGCAGCACCAACACTTTACGAAAGATTTGCAGTTTTGGGTCCCCCCATCGCGAGGATGTAGCTCAGTCGGTAGAGCAACGGACTTTTAATCCGTAGGTCCTGGGTTCGAGCCCCAGCATCCTCACTTCCCAAATCCCGCCTTTCTCGCGGGATTTTGTCGTTTCTTGGGGCGTTGGTGCCTCGGTCAAAATGGCCAGGAAACGCCAGAAAATGACAAACTGTGGAGCGCTGGTGGAGCGCAAGAGCCTTTGGATGCGACACCGCCTCACTCGGGGAGGAGTTGACCGCCACCCGGCAGAACAGATTGCGGCTCGCAAGGTGGGCTGATAACCTCCTGGAAACCACCAGAAGAAGGGGAAGCAATGGGCCTAAAAGAATCAATCCAACAGATTGCTCAACGTGTGAGCGACCTTGATCCTCCAACCGCAACAGAAGAGGCGACCAAGACGGCGCTAGTGATGCCGCTTATCAACGCCCTGGGTTACAACGTATTCGACCCAACGGTGGTGGTTCCCGAGTTCACTGCTGACGTCGGCACGAAGAAAGGGGAGAAGGTTGACTACGCCATCCTTAGGGACGGGGCACCAATTCTTCTGTGGGAGTGCAAACGTCTAGGAGTTAACCTGGACGACGCTCATTGCAGTCAGCTCTTCAGGTACTTCACGACCACATCCGCCCGCATCGGGATCTTGACGAACGGCGTTGACTACAGGTTCTTCTCCGATCTCGACGAACCCAACAAGATGGATACGAGGCCGTTTTTCGAGTTCTCGTTGCGCCACTTCGACGACCTGTCTGTTTCAGAGATCGCGCGGTTTGGCTCCGACGCTTACGATCTCGAAGCGATCTTGACCCTTGCGAGAGAACTTAAATACTCGAAGGGAATCCAAAGGGCGCTCGCCGAAGAGTGGTTGAATCCATCCGAGGACCTAGTGCGGCTGCTCACGGCTCGGGTCTACTCCGGCCGAATGACTCAAGCTGTCCGCGAACAGTTCACACAGATCACACAGCAGGCGATGAGGGAATTTGTCGCCGAGCGAGTGCGAAGCCGTCTCCGCACGGCATTGGCATCGGAGGGCGCCCCCACGATGATTGAATCCGAGGCAGAATTGGAACACGATGAGCCTCAAGAGTTGGCCGAAACGGAGCCGCGCATCACGACGACGAACGATGAGATAGAGGCCTACTTTCTCGTCAAATCGATTGTGCGACAAGCAGTCGCCCATGAACGCGTCTTCATGCGAGACACGCAGAGCTATTGCGGCATCCTGTTGGACGACAACAACCGCAAGCCGATCTGCCGCCTGTTTTTCGATTCAACTCAAAAGTACTTGGGGACCGTTGGTGAGGGGAAGACCGTCACGAGACACCCGATCGCAACCTTAAACGACATCTACCAGTTTTCGGATGAATTGATCGCCAGCTGCAAAATGTACGATGGCGTGACTGACGCATCGCAACCTGACCCGTAACTATCCGCACTGGCCTTCATCCAATGGCCATCGAAGTGAACCCGTACGAAATCACGAGCTCGGCATCACAGCCCGAGGCCAGCCGTGGTCTGAACATTCACCTCACGATCGTGTGGTTCGGTGGGCTAGTGCTTTGTCAGGCTTTGATTTTGGGGTAGAGGGACTTTAGTTTTCGTCGCGCATCCTTGACCTGGAATTGCCAGTCCACGCCGCGCTGTCGCCTGTTGGAGTGCGAGGCCCACGCTTTCGTTTCCTTGCTCAGGTGCGAAATCGTCGCGAATCGGCGACCGTTGATGCACTGCCTGGTCATTGAGCTTAGTTCGTTCTCGGCCGCGTTGAGCCAGCTGCCATGCTTGGGCGTGTAGCGGAACTCGATGCGGCGCACCAGCGCACGGGCCTTGTCGGGCGGAAAGGCCTCGTAGAACGCACCCTTGGTGTGAGTGTTGAGGTTGTCGCAGACCAGGATGACCTTCTTCGCCTTTTTGTACCGCGTGGTCAGCAGAGCCTCCATCTCAAGGGCCCAGTCGACCTTGGTTCGCCGGGGGCGCACGGTCACTTCGCGCCAACCGGCAAGCGGCTCGGTGAACATGAATACGCTGGCGGTTCCGCAGCGTTCGTACTCGTAATCCACACGGCGAGGATGATTGCGGGTCGCCGGGATCGGTTTTCGCGTCTCCTTGTGAAGCTGGACGGGCTGTTCGTCCATGCATACCACCGGGAAGTCCGAATCGTACGGTTCTTCATAGGTATCCAGGACTTCTTCCATGCACGCTACGAACTCGCCGTCGGCATCGGGAGGAATCACCCAGTACTGGATCTTGCGATTGGTCATGCCGTTTTTTTGAGCGTCTGGCGAATGGTCTCGTGGCTGATCGTGTCCACGATTCCAAGTTCTACAACGTGTCCCGCCAAGAGGCGG
>JAGQPF010000288.1 GCA_020426845.1 Planctomycetales bacterium
CTTCTTCGTCGAAGTCGCTTGTCGGCGCCACGTCGAAGTCCGTGGTCTCGTCCAGGTCTTCGGCTGCAATCGGCGGTGGCGCGGTTGGCTTGGTCGGTGCCGGTTTGGGCGGCGCGGGCTTTTTAGCCGGCCGCGACCAATCGATGACCAGCTCGTCCCCGACAAACTCGGTACCGGTGTCGGAAGTGGTGGTCAGCTCTTCAATGGTCTCATCCAGATCCTCTTCGTCGCAAGCCTCAGCAGCTGGCGCCTCTTCTTCCCAGCTGGTTTCTTCGTCGGCCAGCACATCGTCGACCTCGGTTTCGTGGTCCGCGACCGCCGCGGCCTCGTCGACCTCGCTCTCGGCTGCCGGTTCCTCCGCCACATAGGCTGCTGGCGGCTCGGGGGCGGGCTCTGCCACGGGTTCGGGAGGGGCTTCCAGGCCGAACTCGGCCGCCAAATCACCCCAGCTCGAGCGTTTCGAGTCGACGTGTTTCTCTTGCTTGGGCATCTGGGGCAACAGCGATTCGGCGGGGGCCGGAGTCGGGACGGGCTCAGCAGCGGCTGGGGCTTCGACGACGGGCTCGGCTTCGGCGACCGCTTCGGGCTCTTCCGTAGCCGGCGCCTCCGGGGGCGCCATGCCCAGGAGCTCTGCGAGTGACTTCCAATTGTCGGATTTGTTTTCGGTCATTTCAGTCTTGGCGGTTCCGGCGATTGCTCGAGCACGCGCTGCCCGGGGCCGGGAAGTGGTATGATTCAAGGGGTGAAACGGTCGGTTATAACGCTCTGGGCCGACTTAGGGAAGTCGTTTCCACATCTGGATTTGTCGCGAGGAGGTTGGTTTGACTCACAATCCCCAGCAGGATGGTGGCGAACGTCGCGGGCCGGAGTCGGAAGTGGTGGAGGTCAGCGGGCACATCATCGATAGTCTGATCCTGCCCAAGATTCTCGACTGCATCACGGCGGCGGGAGGGCGTTTCGACATCGAGCAGATCGCGATCGGCCACGCTCGGCGAGACGCGAGTTACGCCAGAATTCGGGTTTCCGCCGACACGCGGGAGCTGCTCGATGAGATTCTGGGCACGATCCAGGACCACGGCGCCCGGGCGGTCGAAGAGTCGGACTGCCGGCTCGAAGCGGCCGACATGGACGGCGCATTCCCCGAGGGGTTTTACAGCTCCACCAACCAACGGACCGCGATCCGACATCAGGGGGCCTGGATTGAGTGCCAAGACCAGGAGATGGATTGCGGCGTCGTGCTGCAAGCCGACTCCGCCTCCACCTGGACGGCGCGGTGCGTGGCGATGTCCGAGATTCGCCATGGCGATTTGGTGGTGCTCGGGCATATGGGAGTCCGCGTGTACCCCACCGAACGAGAGAGCGAGCAGCGCCAGTCGTTCGAGTTTATGAACAGCGCGGTTTCCACCGAGAAGCCGAAGGGAGTGGCGATTCGCCAAGTCGCGCGGCAGCTGCACGATCTCCGCGAACGCGGCGGTCGGGCGTTGATCGTGGGCGGGCCGGCCATCATCCATACCGGCAGCGGCCCCCATCTCTGTCAGCTGCTGGAGCGAGGTTACTTTCAACTGCTGTTCGCCGGCAACGCCCTGGCCACCCACGACATCGAGCAGTCCATGTTCGGCACCAGTCTCGGCGTGCATCTGGCGTCCGGCGACTTGGTCGACGCGGGCCATGAGCATCACCTGCGAGCGATTAATCGCGTCCGCCGCGCAGGCAGCATTCGCGGGGCGGTCGAGCGCGGCTGGATTACAGGCGGCGTGATGCACAGCTGCGTGATGAACGGGATCGACTTCGTGCTGGCCGGCAGCATTCGCGACGACGGGCCACTGCCCGATGTGATCACCGACGCGCTGGAGGCGCAGCGCGTGATGCGGCAGAAGGTGCACGGCCTGGACTTCTGCCTGATGATCGCAACCACGTTGCACTCGGTCGCGGTAGGGAACCTGTTGCCGGCCTGGGTCAAGGTCGTCTGCGTCGACATCAACCCGTCGACCGTGATCAAGCTCAGCGATCGCGGCTCGTTTCAAACGGTGGGGCTGGTCACGGACGTTGAGCCGTTTTTGCGGGCCTTGGTCCAAGAGCTCGAACGACTGGAGAGCGAATGAGCCTCAGCAACATCGACACGCCGGCGCCCCGCATCATGATGTGTCCGCCGGACCATTACGGCATCGAGTACGAGATCAACGCCTGGATGAGCACCTTGCGGCAGGCGGACAATGCGCTGGCCGTCGCCCAGTGGGGGCAGCTCCGCGACGTGCTGGAGCACTGCGGCGCCGAGGTGCTGTTGCAGCCGCCGGTGAAGGGGCTGCCGGACTTGGTGTTCACCGCCAACGCCGCGCTGATCTACCACGACCGCGCGGTGCTCAGCCGTTTTCGCCATCCCCAGCGACAGGGTGAGCAGCTGCACGATCGCCAGTGGCTCGAGGAGCAGGGCTTCCGAGTCGAGGAGCTGCCCGACGGCATGCACTTCGAGGGCGCCGGCGACGCGTTGTTCTGTGGTGACACGTTGTTGTCAGGCTATCGGATGCGCAGCGACGCCGCCGCGATGCAAGAGGTGGGCCGTCGGCTCAACCATCGCGTGATTCCGCTCGAGCTCGCCGACCCCTATTACTATCACCTCGACACCTGCCTCTGCCCGCTGGCGCCCGGCCGCGCTATCTACTTTCCCGGCGCCTTTGACGACTACGGACGGCGAGTGCTGCAGGATGTGGTGAAGGAGCTGATCGAAGTCGGCGAGGACGAGGCCCGCTCGTTTGCCTGCAATGCGGTGGTCGTCGGCAAGCACGTGGTCACCAACGTCGGCTGCCCGCGGTTGCATCAGGACCTGCGTTCCGCCGGATTCACCCCGCACGAGACGCCGCTCAGCGAATTTGTGAAGTCGGGCGGCAGCGCGAAGTGTCTCACCCTGCGGCTGGACGGCGAGGAGGCGGCTTCCTGGAAGTACGCCATGGTTTAGGGAACCGTTGAATCCACAGGGTGCTTCGAAGCACGGGCCCGAATCCCTACAACTTGCCTGCATTGCCGCGTTTGGCGATTCCGAGCCTCCGGAGCGACCGCTGCAACCGGCAGGCAGCCGAGATTTCGCTGTTCTCCAGCCGCCAAGCCCGATAAAATCGAAACGTTCGCTGCTTCCCTCATTTCGCTTCCGCCGCGGATCCCGAACATGTTCAAGCCAACCACTGTTGCCGTCTTATTTCTCGGTCTTGCTGCCTGCGCGTCCTGGGCAACGGCTCAGCAAATCGGCGGTGGCGGCGCCACGGGTGGGGCGAACGCGGGTGGAGCGGGCGGCTCGACTCTCAACCGGACAGTGGGGCTCTCACAATCGGGCACGGTTAGCTCCGAGGGCGCGATTGCTCGCCAACAAGAGGTGTTCGTCGGCTCCAACACATCGCACATTCTCAGCGTCTCCGGATTGCAGAACGGATCGGCGGGTGGCGTCGGCAGCCTAGGTGGTGGGTTGGGTGGCTTCGGCGGCGGAGTGCCCGGCTTCGGCGGCAGCAGCGGCAACCTGTCCCGCGGCGGCATCAGCTCCGGTGGACTCGGCGGCCTTGGCGGTGGCTTGGGCGGGCTCGGTGGCATTGGGGGGATCGGTGGCATTGGCGGCATCGGTGGCATCGGCGGCTTCGGGTTCAACAATCAGCAGAACCAAAATCAGATGCAAAACCAAACGCCGCTTCGTCCCAAGCTGAATGTCGCCATCGACGTTCGGCCCCGCGCGCCACGCGTGGTTGCTCGAGGGTTCTCCCGACGCATGGCTCGAACTCCCGTCATCAACGAGCTGGAAACAATCCAGGCGAGCTTGACGGCGGAAGGTGTGCTGGTGCTGACGGGCCAGGTCCCAACCCAGCGGGAGAAGGACCTTGTGGAACGTATGGCCCAGCTTGAGCCTGGTATTGTGGCGGTACAAAACGAGCTTGTCGTTGCTGGGACGTAGGCCACTTGCGAGCTTGCCTCGCCGTCTCTTGCAGCCGTCCCGACATCGTGTTCCCGGCGGGGTTCACCGCGCCGAATGACGCCCCCGTCCCCGTGGGAGCTCCCACACCCTGCGGCGTCGGAGCCGGATTCATAGCGGGGAAGTTCATCCCCATCTGCGTTTGCGCAACCTGATCGGGGCGTTGGACGTTGCGGCCGGGAAAGAGCGTGTCCTGCGTGGGCCGTTGGAGCGAGGCCGCGCCCCCGAAGCGATTAACGATCGGGCTTGGCGGGATGATCGGCTGAGTCACGGCGGGCGCCGCCGATGGCGTTTGAGGTGTCGGGGAAACGGTTCGCAATTGCCGCGCCGCGCCGTTCGGCAGGTCGATCGTTGTCGTTCGCATTCGCTCGCGCTGGTTCGTCAACGCTTGCCGCGCGGGGGTGTCGGCGGGAGTGCCCGCGACCGGCGTGTACGAAACGGGTGTGACTTGTGGCGGCAAACCGGGCACCGGCGGCTGAGCATTCTGATTTTGCCCCGTTTGGGCGGGGCCTCCACCCAGCGGAACGATTTGCTCGTCGCGCGGCGCACCTTCCGGCTTGGGGCCGTGCAGCACCGCCGACGTCTCCTTGCCCATCACGTGATGTCCGGTGACCGAGGTGAAAATCGGAATCACCTGCAAGCGTTTCAGCGGGCTACCCTGAGTGTCCCACGGGATCCAAACGTTGTAGGACGCGCCCAAGTTCGACTCGCTGTACTTCTTGGAAAACTGTTCCGGCGTGAATCCGTAACGGCGGTTGGGCACCTTGCTTTCCTTGTGCTCCTGCAACTCCTCGTCATACACGTAGACGACCAATTGCCCTTCAACGGGGACGGTCTTGTTCTGGTTGTTGTAGAAGTAGATGCGTCCGCCCAGGCCGCGCGTGGCGGGTTTTCCGGGAGTGGAGAGCACATCCGGAGTCCAGATGACGACCATTCGCGATGGTTGGCCGTATTTGCTCTCCTTGACCTGGCTCTTCTTCCAGGGCGCCTTCGGCATCTTCAGCTTCAATTCCGCCGCTGCTGGTCCGGCTAAGCCGACGGTCAACATCGCGATGGCAACAAGCGTCGAGGTAGATTTCATCACCACACCTTATAAGCATGACGGGAATCGCAATTCCCACGCGCGGATTGGGCCTGCCGCTCGGAAGCGATGGTTACATTCAAGGTGGCCGCTGATCATTGCCCGACCGAATAGCCGGTGTTGGGCACGTAGGCGGCGCCAAATCCCGGGGCGGAAGTCATGCCCGCCGGATATCCGGCTCCGCCGGGCGGTGGGCTGACGTGACTCGTCGTCGGACTGTAGGCAGTCGTCGGCGTCGAGGCTGCCGCCGGGGCCACCCCGTAGCG
Organism: Planctomycetales bacterium; assembly: GCA_020426845.1. Classification (GTDB taxonomy): domain Bacteria; phylum Planctomycetota; class Planctomycetia; order Pirellulales; family Pirellulaceae; genus JAGQPF01. Next base: position 5,297 of record JAGQPF010000288.1, read on the forward strand.
AACGCTGTAGTTCACCGGTGGATCACCCACGCGATAGGGCGACGTTGGATAGGGTGAAGTTGGAGTCGAGGTCGGATAGCGGTAGGAGGCGGGTGAGACGGGTTGGGACTCCATCGCCTGCGACCCTTGTGAGGCCTGGTGGACCGGCCCTGCGGCGCCGCCGGCGAGCCATGGGTTCGCAGGGGCGTAGGCCGCAGAAGCACCCGGTGCTACAGACGGCACCGCCGGCGCCCCAGTGGGATAGCCACCCTGCAACGGAGCGACTTGGACCGGTTGAGGCGTCACACGACCGGGGTCAGTCACCATCGGAGCGGCCGCCGGAGCTTGTCGAGTCTGCTGGCCGGTCATGCCTGTTGGCGTCATCCATTGCCCGGGCATTCCCTGCCCCTCGTCGATCATCATCTCCGGAAGCATGTCCGCAGTCGGCTGCTCGTCGGGATAGATCATCGGCGAAGTGGCGGGACCCCAGAGGCCGTGGCCGCCGCTCAGCCCGACGTTTCCGTGCATTTCCACGATGTCGGCCAAGCACCAACTCATTCGCTCGCTCTCGCGCTGCTTCACCCACTCCAGGTCGTTCTCGTCGTCGACGATGTAGGGAGTCATGAAGATCAGCAACTCGGTGCGAGTCTCGTTCTCGGCGTCGAACCGGAACAGTCGTCCCAGCACCGGGATGTCCGACAGATACGGCACGCGTCGGCTTTGGATCGAGCGGTCTTTGGTGATCAAGCCGGCGAACACAACTGTCTGGCCGCTGAACGCGCTGATTGTGGTCTGGGCCGTGGTCGTGTTGATCTGCGGCGAGTTGATCGGCACGCCGTTGGCGTTGATGGCGATCGGAATGCCGTCCTGCGGGTCGCCGACTTCGGAACGCTCGGCGTCGATCGTCATCACGACCAAGCCGTCCTCGTTGATCCGAGGCTGCAATCGCAGCAGCAAGCCGACATCCTCGTCCTGCGTGGTGTTCGAGGTCACGCCGTTGGTGATCGTCACATCGGTGATTCGCGGCACGCGGGCGCCGACCTGCACGAACGCGGGCTGGTTGTCCAACGTCATCACCTGCGGACGCGAAAGGATCTGCATCCGTCCTGCGTCCTGAAGCGCCCGAGCGAGAATGTTGATCGACTCGCTGGCCGCCGACAGCACCATGCCGCCGTAGTTCAGGTTCGAGCTTTGCCGCAGCAGGCCGAAATTGCTCAGTGCCTGGCCGGCAAGGGCGTTTCGCGTGGCCATCGACGCGGCGCTGCTGGAGTTGGGCAGGTTTTCGCCGGTGTTGTTAAAGTTGAAGCCGGTCACGGCAGTGTCCGCGGTGAACACGCTGCGGTCATACATCAGCGAGTCCTGCAACCCGAGCTCGACGCCGAACTCGAAGTCGTCGGTCAGCGCAACCTCGGCGATCACCACCTGGACCATCACCATCGGCTTCTTGAAGTCCAGGTCGCGGATCACTTTCAAGATGGACTCGAAGTACCGCGGCGTGGCCGACACGATCAACGCGTTGCTGACCAGTTCGGGCACCACAATCACCTCGCGCTCGATCTGCTCGAACGGGCTGACAGCGGAGATCTGGCCGGTCAGCTGGTTGATCTGCTGCTGTCGCAGCAGGAAGGTGTCGATGCTGTTGGCGACGTCGAGCGCCGGGGCGTGCTTCAGGCGATAGACGACCGTGCGGCGGCTCTCCACATCCTCTTCGTCGAGCCGCAGCAACAGCACTTCGACGACATTCAGGTCGGAGGCCGAGCCCGAGGCGATGATGCTGTTGGTGCGAACGTCGACCGAGAAGTTCAATGGCACCAGCGAGCTGTCGCCGCCGGCGGTGGCGGTGCCGAAGTTGGCGCCGAGCTGAGTCAGCGCCTGGCCGGTGAAGCCCTGGCCAGCCGTCACCTGCAGGCCGAACAGCTGTTGCAGCATCTGCGTCAGCGCGGTGGCGTCGCCGTTTTGAATCTGAAACACTTTGATCTGCGCTGAAGCGTCGGGCAGCTGGTCCAACTGCCGAATCAGCTCGGCGATCAGCTCCATGCTCTTCGATGGAGCGCGGACCAACAACGCGTTTACGTTCGGGTCGGCGGTGATCGTCACGTCGGTGAGGATCCCCGCGCTGATCTGTTTATGTCCCGCAGCGTCGACGCCCACAATGGTGATCGCCGTTGAGGGCTTGGTGAGCTGCAACGATGTGCCGCCGCCCTGCTGTTGTTGCTGCTGGTTCGCCTGCGCGCCCAATCCGGTGATCGCTTCGAGCAGCACGGGGGCGAGGTCGGCGGCCAGCGCGTTGGACAGCCGGAAGACGCGAAGCTCCGTCGAGGCGCCCGTGTCGGGCACGTCGATCTGGTCGATCAGCGTTTTCAGCTCCGCCATGTCTCGCGGCGCCGCTTGGACAATCAAGGAATTGCTGCGGAAGTCGGAGACGACACGGACTCGCGTGCCCAGATTGAGCCGCAGGCGGTCCTCGTCGATCGTGCCGGTTCCACCGCCTGTCCCCGGCAGTCGTGTGAAGAACTCGCGAATGGTGCGTTCGGCGTCCACCGACGAGATGTGCTTCAATTGAAACACCTTTAATTGCGTGGCGGGAGGCACCGGGACGTCCAACTTCACTAGCAGCTCCTTGATGACGGCGATGCTGGCTTCGCTGCCGATTAGCAGCAGGGTGTTCGGCTTGTCCAATGCGGTGATGCTGAGCGGACCTTGGCGCGGACCGAAGACTTGGTCATAGAGGCCCACGATCAATTCGGAGACCGCTTGGCTGGAGATGTGTTGCAGTGGCACCAGCTCAACCACCGGCTTTGCTTGTTCGGCGGTCTTGGCGATGTTGTCGATGATGCTGCGAATACGCTGCACATCACGCTGGCTGCCTTTGACCACGACAATGTTCAGTTCGGGGATGAACTGCAGCTGCACGTCGCCGATCGGTCGCAAGTCGTTTTCGTCGCCCTGCAACGGCGGGCCGCCCTGTGGATCGTCCGCGGGTTGTTGTGGGTTGACACCGGGCTGGCCGTTGACGGGAGGCTGTTCCAGCGGTTGGCCTGCCGGAGGCTGCATCACCACCGTGTTGGCCGCGCGCGACAGCGGCGCCAAGCCGACGGTGCCCAGTGACCGCGAGGCCGACTTGAGCAGGTCGACCGCCCGAGAAATGGTGGGGGCGGGCGCCTTGTGCATCGCCACGATGTCCGTGACACCGGTTCCCCGTGGGCTGTCCAAGGCCTGCACAAAGTTCGACCAGGATCCGTTCCAGACGTTTTGGGCGTCGAACATGACGTAGCCGTTGTTGCGATTGATTCGCATCACGGCCGTCTCCTGGTTGCCCAAGTTCGCCTTCACGTGACTAGTATTGTCTTGTGTCACGGAAACCGAAAGTCGAGTGCCCCAGTACTCGCGCAAACGCTGCTCGAGGTCCTGCCAGCGAATGTTTCGCAATTGGTGCGAACTTCCGCCAAGTGCGATCGGCTGGGTTTGGTATTGAGGCCCGGCAGGCTGCTGAGACAGCGCGGGCTGTGTCGCGGCGAGGATCGCGGCCAAGGGCGCGAGAGCCAAAAGAACTCGTGTTGTCTTCATGGGTCAACCAGCGATGAGATGGTCCGTGATCTCGCGCCGCAAAGCAACCGGCGCAATGGCCAACGGGAATGGCCATCGCGGATTGCGGGACGGGGCGTTTAGTAGGGACAGTGGACCGTGCTGCCCTGTGCCGTCCAAGTTCGACGGCACATCCTCCAATGGCATTGGTGCGCGGGTCCACTCGTTAAGCACACCACGCGTGGCAACGCACGGTGTCGCACCCTTTTCTTCGGCACGCTCGGAATAATCGCTACAAACAAACTGAGCGTCACAACGGCAAAAACCCTTGCTACACAACGCCTTCGGGACTGCTGGCGGGGGGCGGGAAGGGCAATTTGGCCGCAAGGTTCGACCGGACTCCCCAAATTGACATTGGCCCCCGGCCGAAGCGTTTTGATTTCCTGGCCACTGATTTCGCCTTGGGTTTCCCGGTTGGCCAGAACCTATCGCGCCGAGTCAGATTGCGGGTTTTAATGGTGGCGCCGACCGGCTGGGTTGCTTTGTGTGACTTGGAGTGGTGGAGACGATGAATTGAGCGTTGGCGTTACGAGTTTTTCCAACAAGCAGTTAAACCCATTTCCACCACGGGCAACTGTTGCACGGTTCGCACGAATGGCGACGATACGTCCGGTCTCTCTTCGGAGGGCGACGTGGGCGGCTGCGCCGACCGGAGCGTCTCTCAAGGGCCTGGTTCGGATTGCTGTGGGTCCTGCCGGTATTCATGCTGTTGGGCTGTTCCACTCGTCCGGGGCATCCCAACCCGCCACGCGGCGGCGCAGCGTTTCTCGGCGTGCCGCAGGAGATCACGTACGCCGCGGCGCAGCCAGCACCACCGCAACGGCCGGCTGCGCCTCCCCCCTGGACGTTGCGCAGTGACGCTCCGCCGGAGTACTGGGACCTGTCGCTCGAAGAGGCCGTACGGTTGGCGCTGCATCACAGTCAGGTGGTGAGAGACCTGGGCGGACGAGTGGTTGAGGCGCCCGCGGCCAACGCGACGCATTACGGACCGGCGCTGGCGCAGTCGAATCCGCGGACGGGAGAGGAGGCAGCTCTGAGCGCCTTCGACGCTCAGGTCAGCACGAGTCTGTTTTGGGCGCACGACGAGCGGACGCTGAACAACGTCCTGTTCGGTGGAGGCGTGGCGGGCCTGATTCAGAACACACGGAACTTTGCCGTCGAGTATTCCAAGACCGCGGCCACTGGCACCCGTTTGGCGCTGCGCAACCTGACTCGATACAACCAGGACAACGCCGGCGCACTCAACCGCTTCCCCAGCTCCTGGGAGACGACTTGGGAAGGCGAAGTGCGACATCCGCTGCTGCAAGGCGGCGGACTCGAGTTCAATCGAATTGCCGGACCGAACGCGCAGCCGGGGTTGTACAACGGCGTGCTGCTGGCTCGGGTCAACACGGATGTCGCCGCAGTGGATTTTGAAATTGCCATTCGCAATCTCGTCCGCGACGTGGAGCTCACTTACTGGGAGCTGTATTTCGCTTATCGCGAATTTGACGCGCGCAGTCGAGGACGCGACGCCGCTCGGGAAACCTGGCAGGTCGTGCGCGACAAGCTGAGCGTCGGTGAAGAGGACGAAGAACGCGAGGCGCTGGCAAGTGAGCAGTATTTCACCGCGCAGGCCGCGGTCGAGGAGTCGCTCTCGGGCAACAGCCTGTCCAACGCCACCACCGGAGGCGTCTATGGCGTGGAGCGGCGGCTGCGCTGGCTGATGGGACAGCCTCCCACGGGCCCGGCTCTGCTGCGTCCGGTGGACGAGCCAAGTCGAGTCGATGTACAGTTCCCTTGGGAGGAGATTCACGCCGAGGCACAGTGGCGCCGCGCCGAGCTCCGCCGACAAGAGTGGGAGATCAAACGCAGCGAACTGGAGCTCACGGCGGCGCGAAACTTCCTGAAAGCTCGGCTGGATGTCGTCGGGCAGTATCGCTTCCGTGGCTTCGGCAACGAGCTGGTTGGCGGACATCGTCCCAACAGCAGCGCGGTGAGCGACCTGCTGACTGGCGACCTGCAAGGCGGCCAGATCGGAGTCGAACTGAGCAGGCCGGTTGGCAATCGCATCGGGCATACGGCGGTGCAGCACGCGCAGTTGCAGTTGAGGCGGCAGCGCGACATCCATCGCGAACAGTCACTGCGCGTCGAGCACGAGGTGAGCCACGCCTATGGGCAGCTCGCTCGCAGCTATCAGCTCACTCGCACCAACTACAATCGCAGCCAAGCCGCGATTCGCCAATGGTCAGCGATCTCTCGCAAGTACGAGGCGGGGGTGCAGGAGCCCGGCGCACCCGAGATCCTGCTGGAGAACGTGCTGGCGGCGCAGAGCCGCGCTGTGGTGGCCACGACGGCCTATCACCGCTCCTTGGTGGACTACAATCAGGCGTTGATGAGCGTGCACCTGGCCAAGGGCACTTTGCTCGACTACCACCAGGTGTATCTCAGCGAGGGCCCTCATTCGCCCGCGGCGATGACGTCCGCTCATCGCACCGCTTCACGTTTGGTGCCGCGCGAACTGCCCTGCCTGCAGATCCCCGCCCCGATCGAGAGCGGACCGTACGAGCAACGCCACCTCGCGCCGTCGCTGGACCTCGACGGGTTGCGCCTCGAAGTGGCGCCTGAGGTTCCGGCAGTGGACATCCAGCCGTTGGAAGAAGAGCTGCTGCCCGCGCCACTTTCTTCGCCGGACTGATTATTTGCCACGGATCAAACACGGATTGAACACGGATAGAATCTTCCTTCTTCTTTCTTTGCGTCTTTGCGACTTTGCGTGAGCAAGTTGTGTTGCGCGAGTGGATTGCGGACGGGGCACTGAGCCAATGCAGGTGGGCTCAAGCGACGCGACGTGCAAAGAGACGACAGATGAAAGGCTCTCGCATTTCAATCGTCAGCACATCTTGCGTGGGAAAACGTGGGTCGTTGGGTCACCAAAATTGATCTCGTTCAGCATAGCATGCAGCTGCCTCGCGATTTTGGCGCCGCCGATTTCGGACGGCTCGATCGGCGAGGCGTCGCTGTAATCCGACGGCGCGGTGCATACAAGGCGAAGATCGAGCACGTTCATTCCAGCCGCGAACAGTTCGCGCAGGATCACGTCGTTAAAGAGGGACAGCGCCATTCGTTCTACGTCCGCCAAATCCGGCACCGCGTCGTACACGGTGCAGCCGATCGCCGGCAACTCCAGCTCGCGGATGGCGGCGATCAAGCGGCGGTAGTCGGCCCGGAACTGCTGTTGCAACTCGGCGAGGGCCTCGAGCTTTTGAGCGGCGGACTCCCCCTCGGCATAGAGCACCCGAGCGCCCTCGAGCGCATCATTGCCGCCGGCGCTGAGAACCAGGTGCGTCGCCGCCGGCATGAGGTCGAGCTGTCGATGCACGTTGTTGACGGTGGCGCCGTCACGCGCCAGCAGTGTCACCTTCCAGTCACCTTGCAGAAAGGCTTGGAGTTGTTCGGCCAGCGGGTCGCCGCCGCTCACGTAGGCGCCATTGTCGAGAATGGAGTCACCCGCCAGCACAACATGCCCGCTCATGCGAACGCCTCGGTGACGGCCGCGGCGCCGAAGACAGTTGGTGTCTCATTGCGGCCATGATGCAGATGTGAGAGCCGGGCGGCGTCGATGCCCAGCGCGTGCAAAATGGTTGTATGCAGGTCCTGTGGGCTGACGGGACGCTCGATGGCGACATAGCCGAGCGGGTCGGTGGCGCCGATCACCTTGCCACCGGCCACACCGCCGCCGGCGAGCCAGACCGAATAGCCCGCGGGCGAGTGGTCGCGTCCATTGCCGCGTCCCTCCATGGTCGGCGTGCGGCCGAACTCGCCACACCACACGACCAAGGTCGACTCGAGCAATCCGCGTTGCTTGAGGTCGGTCAACAAGCCGGCAATTGGGCGATCCGTGGCCCCCGCCAGCTTGTCGTGATTCGCCTTGATGTTGCCATGGGCGTCCCAGCCACCGACTCGCAGTTGGACGAAACGCACGCCTCGCTCGGTCATCCGCCGGGCGAGCAGGCATCCCGTGCCGACGTCTGCCGTCGCCTTCTCGTCCATGCCGTAAAGTTTTCGCGTGGCCGCTGACTCTTGGCTCAGGTCCATCAGCTCGGGCGCCGTGGACTGCATGCGGTCGGCTAACGCGTAAGAGCGGCGACGCGCTTCCAATTCGCTGTTTGGACCGAGTTGCTCGAGTTGTCGTTGATGGAACCAGTCAATCAACTCCAATTGGCGCTGCCGCTGCGCGACGGAAAGCCCGGAAGGCATGGCGAGATTGCGGATGCCGTCGGCGGGCGAGACGACGGCGCCTTGGAAACGCGATGGCAAGAAGGCGGGACCCCAGCCCGCGGCCTGCGCAAATTGCATGCCGTCAGTGCGGAGGTTCATCACGATGAAGGCTGGCAGGCTGACGTTCTCCGCGCCGGCGCCGTAGACGGTCCAGGCGCCGAGGCTGGGGCGGTTGCCCAACGCGGCGCCACACAAGGCCAAGCATTCGCCCGGCCCATGCACCGGATTGCGATGCGACATCGAACGAATCACGCAGAGCTCGTCGGCATGCCGAGATAACTCGGGGAAGAGCGCCGAAATCGGCATGCCGGACTCGCCGTGACGGGAAAATTTCCAAGGCGACGCCAGTAGGTTCTTGAGGCCGGCGCGCTGAATCTTGGGGACGTGGCGAGCGATGCTGTCGGGAACATCCTTCCCGTCCAGCTTCGCCAGCTCCGGCTTGGGGTCGAACGTGTCGACCTGGCTGGGCCCGCCCGCCATGAACAACACAATGACCCGGTCCGCGCGCGCCGGGAAATGCAATGTGCGAGACTCGATAGCCGCCAACGCCCGCGCACCGTGAGACTGCGCTCCGGTTTCCGGAGTTTGGCCCCGGGCGACCGACACCGACCCGGCGCCGACACTCGCCAACGCAGCAGCGTGCAGGAACGCTCGTCGGTTCCGAGGTGTGATCACGGGCGATACTCCAAAGATAACGGCTGCGGATAACGGCTGCGGATAACGGCTGCGGATAACGGCTGCGGTCGCTTACGGGATGTAGAGAAACTCGCTGAGGTTCAGCAATGCCAGGCAGAGCTGCTCCAACGCATCGGGGCCGCTGTCGGTTGCCGGGCTTTGACGCAGAAACTCGGCGATGCGGACAATCTCTTCGGGGCTCGGGTGTCGCGCAAGCGTCATGTGGATGGCAGCGCGAGCGAGCTGGTCGTGATCCTGAGCGGCGGCCGCCGCGCGCACACGACTCGCGAGCCCAGCCGCGCTGCGCGTCATCAGGTCGCTGTTCAGCAAGTACAGCGGCTGCATCGGCACAGTGGATACGCGACGTTGGCTGCAGACGCCAATGCCGCCGGGAGCGTCGAACAGGACTTGGTCGTGGGCGATCCGCTGCCGCTGATGCGCCAGATAAATGGTCCGCCGCAGCGACGTCTCCAGTTTTCCCACGGCGACGCTCGGGCCTCCCGGCGTGTCGTCCAACCTGTGGGACACCGCAAGCACGCAGTCGCGAATCGCCTCCGCCTCCAAGCGTCGTGGCTCCCAACGCCAGTAGAGGCGGTTCTCCGGATCCAACTGTCTCGCTCGTTCGTTGTCGGTGGACGATTGTCGGTAGGTGTTGGAGCGAACGATCAATTGGTGAATATGGCGAGTGCTCCATCCATGCGCCACAAGCTCGCTGGCGAGAAAGTCGAGCAATGCGGGATGGCTGGGAAGCTCTCCCTGCGTGCCGAAGTCGCCGGGTGTCTCAACCAAGCCACGGCCGAAGTGCCACTGCCAGATCCGGTTGACCCATACTCGAGCGGCAAGGGGCTGACGGGAAGATGTCAGCCACTCGGCGAGTTGCTGACGAGGAGCCGGCGCGTCGATCGGAGCATCTTGTTCCTTTGCCGAAGGCTCGCTCGTGGGGCCGAACACCGCTGGCCAAGCGGGCTCGACTCGCGGGCCAGGCGAGCCAACGTCGCCGCGCAGCAGAATGTGCGTCGGGCGAGGATAAGCGGTGCGGCGAGTCGACAACGGCCACCGCATCTCATGGGGCGCGACCGGCCGGCTCGGCGCCGACGCAAGCGTGGCATGCCAGCCCCAGGTTTGCGGCAAGGCGCCAATGCTGCGCTCCAACTGGTCGAAGCTCCGACGCTCCTCGGAGCGCATGGCGCCCACCACCGACTTGGGTGTCACGAGAATCGGCTCGGGCTGACCGGCAGCTCTCCGCGCGCGGATCATGCGCTGCTCAACGGAGCGGAACAAACGCCACCGCAGATCGATCAACTGCTCGGCCTCGGCAGTGCTGTCGAGCACCAGATTGCCGGGCTGCCCTTGGGCAAAGAACGCCTGGAATTGGTAGTAGTCGCGCAGGGACAATGGATCGAACTTGTGCGAATGGCACTGAGCACACTCTAGCGTCAAACCCAGAAATGTGGACGCCGTCGTGTTGGCGACATCGACGAGGATGTCATTCCGCTGAATCGCCTTGTCCAATTCATTGCCGCTGTAGCGGGCGCCTGCCAAAAAGCCGGTCGCCGCCAACTGCTCGGCGGTGGGCTCCGATTCAAGATCCCCCGCCAGTTGCTCACGGATAAAGACGTCAAACGGCTTGTCCCGTTGAAAACTCTCGATCACGTAGTCGCGATATCGCCAAGCGTGCGGACGCTCGCGATTGTGCTGGTGCCCGTTGCTCTCGGCCCACCTCGCGACGTCCAGCCAATGGCGCCCCCATCGCTCACCGTATGCCCGCGTGGCCAGCAGTTGATCGGCGAGCCGGTCGGCAATGTCATGTGACTCGGCGGCCGAAGTGTTGTCGGGTTGTCGTGTCTCGCTGGCCGAAAAATCGCCTGCATCCGCGGGCGGCAGGCCGGTCAGGTCCAAGGCCAAGCGTCGTCGCAGGGTGTCGACGGACGCCAGCGGGGCGGGCCGCAACCCGTGTTTGTCGAGCTGCTCGGCAATGAACGCGTCGACCGGAGTGCGTATCCAGTGCTCCCAGTCGTCAACCTGAGGAATCGCTGGCCGTTGAATCGGTTGGAATGACCAGTGGTCCGTTGTCCGCGCCGGCGTGGGTAGCAGCGTCTCGTCCCAGGAGACACCCTCGTTGATCCACGTCGTCAACGTGGCAATCTCCTCGACACTGAGTCGCTCGCCCGCGTCGGGAGGCGGCATTCTCGACTCGGGGTCCTCGGTTTGCAGTCGGAGGACCAGTGGACTCTCGTCCGCATGCCGTGGCTTGACCTGATTCAGCAATTCGTCCCAAACGTCCAGTCGCACGCCGGCGTCCGGCTTCTCGCCGCTATGACATGCAAAGCAACGTTGTTTCAGAATCGGCGCCACTTGCTTGCCGAAATCGACCGTCACCACCGGGGGCGGATCGACTTCAGGTTTTGCTTCGGGCTCGACGGGTTCGGATGGCAACGACAAACCGAACAGCGCTTCCCATTGCTGGTGCACCTTGACGTCGCTGACCAGGATGCGGTCGCTGGGCTCCGTTTTGCCGCCGGTGGTGAAGCCCATCCAGCGCAAGGTTTGTGGTCCCCTGCCCCGCGCCGTGGCGTGGGGTCGAGCCAGTTCGCCGGGCCCCGGGTTAATCCAGAGCTCCAACTGATCGTAGCTTCGTCCACCTTCGCTAACGCGGAGTCGAGCGACAATGCGGTGCTCGACGTCGCCTTGCAACGGCTTGGCGTATGCTTCACGCCGAGGCTCGAATCGGACCATGAAGCGGTTTTCGCCCGCCGAGACGTGCAAGCCGATGTTGGGCACGGCGCCATGCGTCGCCGACTCGCCGCCTTCGACTTCATCGAGCCACAGGGCGAAGAACTCGCCATCGCCCTTGCCCGGCAGGTCGATCGACTCGCCATCGTAGCGAAGGCGATACTCAATGAACGCGTCGGCGCCTTCCAGCGGCGGGTCGACTTGGCGGCGAAGCGGGTTCGCCCGCGCTCCGGTGCCGCGCAACTCGTGCCAGCGGACAACGTCCGCGTTGCCTATCCAGTCCTTCGTCGTCGGCTCCGATTTTTCGGCGCGGGTGTCCATCGCGCGCGACCGTTGTGAGGCCCCATCGTCCGCGCCCGCTGTGCCAATTGCGCCGGCGACCAACGCGATCACGGCGCAGATGACGCAGACGGCGCAGATGGCGCAGTGCCCCTTCGCCTGCGGCCTCTTGCCCGAGACGTAGCTGGCGACGTTGTGGAGGTTGGACGGGATGATCATCGAATACCGCGAGTCATTTGATCGCTAGGCGGGTGTGACGGGGCAGCGGACCCCATTACGAGGGTTAATTGTAAATCAGATGCCGATTCCGTGTGACCCGCAGCAGACCCGATGGTTGATTGCCGTCGCCTGTGGTTGGGGGACACACTCCCGCGTGCGAGATTCACCGCTGTTTGCGGGTGCTTTGCATCCTCCCGTGGCGCCACGGCGCCCTATGGTTAAGCACGGCGCGGACAAACCGGGGAGCGAGTCAGCGTGCCTCCATAGGCACTCCATCGATTGGATTGAGCCAATTGGCACGATTCCGACGGCACGGCCGCCGCGTGCCTCGCCCGCCACCGGTTGGTCGGCACGCAATGTGCACGACGGCGGATCGACGCTACAGGACTTGGATTGAAGCAAGAACGGACTGCGCGGAACGATGAGCGATACTGCGGTAGAACTGGTGGCCCTTCTGGCCGTGATCGGGTTGGGTTTGGCTGTCGGCAAATTGACCTGGAGAGGCGTGTCGCTGGGCACGTCGGGAGTATTGTTTGTCGCGTTGGTGGCGGGCCACTTTGGATTCGTGGTTCCACCCGCCGCAGGCGCCGCTGGGGTCGTGCTGTTCGTCTACTGTCTCGGTCTGGGCGCCGGACCGGTCTTCCTGCGGACGGTGTTTCAACGCGGACGTCTGCTGCTCGTCATGGCGGTGAGCATGTTGGTGGCAGCGGGAGCGGTCACCTGGTGCATTGCCGCCATGCTGGACCTCGATGCCGGCTTGGCCGTGGGCTTGTTGGCAGGCGCGTTGACGAGCACGCCGGCGCTGGCGGCTGCGACTGACCAGCTTCCCGACAACCTCGAGGTTGCGATCGGTTTCGGCGTCGCCTATCCGTTTGGCGTGCTGGGCGTGATTGCCTTTGTGCAATTCGTTTCGCGTTACTTTCCCGCAACGGAAGAGGAAACTGCGGACGACGGCGCGGATGCCGGGCCGATTGTTCGGGCTCTGGTGCGCGTGACCAATCCCGGCGTGGTGGGCAAGTCGCTGTGTGATGTCTCGGCGCTCGCGGAAACGAATTGCCAAGTGTCGCGCGTGCTGATGAACGAGCGGAGCGACCATGGGTCGCCGGCGACGGACTCACTGAAGCCGCGGTGGGAGTTGGACTACGGCAAGGTCGGGCCGGCTTCCGCGGGGTGGGGAAGCCCAGCGGGGCTCGCGATGGCCGAGGCGCCTTCCACCGGAGGTGGCGAGCATGCCACGACGAGACTGCAGCCGATCCCTTCCCGATTCTCGCTGGAACTGGGCCAACAACTGTTGGTCGTCGGCGGGGCGCAGAAGTTGCCCGTTGCGATTGAGGTGCTGGGCGAACGTTGCGACGACGAATACTTGCTGGATCTGGAGCACGAGCGCCGTCGCATCGTCGTGACGTCGCGACAAGTGATCGGCAAGCCGCTGCGTGAGCTGAAACTGCTTGCGAACTTCGGAGTGACCATTTCGAGAATCACGCGCCAGGACGTGGAGTTCGTGCCCAACTCGACGGAGAAACTTCAGCATGGAGATGCTTTGACGGCCGTCGGCGATCCCGGCGGCCTGCAGCGTTTCGCCAAGTTTGCCGGCCACCGCGAACGCACGTTGGATGAGACCGATCTGATTGCGTTGACGCTGGCGCTGACCCTGGGTGTTTTGCTGGGGTATGTGGAGTTGGTGTTCGCCGGACAAGCCATTGCGCTCGGACTGGCCGGGGGACCGCTTGTCGTGGGGCTCCTGGCGGGACACTTCGGGCACCTGGGCCCGCTCGCTGGACGAATGCCGCGTGCGGCGCGGATGTTGTTGTCGGAAGTTGGCTTGGCGTTGTTTCTCGCGCAGGCCGGCGCTCAAGCCGGCGGCCAGTTCTTGAGCATTCTTGGGCGACATGGATGGACTCTGCCCGTGGCGTCGCTGTTGATCGTCGCCGCGCCATTGGCAACCGGGCTCATGGTCGGGCGGCTCTTGTTGCAGTTGGATTGGCTGGATGCCACGGGCGGGATCTGTGGCGCCATGACCTCAACGCCCGGCCTGGGCGTTGTCACCTCGAAGACCGACGCCAGCCGGCCCGTCACCAGTTATGCGACCGTCTACCCCTTGGCGCTGGTGTTGCTGACGCTGCTCGCCCCATTGCAGATCGCGCTGCTGTTGTGGCGCTAGCCGTTTGTTCTTCTATGACGACCGTTGGCGGCAAGGGAGTCTGCCGGTTGCGCAAGTCTCGCAGGTTCATCGCATTGCCGGGGTGCTGACGGTCGGCGCGGAGTCGGCCGCGGGTGGGCGACGATGATTAGGGATGACCGGAAAGTGCCTTCCGATCGTATGCGATCATCCTCGCAACTGAAAAGTTGGCTGGGTGAGAAACTTCCCCTGCCGAGGCCAATCCCGGCGATCTTGCAGAATGGGACATGCAAAGGCGCAAAGCCGCAAAGTGATGGATGAAAGGAGAGGAGGACGCATGCGCCGACTCCTACTTCAACGTGTTTCCTTCTTGGCGTCTTGGCGACTTTGCGTGAGAATTTTCCTGTCGAGGCCAATGCCATGAATTGCCGCGTCAAACACCTGAATCGCCCGTCGTCCTTCCCACGGACCATCGTCAGCGTTCCGAGCGTCGTCGTCGGGTGGATCGCAGTCTTTGTCGCGAGCGGTCAAGCGGCAGCGCAGCAGCCAACCAAGCCCTCGGCCAGCGTGTTCTTTCAGCCGGTGACTCGAATTGCCGTCGGCGCACGCACCGAACTGCCCGTGCCGCGTGATCGCTCGGAGGAGGTGTTTGGCGAGTCACTTGACGATCGTGGCGGTGCGCGCGCCGTCGACGAAGCTCACGTTCATTGGGTGGCGCCGAATCTCCACCACAACACGCTGTACTTTGATGAGCCAATGCTGGAACGCCATGGCGTCACGGTGGCGCCCTTGCTCCAACCCGCCCTTTCCACGGCACACTTCTTTGGCGCCGCGCTGACGTTGCCCTATCGGATCGGTGTCGACCGTCCCGGAGAGCTCTTCTACACCCATGGCTACGGCCGCCCTGGATCAGCGGCGCCCTGCGTGCGCCGACAATTGCCGCTCGAGTGGGACGCTGCGCTGCTGCAAGGCGCCGCCGTGACAGGTGTCACATTAATGGCGCCTTAACAGCGGCCTGTGGCACAGGCCGCCAGCCTGCGGTTGATATTGATTGTGGTTGTGGGCGCAGGTTGCAGGCTGGCACAACCGTGGCACAGGCTGCCAGCCTGTGATCGATACTGACTGCAGGCTGGCAGCCTGCACTACGACACGTTCATCACTGTTTAGCCGATGTGGCAGTGCTTGAGCATTTCGGCGGGCGTGCAGACGTAGCTGGTGTAAAACGGCCCAAACTCGGCATAGCGGGCGCTGGCCTCGTCGAATCTCATCCGATAGACGATGTCTTTCAGGAAGGCGGGATTGCGCGCCCAGAGCGTCACGCCCCACTCCCAATCGTCGAGACCCACGGCGACGGTGATCAGCTGCGAGACCTTGCCGGCGAACTCCATGCCGCTGCGAGCGTGCTCGGCCATCAGCCGGTTGCGCTCACTGAACGGCATCGTGAACCAGTTTTCGCCGACCTTTCGCTTCTTGTTCATCGGGTAGAAGCAGGTGGCGGGCCACTCGGGAAAATCGGGCGTGAGCCGTTGCTTCCGCATCATCGGCTCGCGCGCCTCGTACCTCGCGACTTTGGCGTTGTAGCTGTCGCTGCCGGGCGTCTCGCCCTCGTGCACCAATCGCGCCGCATACTGCTCGATGGTCGGCACGTACTCGGACACCTCGGTCACGGAGACGAACGAGTAGGTGGGCCGCAGCGCGGGGCCCAAGTCGCTGGCGAGCAGCCGCTGGTGAATGGTATCAATTACCAGCGGATTGGGGTCCATCAGCATCAAGCCGAAGTCGGCCTTGTGTCCGGAGACGAGGCTGGTCTGGACGCGTTGCGGCGCGCCCTCGGCCTGGCCGTTGAGAATCGCCTGCAACTGATCGATCCCGCTGTGGAGCGTCGCCTGATCGAAGGCTTTGACGATCGCACGGTCAAACTGGTAGTAAACGTGCAGGCAGTGCCAACCCTCGGCGGGGGACAGTGAAATCGGCTCCGGCTCGGCGGCGTGTTGCGGGCGGTTCATGCTCAATCCTGAATGAAGTTGTGTCTCATGATCGCCGTCGCGCGGAGGACCCTGTCCTGCCGGCTGCAAGCGAGTTGGCGAGAGATGGTTGTTTCGGACGTGCGAAGAGAGTCGGTCGAGCAGACTCGATGTGCACGGCGGTTACGGCGATTACGGCGATTAAGGCTGTTTGGCGGAAGTGGCTTTGACGTCCGATTTGGGGGCGTCGGACTTGGGGGCGTCTGCCGAGCCGGGCTTCGCGGCGCCGGGCTTCTTTTCCAGACGTGGACGCAGCACGAGCCGCACGGGGGTCTCCATCGGAGGGATGGCGTTGGTGTTGGCCAGATAGATCAATTCGCTCGCGTCGGCGGAGCTCTCGATCGGCAGGTCGAGCGTCGCGGTGGTGAAATTGGACACGCAGATCAGATCGCCGTCCTCGGCCAAATAGGACTCGCGTCCCGTCGCCTCGTCGCGGAAGAAGCGGCTGCCGCCAAACACCCAGGGAGTCGTCAGCGGCTTGTCCTTGTTGTCGACCACCCAGCTCTGGGCCGAAGCTCGCTGGACCTTGCCGGCCGCGTCGCGCCAAATCACGTCGATATCGACGGTCGTCCCCGCCGGCGGCGCGTACTCGGGATCGAACTGCACGGGGTGGATGGGGCGAGCGCCGACGGCCAACAACGCCGTGTGAACGTGCCAAGCGCGACAATTCAGCGCGATGATTGACTCATGCTCTTTCGTTCCCTTGGGGCAGGCAAACATTTCTAGCGCGCCTTGTCGCAGGCAGACTTGCCCATCGACGACCACGCGATGGTGAGTGCTGTCAATCCAGACGTCGGATTGCGGAATCAGTCGTTTCAATCCCGGGATTTCTTGCGGCTTGGGCGGCGTCGCCGGCGTCGTGGCGGCTGCACCGTCGGGTTTGGCCACTCGCGGCGGGGGCGCCGGAATCTCGGGCGCCTTGCCGGCCGCGGGCGCCTGTGCCGCGCCTGTCGTGCCCTGTGGCGGCGCCGCTGGCTGCGCCTGACACGCGTTGGTCAACAGAGACAACAAGCCAATTCCCACAACGCGAGCGGCAAATGTCTTCATCGCAATTTCCTGACGGTGAGAATGTTCCTGGCCCGACAGCCTTAATTATTTTTGAGTCGTTGCCGCGATTTCGTCATCGGGCGACCCTGGTACAGTATACACATCCGTCCAGATGCGCGGCAGCACGCTCCATCACTCTCACCGGTATCGCTCATGTCCACCACCCTTCCGCCTCACGATCGTTCCGCGGAGTCCGCTTCCGGCGCCTCCGCCACCGCCGAGGACTCGAGTGCATGGCCCGCGGAGCTCGGCAAGGACTGGCCGCAGTGGCGGCAAGCGTTGATGAAGAAGCGATTACGTCAGCGCTTGGCCAAGTGCTTTGGCGATGACCCGCTGGCGTTGTTGTGGTCGCAGCCCGACTCGCTTACGCCCGAGTCCAAACAGTTTCTCCGCGCGGTGACGCGTTGGGACGCATCGGTCACGGATGCCCTGCAGGACGCATCGGCTCATGGCAAACGCGACGCGGCGGCCAAGAGTGCCAAGCACCTCAAAGGAAAGTCCCACAAGCGGCGAAAGCCGAAGGGCGGTGCGGAAACGCCTCTGCATGGCGACGCCGACAGCCTGCCCTGCCCTCCCAGTTTGACCGAAAGTGTCGAGATTTGGTTGGACGAGATTGGGCCACGGCCGCTCGATGAGATCGTGGGACTGGAGTGTCTGACGTTGGCGCGAGCGTTGCCAAGTTTCGCTGCGGTGCTGAGCGAGTCGAGATGGGTCGAGTTGTTCGAATCCTTGTCGCGGATCGCCGCGGACGCGGGCCGCATGCCGTTCGAGCAGATGCCACTTGCCCAGCAACTGCTCGGCGCCGAGCTGCCGATGACGTTGGCCGCGATCTTTGCCGATGCCGAGGCGATGGTTGCGTTGGGCGAGGCCGGCATGCAATGCGTGAGCTTGGGCATGCAAGAGGTGCTCGACGGCGAAGGCTTGTTGCATGCCCGCTACATCGCCGATCAGCGGCCGTTGCTGGCCACCTGGACGCGCAGCTTGCGGATCGCGAAGAAGGCGGGCGTCGACGCGCTCAAGCCGCCCGCGGAGGTGACGGAGCAGTTTGAATGGATGTTTCGGCAAGCCATCCGGTTCACGCGTCATGATGGCGGCCAGCTGCTGGGCGGAGTCCGAGCGGGCCGCTGGAGCGAGCCATTGATGCGGGCGGCGCTCGAACTGGATAAGGACCCGGTTGATGTCTTGGCGGCCACGATGTTGCCGTGGGAGAAGCCGCCGAAAGTAAAAGCGAAAGGCAAGCCTGGCGAGTTGCCTTTGCCCGGCTGCCATTCGGAGTGGGCGGAATGCGGCGTGCTGGCCACCGGCTGGTCGGCGCCGGACAGCGCGCGGCTCGCTTACTCGTTCCAAGATCAGACGCTGCGAGTGGAGCTGGCCGCTTTTGGGCGACTCTGGCTGCAAGGCGAATGGGACTTCCAGCTGCATGTCGACGGACAGCCGCTGGGCCGCGTGAGCTCTTTGGAGGAGCTTTGCCGGCACGAGGACAAGGATGTCGACTACCTCGAGCTGGAGGCGAGCTTCTCGTCGGATGTCGCCAGCGGCTGGCGCATTCAGCGGCAATTGCTGCTCGATCGTCGCCACCAATTCCTCTACCTCGCCGACGCGGTGCTCGGTGACGAGGACGCGGAGATCGAGAACTTCATGCGGCTGCCGCTCGCGGGCGCCGTGAAGTGCGTGTCGGCGGACGAGACTCGCGAGATGGCCCTGAAGTCCGGCAAGGCGACCGCGGACGTGCTGCCCCTCAGCTTGCCCGAGTGGCGTCGCTCGCCATGCGCCGGCGAGCTGACCGGCGAGAGCGAGCACTTTCAACTGACACAGAAATGTCATGGGTCACGGCTGTACACGCCGTTGATGATTCATCTCCACCCCGATCGGGATCGGCGATTGACTTGGCGCCAGCTGACGGTCGCCGAGAACCTGATGATTCAGCCGCCGAGCGTGGCGGCCGGTTTTCGCGCCCAGTTTGGCGGATTCCAGTGGCTCTTCTATCGATCCTTGGCCAAGGTGGCGCCGCGCACGTTGCTCGGGCAACATCTCAACAACGAGTTTTTCGCGGCCCGCTTCCTGCCGGATGGCGAAGTTGAGGAGCTGATTTGCGTCGAGGGCGCCTGACGGCAGCCGATCCAACGGCTCGTGAACGATGTCCCGAATTGCCGAAAACTACCGACAGCTCGCTGAGCGGCTTGCCGAGTGCGCTCGGCGAAATGGCCGCGCACCGGACGAGGTGAAGCTGGTCGGGGTCACGAAGTACGTCGGCTTCGAACAAACGCAGGAGCTCGTCGAAGCCGGCTGCCGCCATCTGGGCGAGAGCCGGCCGCAACAACTTTGCGACAAGGCCGAGCAGGCGCGGCAGCTTGCGGCCGAGCCGCCGCTGCACTGGCACCTGATCGGGCATCTGCAACGGAACAAGGCCCGCCGTGTGCTCCAATGGGCCGATTGGATTCACTCGGCCGACTCCGCGCGGCTCCTCGAGGCGCTGTCCCGGCTGACAGTCGAGCTCGGGCAGACGCCCGCGCCGGGCGAGCGGGACCGCCGCCCGCGATTGCTGCTGGAGGTCAACATTTCGGGAGACGCCGCCAAGCACGGCTTCGCCCCCGGCGACTTGCGTGACACGCTTCTGTCACTTGACGGGACGCCGCTGCGGATCGTCGGACTGATGGGCATGGCCTCCGGAGAGGGCGGCGTGGCACGAGCGCGGCGCGACTTTGCCTCGTTGCGAGCGCTCCGCGACGAACTGGTCGACGATTGCCCGGCCGGCGTCTCGCTGCACGAGCTGTCGATGGGCATGAGCGGCGATTGGGAGCAGGCGGTGGCCGAAGGCGCGACGCTGATTCGCGTCGGTTCCGCGCTGTTTGAAGACGCCGAATGAGCGAGCTATTGAGGCAGACCGACGAGGGCGTGCTGCTGGCGGTCCATGCTCATCCCGGCGCGCGCGCCAACGAGCTGCGCGGCGTTCGCGATGAGCGACTGCGGGTCGCCGTCACTGCCGCCCCCGAAAAGGGCAAGGCCAACAAGGCGATTGCCAAGCTGCTTGCCAAACAGCTTGGCCTGCGACCTCGCCAGCTGTCGCTTGTCTCCGGCGACACCTCGCCCCAAAAAGTGTTCTTGATCGTCGAGGTTGAGCTCGATGAGCTCACCGCGAAGCTCGCTGCGCTGCGGCGAGCAGCGGATGAACGCTGAGCCCGCCACAGACAAAGAGTGTTTGTGGCAAAACGCCCTGCTGATCGGATCGCTTCACCGAGCCGGCCATCGCACGACATCGTCTTCGGAGGCATAGTAGGTCGCGGAACGGACCGTTGGCTCGTCGTCGCCGGGTTGCCCGCCGGGAAACTCGATGACGATTTCCCCCGAGGGAAAGCTGTATTTGCCGGGCGCCGCCGTGAAGTGAAAGGAGGCAGTCCGGCGGCCGTTTGCTTCGCGCCCCGCGAAGTGCAGGTTGTCGGCGCGCTGGTCCAACTGCTCGTCCCAGGCAACGACCCAGTCGCCGTGCTCGGGCGCCGTAATCCCGGTGGACTCCTCGGACGCGGCCGGCTTGTCATCGGTTGGATCTCCGCCTTCGTGCGGCTGTTCCTTGGTTTGGGGACGTAATGGATCGGCCTGGCGTTGTGGCGTTTCGACGCGGCTCCGTTCGGGACTGGTCATCACCACCATGGCGTCGGGATGTTCGCGTTCAAAGCGACGGAACGATTCCTCCGCCCTCGCACGCGGCACGAGCGACAGGTTGTGTAGACGCCATGCCTCGTGCGGCTTCTCGAAGAACATGACCAACGAAAGCAGTTCGCCGTCCCGTGACGTGAGCTGAGTCGTATAGGCCATGGCGTGTCGCTCCGCCATGGATAGCTGGCGGGCCCCCAAGTCGGCGATTCCATCCAGCGGCCTGGCCTGCTCCGTAACGTCTCGCCACGGCGCGATCAACTTGGGCGCCACGACTTGGTTCAGCCAGAGAAGCTGGGCCGCGCGCTGACGCTGTTCTCGATTTTGCGCGCTATCATGATCCTGCCCGTGACTTTCGCTCACGTCATCGGCTCGCAATGCCGTCATGACCGTCCGTGCTAACAGTGTCAGCGGCACTTCGTGCATGTGAATGGCCATCGCATGCACGTCGCGATCGAAGGTGGTTGCCGCCTCCGCTTCCGTACACTCAATGCGAGCCCATCGGGAATAGTACACGTCGGGCTCTGCGTCCTCTTCGTCCACCGAACGCGGATGTCGCCTGCCGCTGTCGGGCACATTAAGAGCAAGTCGCAAGGTGTCACCATGCTGTTCGAGACGGCCCAGAGTCAGGACGCTGAGTTCGCCGTCCCGAATCGCCTGGACCAACAGCTCGCCGGACGGACTTGCTTCGTAATAGTAGAGATCACCGTACTTGCTGCCACCATCGGAGAAGCTGAGCGTTTGATGTCCCACTTCGAGGAAGCGGTCGCCGGCAAGGCCGCGAGTGGAGTTCGTTTTGACCAGCCGCCACTTGCCGATCGGCTCGACGCCCGACGACGTCGCCCTGGTTGAAGACAAGTCGAACGAACGAACGTCATCTCCCATGCCGATCGGCTTGTCGGCCGATTCACTGACGATCCTGGCCACGGCGGAATCCGCGGCCACGCGCGTCACCTGGACGGTCCCAATCGGACGCCGGTCGCGGATGACTTGATAGATCATGTTCTGCCGGACGCCATCGTCGCTGCCGATGGAGAGAGAGACCAACCCCTTGTCAACATGAGTAATCACGCCGCGTGAGTTGCGCGTGCTGCGAGCATGGAGAGGCTGCTCCGGAGCCGCCGCGCCGGTGTCGCGGGCGGTGCCCGCAGGTGCTGAAGCCGATGTGATGATTTTGACGGTGTGTGTTCCCTTGCGCTCGAGGGTGACGGTTCCTTCAACCACTTGAACGCCGTCAAAGTCGCCGTCGACCTCCACGCGATACGTTCCGGCGGCAACGCGAACGGAGGCACCCTCGCGAGTCACGGTCAGGTTCTTGGCCGACTCGCCGTTGGCTGTGATGCGAATCGGCACGTCGTCCGCGGCCGATTCGATGCGGATCGTTCCTCGTTGGTCGCTGAGCACGATGAGCACGGCGAGCACGGTGAAGATGCCGAGGAACGCCGCGATTGTGGCTGCGGCGACCGCCAGTCCATTGAAGCGGGGTCCCGTGCTGCCCTTGCGGCGAGCGGCTGGCGGCTTCGCAGGTGGCGCCGTGGAGGTGGGCTGCCTCAAGTGCGCGAGCCAGCCGGAGAGCAACTCCGCCACTTCGGTCGCTGACTGCGGCCTGTCATTTGGATCGCGTTCCAAGAGCCAGGCGATGATGTCGGCCAGCCAGGGAGGCGCCGTCGGCTCGACTTCACGAACATCGCGAGCCGTCGAGTTGACAATCTCATGCAGCACTTGCTGGTCATCCGCGCAGAACGGCGGCTGACCGGCGATCATTGCGTAGAGCACACTGCCCAGACTGAACAAGTCGCTGCGATGATCGAGCGGCCGGGCCTGCGCCTGCTCGGGCGACATGTACTGCGGGGTGCCCGCAATCATGCCGACTCGAGTCAGCGAGCGATCGTCGGCCGCGCGAGCCAAGCCGAAATCGGTGATCGTCACACGCTCGACGCCGTTTTCCAACAGGATGTTGGCGGGCTTGATGTCGCGGTGAACCAGCCCCTGCGCATGCGCGGCCGCCAGGCCCGAGGCGATCTGCGCGGCGATCCGCACGGCGGACTCGGCCGGCAACGCGCCTTGGCGTTGAATTCGCTTTCCCAACGACTCGCCCGCCACATACGGCATGACGAGAAACGGCAGCCCCTGCCACTCGTCGACCCGATGCACTGAAATCACGTTTTCGTGGAGCACTGCGGCGGCGGCTATTGCCTCGCGGGCAAAACGCTGTCGCGCCGGCCCGCTGCTTGCCAACCGAGGCGCGAGCAGCTTGATGGCGACATAGCGATTCAGCGAGGGCTCAAAACCTTTTAGCACGATTCCCATGCCGCCATGCCCGATGATGCCAACCACTTCGTAGCCTGCGAATCGGCCGAGCATCCGCGGATCGTCCGAAGGCGCCAGCCAGCCGGAGAGCTCCCGGGCCAGATGGTGGTGGTCGCGTGGGGCGACATCGGCAGGGCTCTCTTGCTCGAACAGGACTCGCGTCTCGCCGCCGTCGTGAGGTGCCAACTCCTTGTCACGATGCCCGGGCGCCAATGCGGTGTCAAATTCGTCGGAGGTCAGGCGGCTGGACACTTCCTCCCAGCTCCAGGACTCGGCGGCGAGCGACGACAAACGGGCCGCACAGTGCTCGCAATCGCTCAAGTGAGACTCGACTTCGGGAAGGATCGGCAACGCCGACCCAATCAAATCCTGCAACTGCTCGCCGGTCAGGTGCCTGCTCTTCACGTTCGCGTTAGCGCTCACGTCCACTCCTCCTCGTCAAGAATTTCGTGGGCTGCTTCCTGAAGGCGTCGCATCACCCGGCTCCGCGCCGCATAGACGGCGCCCACCGTGATCCCCAACTCCGCGGCCGCGGCGGCCACCGACGCCGGCGAATCATCAGCCGTAGGCCGTGTCGAGGACTTTCCGACCGTGGTCAGCCAGAAGGCCTGCCACGTTGACTCGGCGAACTCGTAACGGACTCGCTCCGCCGCCGTGCGCAGCACGCTGCGCCGGTACTCGGCTTCGATATGGTGGTCCAGTTCCGAGCCCCCGTCGCGGGCGCTGCCTTGTCCGGCCAACAAATCGAAAATACGAGAGCCGCCGCCAGCTCGCTCGCGGGGCACGCGACGAATCGCATTGCGGACCGCGTTCTTGGTGACCGTCGTCAGCCAGCCTCGAAAACGCCCCCGGCGCTCGTCCTTCCGCCAGTCTCCGACCGCTCGCGAGACCGAGAGCAGCACCTGCTGCGTCACATCCTCGGCGTCGTTGTGCTGGAGGCCGCTTTGGCGAGCGAGCCGGTAGATCATCGGGCGATAGATGACGACGAACTCGGTCCACGCCGCATCGCACTGCGTGTCACGCAGGCGAATCAACAGGCTTTCACGAGTTTCGGGTTCGGACATCGGGGCGTCGCTCCTGCCGGCCATCGGCGCCGTACCTGACTGCCGGATCCACCTTCTTACAACTGACACTACACCAGTCGCGCGAGGATTTGACAGCAAATCCCCGAATTATGCCGGCGGTTCCCCGGGCTTGCGCCCAAGGCTAACGTATGTCGCCCCTGCCGGGGCTTTTGCGCGCGTGGTGCGCGGCGTTCCCTGGGCTTGCGCCGGCTTGCGCCCAGGGCTAACGTATGTCGCCCCTGTCGGGGCTTTTGCGCGCGGTGCTTGAGATCAGCCAAGGCGTGGCGCCGACTCAGCTCGACGAAGCGTCCTTGGCGAGCTGAACGCCGGCAAACAAGATGTTGCTCACCAGCCGGCCTTGGCGCTGTTGGTGGTCGAGCCAGCGGCCTAGTTGGTCCAAGTCGACCCAGTGGTGCGTGATCTGCTCGGTCTCGTCGCCGCCGCCCTCGTGCTGTGGGTGAAGATCCTCCGCGAGGAAGTACTGAAGTTGCTCGTCCGTTAGTCCCGGCGACGAGCAGCACGTGCGCAGCGGACGCCACTTGCGAGCAACGTAGCCGGTCTCCTCCAACAGTTCGCGTTGCGCCGCGATCAGCGCTGACTCATAGGGATCGTCCAGATCTCCGGCCAGTCCCGCCGGCAGCTCGATCACGTCGGCGCCCACGGGCGGACGGTGCTGCTGTACCAG
Source organism: Planctomycetales bacterium (assembly GCA_020426845.1). Taxonomy (GTDB): domain Bacteria; phylum Planctomycetota; class Planctomycetia; order Pirellulales; family Pirellulaceae; genus JAGQPF01. The sequence goes on from JAGQPF010000288.1 coordinate 29,927, forward strand.
TAGGATCTGATTGTCGCGAATCGCGACAATCACCACGACGCCGGTGGCGTTGCTGCGCTGGACAAATTCCCAGCCGTCTCGCGCGACGAGGTTGAGAAACTTGCCGGGGCGCAGCACTTCGACGTCGTCGAGGATGTGGCGGCTATCGAGCACTCGGACACCGGCGTCGCGCATCTCTTCGACCGCTCGGTCCACGTCCCCGGGGTGCAGCTCCACGCCGCGGCAGGCGTCACGGATCACCGTCGTCGCAAACCCTAGGGAGGCCGCGTCCAAAGCCGTGTACTTCACGCAATAGTCGGTGGCCAGGCCGACGACGTGGACTTCGTCGACCTGCTGTTCGCGGAGATAGTCGGCGAGACCGGTCCCCCGGGCCTCACAAGGGTCGCCTGCGATGGAGGCCCGGCCCGTCGAAGATCGCCGCCCGTTGTCGAAGAAGCCGCTGTAACTGTCGACTTCGCGGTCCTCGCCTTTGGTGAAGATTCGCTCAATGGAGTAAGCATCGAGGTCGTCGGCCAACGCGGCGCCGGTGGTGTGCTGTACGCAGTGAGTCGGCCACAGGACTTGAGGCAGTCCGGCGAGCTCGATTGTAGCGCCCGGAGCCATATCGTGGGTGGCGGCGAAGCTGCCGTGATCGGCCGGATGCCAGTCCTGAGTCGCCACAATGACATCGTAGTAGGGCTGCAGTTGGTTGATGACGGGGATCACCTCGGCGCCGTGTGGAACGGCCAGCGAGCCGCCCGGCAAGAAATCGTTTTGCACGTCGACAATGATCAAGGCGCGTCGCGAGGAGCTGTTCATGGTGAGTTAGGCCGAGCTGAGTTGCGGGTGAAGGTCAATCAATCGCGCCATGGGAAGGCCGTTGAAACACAGGCTGCTAAACTTCGAAATTCAGTCCCTCGCGGGATAGTCGCTCGTAGCGGTCGTGGTCGAAACGATACAGCCGAGCGGCTCGATGAGCCACGCCCTGCTCCGTTTCAGCCAGCTCCTCAAGCAGGTTCATGCCGAGGATTTTGCGCCGAAAGTTTCGCTTGTCGAGAGGACGTTCGAGCACAACTTCATAGAGATGCTGGAGTTGGCGGAGCGTGAATTTCTCGGGCAGCAGCTCAAAGCCCAGGGGTTGGTACCGCACCTTGTTGCGGAGGCGTTGACGAGCGGTGTCGAGAATCTCGCCGTGGTCAAACGCGAGCTGCAGTAGCATCGGCGGATCGGTTCCCGACGACGGCGTCTGGATGTCGCGAACCCGCGCCCAGCGTGCGTCGGCCGCGTCGGTGGCCGCCTTGGCCTGGTGGTCGGACATCCTGACCAGTGCGAAGTAGGCGACCGACACGACACGCTCGCGCGGGTCCCGGTCCACCTGCCCAAAGGTGTAGAGTTGCTCGAGGAACACGCGGGACAGCCCAGACTCTTCGCGCAACTCACGGGCTGCCGCCTCGTCGAGCGTCTCGTCGAGGTGGACAAAACCGCCGGGCAACGCCCATTGGCCATGGGCAGCAACGCCGGCACGCTGGATCAACAGGACCTTCAGCGCTTCGTCATCGACGCCGAACACAACACAGTCGACTGCCAAGGCTGGCCGCGGGTATTGATAGGTGTGGCTCATGACGTCGTTCTGCCTGTTGAAATAGACCCACTGGCGATGACCGGCGATCGGTTACCCTCGCACTGCGAAGAAACGTTGGTCGCTGGCCGCATCAGGTGTTGTTCAACGGCGTCCTTGCCGCGTCCGCTCGCCAAAGCGTATCCAGCCGCGCCAATTCTCGTTGGAAGCCGCCCGAGAGAATCGGGAATCGGCACCAAGTCTTGGGGTCCAGGTTTTCGTCATCCAGATGAAACGAGGGAGCGTAGCGCTCGCGTTTCCACTGATTGCGGCACCAAAGTCGGAAAAACCTCGTGACCCAGGGGCCCAGCTGTTGGGGCGGAATCTCGGTAAACTCCGCCCGCATCTCCCGATAGCATTCCTCCGGCGAGTGCTTGTCGCGAATCGCGGCCCGTTCGATCGCATCCAGCAAATCGTACGGCATGAGATCCGCTTCATCCGTTTGCGAAGCGCTGGGGGGCCGCAGTTCGGCGGTCGGTTGTTGGGCATTGACGGCGGCCAGCGCGGGCAGCGGCTTGTCATCGGCCGGGCCCTCCGTCTCCATCCAACGCAGCCATTGCCGAAGGAATGCTTTGTCGATGCCCGCGATCGGTGACAGGCCGCCGCAAGTGTCGCCGTCCATCGTCGCGTAGCCGACGGCCGCCTCCGAGCGGTTGCTGGTGGCCAGCAGCAACGCATTGCGCAGATTGGCGAGCATCCAGACGCTGGGGCCACGGACGCGCGCCTGAATGTTTTGCAGCGCGAGATCGTCGCGCTCCCAGGTCAACTCGCGGCCAACTCCCGCGGCGACCAAGTCGGTATAGGTCTGCACGAGCGAGTCGACATCGAGCTCGAGGAACTCGGCGCCGATCGCCTCCGCCACGTCGCGAGCCGCGTTGCGGGTCACGTCGCCGCTGTTGCGAGTGGATTGGTAGGCGCAGGTGAGCAGCCGCCCGATGGCTGCCTCGGCGCCGTCGGCGCCGGCCAGCTCCGGGATGTAGCCGAGCTTTTGGGCGACCGCGTCCCAGCCCAGTTCTCGCTCGGACAATCGCAACGCGAGGGCGCACAGCACCGATACCGCGGCCGAGTCGGCGCCGCCGCTCAAGGAGACAACAAAGCCGCGCGACCAGCTCTTGCGAAGGTAGTCGAACAGCCCCAGCGCCTCGGCACGCGTGAACTCCTCCTCTTTCAACCACGCGCTGTTCTCCCAATTCGGGACGTCCCGTGTCGAGCGAGCGGGCTCTTGGTCGGGGTAGGTGAACGAGACTCGCACTCGGCGCCCATCCTCGTCGATCAGCGGGCGGAAGCTGCCGGTGCGGGCGCGGCTCATCCGCGTTTCCTCGATGTCGAGCACCGCGGTCGTCACGTGCTGATCCGCGAACGAGAATCGCGGACCCGTGGCCAGCATCTTGCCTGCCGAGGCGATCATCGCGTCGCCGTCGTAGATGGCGCGCCCCGACTCGTTGCCGAGCAAGTTGGCGTAGATGTAGCTGGTGTGAAACGCTCGCGATCCCTCCAGCACGAATCGCTGGCGGATGGCGTGCTTGCCGAACGCGAAATGGCTGGCGCTGGGGTTGAGAATGATGTCCACGCCGCGCTGTGCCAGCTCGGCGCCGGGCCGGCTTGCCACCCACGCATCCTCGCAAATCTCGAATCCCAGTGACACGCCTCCGACATCGAAGATCAGGTCGCCGAGAGGATAGCTGTCGCCGTCGATCTCGGTCGCGGCCCGCGCATCGGCAGGCCACCGCTTGAACCAGCGGGGCTCGTAATGAATGCCTTCGCCCGCCAGGTTCTGCTTGCAGACGAAACCCACGATGGCGCCGTCGCAGAGCAACCCGGCGGCATTGAACAACGCGCCACCGTGCAGCAGCGGCAGGCCCGCCGAGACGATCATGCCGCGCGTCGCCGCCGCCACTTCCTTGAGCACCGCGAGCGCCTCGCGTGTCACCGACGGTGAATGGAAGGCGTCCTCGCAGCCATACCCGGTGATGCAAAGCTCGGGCAGGCAGAGCAGCGAGACTTGCCGCGAACGCGCGCTTTCGATCGCGGCGAGCATGCGGTCGAGATTCCCCTGCCAGTCGAGCGGGGTTTGGTTCAGCACTGCGGCGCCGACTTTGATCAGCTTCATGGGAGATCCTGTTGTGTCTTGTCTGACTCGGACTGCTGGATCAAACGCTGCTTGAGCTCGTGGAGCGACGGCGCCAGCCCGACCGGCAGCGGCGCCGGGTCATGGAGCGAGAGCACTTCGGCGGGAAGCTGCTGGAGCAGTCGCCGGCAGCGGTCGCGCGTCGCGGTGAGCGGCTCGGGCGGAGACACGACTCGCCCCGCTCGCATGGCCGGTTGCAGCAAGTCGACCGCGTCGTCGCCCTCGAGAAAGTGGTGGGCGCCATTGGCCAGCACGCACGTTCCATCAACGGGCGGGGCGCCATGGGTGTGAATGATATCGCCCACAATCAGCCCGTCGCGAAACACTCGCCGCACTTGCTGTGGCGTTGGATTCGAGGTCTTGATCGGCTGCTCGGAAAGTTTGATCGCGGGACGCCAAGGGCTCGACTCGTCGACCCGAATGGCCGCTAGTTTGTAGACGCCGCCCAGTGCCGGCTGGTCGTAACAGGTGGCCAGCTTGGTGCCCACGCCCCAGACGGTGATCGCGGCCTGCTCCGACAGCAGCCGGTCAATCGAGTGCTCGTCCAGGTCGTTGCTGGCGACAATCGTCGCGTCGGGGAAGCCCGCCTCGTCGAGAATGCGGCGGGCGCCGCGGCTCAGGTCGCCGAGGTCGCCCGAGTCGAGCCGAATGCCGAGCAGCCGATGCCCGTTGGCTCGCAGTTCCTGGCCGATGGCCGCCGCCTTGCGAACACCCTCCAGCGTGTCGTAGGTGTCGACCAAAAACAGGCTGTTGTTCGGCATCGCCTCGGCGTAGGCGCGAAACGCCTCCAGCTCGTCGTCAAACGCCATCACCCAGCTATGGGCATGCGTGCCACGCACGGGAATGCCGAACAGCTTGCCGGCCAAGACATTCGAAGTCGCCGCGCAGCCGCCGACGAACGCCGCGCGGCTCGCCGACAACCCGCCATCGATGCCTTGAGCGCGCCGCAAGCCGAATTCCAATACCGAGCCGCTTCCCGCCGCGCGGCACACGCGAGCCGCCTTGGTGGCGACCAGCGTCTGGAAGTTGACGAGGTTCAGCAGCGGCGTCTCCACCAACTGCGCCTGCAACAGCGGTCCGCTGACGCGTATCAACGGCTCGTGGGGGAACACGGGCGTGCCGTCCGGAATCACGTCCACGTCGCAGGTGAACTCCAGGCGGGCGAGCTCCTCCAGGTATCCGGGCTCGAATAAGGGCTTGCCATCGGCGCCCGTCAACGAGGCCAGGTAATCGACGTCCGAGGGATCGAATTGCAAGCGAGACAGGTATTCGACGGCCGACTCGGCGCCGCAGGCAACCGCATACTGCCCGCCAAACGGCGGCTTGCGAAACGTGAGATGAAAGACGGCCGACTGCCGAGCCATCCCCTGTTTCCAGTACCCATAGCCCATGGTCAGCTGGTACAGGTCCGTCAGCAGAGCCAAACTTTGGCCAAAATGCTGCAGAGTCATGGTGGCGTCCCGGTGAAGCAGGTCCTTGTATTTCGCTTTGTTCTGCGGCGACCGAAGCGGCGCTTGCCGAACACATAGTGTATCATCGACACTAAGGTGGCGGTGGTCAAGGCAAATCAACCATTTTTTGCCGTTGCGAACCGATTCGCGGAGCGGTTAAGTCGCCACGTGGGCCGTCAAGTTTGTGATTCGGGTCGTAGAGTCGCTTCGTCGCGGCGTCCGATGTTTCAAAATGGACGGGCATTGGCCGCTCCTCCGGACGGGTCGGAAGATGGCCCGCCGAAAGTTACAATGCGCGAGTGCCGTGTGGCGCCGCCCACGAATCATTGATGAGCCACCTTGGGATCACGACAGCCATGGTCACCTCCTCCGATCCACTTACCGTTGACTGCGTTTGCATCGGCGCGGGCCCGGCCGGCTCGACGACTGCAGCGTTGGTCGCCCAGCATGGCTGGAAGACGTTGCTCGTCGAACGCGATCCGATGCCTCGATTTCACGTCGGCGAGTCGCTGATGCCCGAGACCTACTGGACGCTGGAGCGTCTGGGCGTCGTTGACGAGCTGCGGCGACGGGCGTTCACTCGCAAACAAGGCGTGCAGTTCGTCACCCAACAGGGCAAGGAGACTCGTCCGTTCTTCTTCCGCCAGCACGACGACCGCGAGAGCTCGATTACCTGGCATGTCGAGCGGGCCGACTTCGACCAGATGCTGTTCGAGAACGCGCAACGGCTCGGCGCCGATTGCCGCGACCGCACTCGCGTCACGGACATCCATTTCGGCGAGCCAGGCGAGCCGCACCTGTTGACGCTCAAGCCTGCCGACGGCGAGCCGTACGAAGTGCGGGCGCGAGTCGTGGTCGACGCCACCGGCCAGCAGGCGATGATCGCGAACCGGCTGGGGCTCCGCGAGAACTACGCGGACCTGCAAAAGGCGGCCATTTGGGGTTACTATCGCGGCGGCGCCCGAATGCCCGACGGCGAGGCCGAGCTGACCACCATCATGAACACATCGGACAAGGACAGCTGGTTCTGGTACATCCCGATGTCGGGCGACACGGTGAGTGTCGGTTTGGTGTCAGACTCCGACCGCATGAAGCGAACGCGCGGCACCGCGGAGGAGATCTTCCAACAGGAGCTGGCGAATTGCCCGGTGCTGCAGCAGCGTCTGGAGCACGCCGAGCTGGTCAGCGAGTTGCGAGTCGCGAAAGAGTTCTCGTACAGCACTCGCGAGCACGCCGGCGAGGGCTGGGTGCTGGTGGGAGATGCCTACGGATTTATCGATCCGATCTACTCGTCCGGCGTGTACCTGGCGTTGAAGTCGGGGGAGCTGGCGGCAGACGCGATTGACGAGGGCTTCCGCAGCTCGGATTTGTCCGCCGGGCAGTTGGCGAAGTGGTGCCCCGACTTCGAGCAGGGCGTCGACCTGATTCGGCGGCTCGTCCGCGCCTTTTACACTCGCCCGTTCAGTTTCGGGGGCTTTATGAAAGAGCACCCGCAGCATCAATCGAATTTGACGGACTTGTTGATTGGACGCGTGTTCGGCAACGAAGCCGGCGATATTTTTGATGACATGGATCCTTGGATCCGCCAATTGCTGATGTCCGAGTCAGTCGAGTAACCATGCCCGAGTCTTATGACGCGCTGTTGTTTGTCTCCTTCGGCGGCCCCGAGGGTATGGACGATGTGATTCCATTTTTGCGGAACGTGTTGCGGGGGCGGAACGTTCCCGAGGAGCGAATGCTGGAAGTCGCCGAACACTATCGCCAGTTCGGCGGGGTGAGCCCCATCAACGAGCAGAATCGGCAGTTGATCGCGGCGATTGAGGCCGAGCTGGCGAGCCGGGGCATCGAGTTGCCCGTGTATTGGGGCAATCGCAATTGGCATCCGTTGCTTCCGGACACGCTCGAGCAGATGAAACGCGATGGCGTGCGGCGTGCGCTGGCATTCATGACGAGCGCCTTTAGTTCCTATTCCGGGTGCCGGCAGTACCGCGAGAACATCCTTGCCGCTCAGCAAGAGGTTGGCTCGGATGCTCCGGTCGTCGACAAGCTGCGTGTGTTCTTCAACCACCCCGGCTTCGTCGAGGCGCAAGCGGCGCGGCTCAACGAGGCGGCCGCTGAGCTGCCCGCGGGTGCGGCGCCGCATGTGATTTTCACCGCGCACAGCATACCGCTTGCAATGGCAACCAGCAGCTCCTACGAGACGCAGCTGCAGTCGGCCTGCCGGCTGGTGGCGAGCGCAGCCGGCTGCGACAGCTGGGAGCTCGCCTATCAGAGCCGCAGCGGCCCGCCAACTCAGCCATGGCTCGAGCCCGATATCTGCGATGCGCTGCAGGCGCTTTTTGATCGCGATCCGGGTCGGCCCACGATCGTTTGCCCCATCGGCTTCCTCTCGGATCACATGGAAGTCTTGTTTGATCTCGACACGGAGGCCAAGCAGGCGGCCGAGCGGCTTGGGCATCCGTTTGCGCGCGCCGGGACGGTCGGCTGCCACCCGAAGTTCGTCGCCATGATTGTCGATCTGATTCAGGAGCGGCGCGAAGGCGGAGAGCGATTGGCGTTGGGCGAGTTGCCGCCGAGCCACGATGTCTGCCCCGAAGATTGTTGTCCCTCGGGGCGGCCCGCTCGCCCTTCCCACAGCGGCTGAGCCACTCGATGCACCTTCCGGAGATTCACATTGAGCGTCAGCATCGCGGCTGGGAGCTGCGCACCGAGATGCTGTTGCCGCACGAACCCGAGCAAGTGTTTCCGTTCTTCGCGGATGCGGGCAATCTCCAGCAGTTGACGCCGCGATATTTGCGGTTCAAGATCCTGACGCCGTTGCCGATCGAGATGCACCGCGGCGCAGTGATCGACTATCGGCTCAGGCTGCACGGCTTGCCGATTGCCTGGCGGACGGAGATCACCGAGTGGGATCCGCCCTACCGGTTCGTCGATTCCCAGCGCAAGGGACCTTACCGCTGGTGGGTCCACGAACACCAGTTTCTGGTCGACGAATCCGGCGGCACGCGCGTGGTGGATTGCGTGCGTTACGACCTGCCGCTCGGAAGGCTGCTCCATCCGCTCTTTGTCAAACGCGATTTGCGAAACATTTTTCGCTTTCGCGCGAAAGTGATGCACGAGCACTTCATCGAGTCCGTAGCACAGGCTGCCAGCCTGTGATTGTTGTGGTCTTGAGCGAAGGTTGCAGGCTGGCAACGCTGGCAACCTGCACCACGACGCGCGGGGCAAGTCACGCCTCGTAGCCTCGTAGCATGGGCTTCGCGCGTAGCACGGGCGTCCTCGCCCGTGCAGAACTGCGCATCACCATCACGCCGGCCGAGGCCCGCTTCGCGCGTAGCATGGGTGCCCTCGCGCGCCCTCGCCCGTGCAGAACTGCACAGCCCATCACGCCGGCCGAGGCCCGCTTCGCGCGTAGCATGGGCGCCCTCGCCCGTGCAGAACTGCGATTCACCATCACGCCGGCCGAGGCCCGCTTCACGCGTAGCATGGGCGCCCTCGCCCGTGCAGCACTGCGATTCACCGATGCAATCACAGGCTAGCAGCCTGTGCCACGACCATCACAGGCTAGCAGCCTGTGCCACGACATCACAGGCTGGCAGCCTGTGCTACGACATCAGGCCAATTCGGGGATTGGCCGGCCGCCTTCGGTGACAACCGGCATGGGGCGTCCGCGCGAGTTGATCCAATGCGAGCCGAGATCAATCTCGAGGTGGCGGAAGACCGTGGCGGCGAGGTCCTGGGGTCGGACGGCGGCGCTGGCAATCTCTCCTCCGCGGCTGTCGGTGGAGCCTATGACTTGGCCGTGGTTGAGCCCGCCGCCGGCCATTAGCATGGACATCACGGCGGTCCAGTGGTCGCGGCCGGCGTCCTTGTTGATCACGGGGGAGCGGCCAAATTCGCCCATCATCATGACGAGCGTCGAGTCGAGCAGGCCACGCTGCTCGAGGTCGGTCACCAGCGTGTGCATGGTGCGGTCCACTCGGGGCAGCAGCGGCGTCAGGCCTTTCGCAATGCCGCCCCAACGAACCTGGTCGCCATGGTGGTCAAAGTAGCCCCAGGCGCCGCTGACCAGCACGAAGGTGACGCCGGATTCAACGAGCCGTCTCGCCAGCAGCGCCTTTTGGCCGATGCTCTCGCTGCCGTACGCTTCGCGTGTCTCCGGCGACTCTTGCTGGATGTCGAACGCCTGCTGCACCTTGCCTGACAGAACCATGTCATATGCCTGGCGAGTGAAGCGATCGGTGCGCTGCAACGTGGCGTTGGTCTCGATCGCGCGGCCGAAGGAGTCGAGCTTGCGGCGCAGTTGCTCGCGGTCGGTGAGCCGGGGGATATCGAGCCCGGTTGGCACGCCGAACTTGCCGGCTAGCTCCAGTCCCTTGACGGGAGCGAACTGCGAGCCCATATCGCCCGACTCCCAGACGTCGGAGGTCCAGGAGTCGGCCAAGCCGACAAAGGGCGGCATCTCCGGGTCGTTGGCGCCGCAAAACTTCGCGGCGACCGAGCCCATCGAAGGGTAGCCGCCGCCGTCGCGGCCGTCATTGGTCCGCCGAGCCAGCGGATTGCCCGCTTGCATGGTGATGGGGGTGTGGTTGCTTGCCTTGCAGTCGACGGAGCGAATGATCGACAGCCGGTCGGCGATTGACGCCTGCAGCGGCAGGTGCTCCGAGAACTGCACACCCGGCAACGCCGTGGGGATCACGCCGTAGGGCCCGCGAATCTCCATCGGTGCGTTCGGCTTGGGGTCCCACATGTCGATGTGACTGGGGCCGCCCGACAGCCAGAACAGAATGACGGACTTCTTCTTCTGCGTCGCCGCAGCCTCCAATGCCATGGCCAGCGTCGAGCACGAAAGACCGGCGGCAGCGCCGAGACCGGCCTGAAGGAACCAACGTCGCGAACCAACGTGAATGAGCGGGCGGAGCATGGTCGGACTCACCGAAGGGAGGGTGAAGGGCGAGGTTGGATGGAGGGCGTTGATGGTGGGTTGATTGGCCAGGGACGGCAGGAAGGTAACTCGAAGTGTAAGCGAGGATAGCACCCGGTTGGTGGCCGAGATCCGTTGCGGTTCCCGGGAACGGCTCGCAGTCTCAACGCGAATAGTCTACCAATCCCGGTCCGGAACTCCAAACATTCCTCGATCGCCGAGGCGGAGAAGGAAGTTCATGGGGCCGGCAAGGACGTGCCACCGGCGACACGCCCCTTGCGAGCCGTAGGGAGCAGTAGGGAGCGTTAAGGGGCCTTAGGGAGCGTCGACCTTCGGGTCGGTTAACTCGCGACGCTGAGCTTTGGGGAGGTAGGCTCGTTCCAGCAGCTCGGGGTCCCGCTGCGACCAGGATTCGCGGAAGTGCCGCGCCTCGACTTTTCGCAGCACTTTGCCATCGTGCCAGACGGCCACGTAGTTGTCCGTCTTCCAGTCGCGTTGTGGCTTTTGTCCCGGCTTTTTCAGCAGGCGCCATGCGCGAACGTTGTACCGGCACTGTTCGGAGCACCAGTCATAGAAGATCACCTGATCGAACACATGCCGAGCTTGGTCGTCGTAGAAGTGATTGACTTCCACCAAGTCGACACGATCCCACGCCACGTCCGCGGGTGGGTTGGTCGAGATGATCGTGAGCAGCATCGAAATACAGTCCAGCGTGGCCATTGGCTCCTCCTTGATCCATGGCGACGTGCGAATCTGTCTTCCCGCATCATTTCATATCGGTTCGCCGCAGCTGGGGCTAGAGCGGTTTTTTGAATTCTCGCCCGGCTCGAGCCGTCGCGGCGGCTCGCCGCGCCCACGGGCAGTCGAAACAGCGTATGATCGATTGGGCGTGCCCCAAACTGCTCTACGACTCCCACACGAGGAGTGAACTCGTGAAGACGACTCAGTTGAATCATGTGGCTCTGCACGTCGCCGACATCGAGGCGAGTGTGCGCTTCTATCGGGATGTGCTGTTGTTGGAGCCGCTGCCTCGGCCCAAATTCAGCTTTCCCGGCGCATGGTTTCGACTGGGCGTGGACCAGGAACTGCACCTGATCGGTGACCGCGACGAAGCAGTCGTCTCGGGCAGTCGCGGCAATCATTTTGCCCTGATGGTGGACGACATCGATGCCTGGGAGCGTCACTTGCAAGAGCATGCCGTCCAGTACTTGCCGCGGAGAACTCGTCCCGACGGGGCGTTTCAAGTGTTCTTGCCGGATCCCGACGGCCATCACATCGAACTTTGCACACCGCCCGCCGGTTCGTAATTCGAGCAGTGTTGAAGTGACGGGGCGAACACCACCCGAAGCTCGCGGCGAGTTAGTCGCCTTGCCAATTCCGCGACGCAAATTGGCGGTCCGGTCGACGCAGTCGATTAGTGCCCCGTCAACACTAAAACGTTGGGTTGGTCGCCGCCCCAACCTCGTGGCTCGCCACGACTTCGCGAGTTCTCCAACCCCAAAACGAAGGCTTGACGGTCCACTAGTCTCCCTGCGGATTCTTTGTATCGCTGGTCGGGTTGGGTGACGCCAGGCGAATCACGCAGCCCAGTAGGGTGACCAGCGCAGCTGGGGCCAACCACCACCAAGCCGGTGGTGATGTGGAGTCTGTGGGCGCTGAAGCCGCGCTCTCCCCCTCGAGGTTCGAGGCGCGGGCGAGCGCGAGTTGACGCCGAGTGGGCGGTTGTGAGTCGGAAGGGCCGACCCATGCGAGCAACTCGACGGGCGTTCGTTTTGCGTTCGCGCCATCATCGGCCGTCGCCGTTTCGGTGCTCCGCCCCAGCACCGAGGGCGCCTCGCACCACAAGCTTACGCGGCCGTCGGTTTGCAGCATCGTTTTGGCCGCGACTTCCGCCGTGCCATTGTAGGCGGGGAAATTGCGGTCGACGATTCTTATCAAGCGAGGCGTTGTCGAGCGGAGGTCTGCGGAGGCGGGATTGTCGAACTCATAGCGACATTCAACCCGGGCATGGTGGCGTCGAACCTCTTTCACCGAACTCTGGCGTAGCGAGACGGTGCGGCCATCCACGGTTGCCGTCAATTGCTCGGAGACGTGTTCCAGCGCCGCGGCTCGAAAGACCGGAAACACCGGCGCCTCGGCCAACAGCGGCTGATTCCATTGGTTGAGCACCTCGCGGGCCGTGTTGGGGCTCAGGCCGATCTGGTACCGCACCTCAATCACGTCCTCGCGCACGACGAGTTGGAGCCCGGTCTGGACCACTCCGTCGGCGAGTTCATGGCCGCAAA
>JAGQPF010000289.1 GCA_020426845.1 Planctomycetales bacterium
CGGGATTGCGCAGTGCTGCACGGGCGAGGGCGCCCATGATACGCGCGAAATTGTCGTGGTGCAGGCTGCCAGCCTGCAACCTGCGCTCAAGACCACAACATTCACAGGCTAGCAGCCTGTGCCACGAGCTCGGCCGGCGCACAGGGGTTGCGCAGCTCTGCACCGGCGAGGACGCGCGCCCATGCTACGGACAATCATCGCGATAGCGATGCACTGGTGAAACCGGAGGGAAGCCAGTGCTCGAGATACCCCGTGAGTTGGTGCCAATCGCAGCAGCAACTCTGCCTCAAGATTGAATTCGAGCTTACAATAGATGATGGCAGCTCGCCTTGGCGGCCTGTTGTTTCAATGTGGCCAACATTCGTCCACCCGAAATCGCCATCGACAGTCACCATGGACTACCGGAATCCACTCCAACTTGCCGCGTTTTGCCTCGCTAGCGTGACGGCGTTGGGAAGCGTCCGAGGGGACTCGCCGTTTGATGCGGCGCCGATTCGCTACGCGATGACGGAGGCAAGTGACCCGATCGCGCGGCTTAAACTGCGGCTTGAGCGCGGCGAACTCGCGCTCGAGTACGAGCCTGGCCGCGGGTACCTGCGGTCGCTGCTCCGCGAGTTGAAGGCGCCAGTCTCGTCACAGGGGCTGGTTTTTTCAAAGACCAGCTTTCAACGCTCCCGAATTTCTCCGCGGACACCGCGAGCCATCTACTTCGGGGACGACGTTTATGTTGGCTGGGTGCCGGGCGGTGAAGTGATCGAATTGTCGGGAGTCGACCCCAATCTGGGCGCAGTCTTCTATCAATTCGAACAGCGTGTGCAGGATCCGCGATTGAGGCGCACCGATGAGTCATGCCTGCTGTGCCATTCGTCGTTCAGTGGGAAACGCATTCCCAGCCATGTCGTGAGATCGGTGTTCGTCGACCGGAGCGGCACGCCGCTAACCGGAACCGCGCGATATCGCACCGACCATGCCAGTCCGTTCGAGCAGCGATGGGGAGGTTGGTATGTCACGGGCCAACACGGCGACCAACGCCACTTGGGCAATGTGACGTTCGACTCGCTGGCGGAGGCTCAACGCGGCGGACGGTTTCAGGGGAATCTCGAGGAACTCGGCGATCGCTTTGACACTTCGCGATACCTGAGCCCTCACAGCGACGTCGTCGCCTTGATGGTGCTCGAGCATCAGACGCTAATGCACAACACCATCACTGCCGCAAATTTCGAAGCGAGACGCGTCCTACACGCCGCCAGCCGAGCCGACAACGCCAAGCAGTCCAACTCAACCAAGGAGTCCGAGGCCAAACGGGCTTTGTCTCTCGATCTGCAAAAGCGACTCGATGATGCAGCGGAGTCGGTCGTCCATGCGCTGTTGTTCGTTGGCGAGTCGAAGCTGACGGACCCGGTGTCCAGCTCCACGGAATTCGCCAAAGTGTTCGCCGCCCGAGGCAAGCGAGACTCGAGCGGACGCTCGCTCAGGGATTTGGATCTGCGGACGCGGTTGTTCAAGCACCCTTGCAGCTACTTGATCGACTCGCCGTCGTTTGACCAGCTGCCGGGGCCGTTGCTGGCCCGCATCTACGCGCGACTCTGGCAAGTGATTGGCGGAGGTGAAGACGACACGACGTTTGACCACCTCACGGCAAGCGACCGACAGGCCATTCGCGAGATACTTCTGGAAACGAAGGCGGGGCTGCCCGCCTCCTGGCGGCAGCCCCGTCGTTAGCAGGCCGTTTTCAACAAGCGATTTGGCGCCAACGTTTCGCCGACTCGCAAAGCAACGGCCGACAGTTCCCCCAGCTAGTCACAGGCTGGCAGCCGGTGCCACGACGAAGGTCTACTCACCCGTCCGATGCAGCCGCAGCAGCCCGTCCTCGCAGCCCGTCACCAGCCGCGACTCATCGATAAAGCGGACGCGGTGAACGCCATGCGGAAGCGGGCCGACCGACTCGAACTGACCGGCGCTGGCCGAACCAAGATCCCAGATCGTCACGCTGCCATTCCAGTCGGCTGCCGCCAAACGCTTGCCCTGCGGCGAGAACGCGAGCGAGAGCAGCCAACTCGAACTCTTCCCGGCCGGCGAAGCGAAGGTCCTGGTCACTTGCCGCGAGCCAACGTCGATCAGGTCAACTCGACCGCGTGACTTGTCGGCTGACGACTCGGGCGAGACCGCTGCCAACAGCTTTCCATCCGGCGAAAATGTCGCATGCGTCCCGCCCATGAACGAGTACTCCAAGGAGCCGGACTTGGCGTGGAACAACTTGGCCTTGCCGGCGGCCGAGCAGACAAGCAGCAGGTCTTCCGTTGGCGAGAACTCCAGCGCGTCCACGCGGTCGAGATCCTCGAGGTGATGCAGGCGACGCCCACTCGCCAGGTCCCAGATCTCCACGCTGCCAACGGGAGGCGTGGACCAACGAATGTGACCTCGCGCCAGCAGAGCGCCGTCGCGGCTGATCGCAAGCGTGCCCAATGGCTCGTCGCACTCCCAGGTCCGTAGCAACTTGCCTGTGGATAGGCGGCGGATTTGCACTTCCTGTCCTTGCACCACAGCCAACAGGTCTTTCACCTGACAGACCGCAAAGTCACCGGCGCCGCCCACGGACTCCTGCCAACGTAGTTTCCCGGTCGCGATCTCCCATTGGCGTATCTCATGCGGCGGAAAAAACCCGGTGCCTTGTTGGGACTCCGGATCTCGCAACAGCGCGGTGACCGTGCCTCGCTCGCGGTCAATTTCGACACGACTCGCGACGCGTCCCGAGAACAACACACCAGCGGCCAACTCTTGTGCGTATTGCGGAGGCTCCGCCCGCTTCTCGAACGGATCCCGAACAATCTCACCGAGCGCGAACCCTTCTGGAATCTCCATTGCGAACCACTCGTCCGCCAATTCCGCGTTCCATTGGAAGTCGGAGAACGTCAGGCTCAGCTTGTGCTTCGGATCGAGATCCTCGAATCGAATCCGCACCGGCAACTGCGTGGTCGCATCCGCCCACAACGTCAACTCGGCGTCGGGACTGACTCCGAAGATGCTAAGCCCCTTGACGCGATAGACGTCGACAACCTGTCCATCGACGCGATCCTGCCCCAGTGAACGCACGGACTTGTCCCTCGCACCGGCCAGCTCCGCCAGCGGATTGACGGCGACGTTGCCAAGCCGCTCGCGGACGCGAGGACGCTGCGCGAGTTTTCTGGCCGGATCGAGAATCAATGTTTCATGGGTCGAAGTCTTTTGGAGCGTGACCAACGGATGCGGTGGCGGCCCCTGCTCCAATCGCAGCACATCCCCGCGAATCATGCCCTTGATCGGCGTGGGAAGATGGGGCTGCAAAGTGACAACGAATTGAACGTTGCGAATGCGGGCAACACGCTCCACCACCTGCGAGAAGGCGACAGAGCTTGAATCGGAGAGCAGATAGACAGCCAGCAGCAGCGTCGCGGCAAGCGACACCGCCAAGCTGCCCGCTCGCAGCCAACGTCGCCGGTCAGCGGTTCGTCGCTTGATCTCGCCGCGTTCGGCTTCGGCGCCACGCGCGGTGGGCTTGGACTCCATCGACTCCATCGACTCCATCGACGCATCGGACGCGATCGACAACGCGCGCTGTTCGACTCGCTCGATGGCGGCCTCGTCAAGCGGCTCGCCGAGCAAGGCCGACACTGCGGCGTTCAAGGCGGCGTCATCGCCGTGGCTGGAATGGTGATTGCCGGAATCCATGATCAACCCTCCCTTCTCTGAACGTTCAATTCTTTGGACAACTGTTGACGAGCCTTGTAGAGAGACGTAGAGACCGCTTCGAGAGAGACATTCAGACTCTCAGCAATCTCTTCGCGCGTCATCTCTTCAAAGTGCGTCATCACAAAGACGGTCGCCTGCCGTTCAGGAAGCCTGCCCACGGCAGCTCGCAGCGCGTCGGCCAACTCCCGTTGGATCAATTCGCCAGCGGGGTCCAGCGGGAAGGCGCAGTCCTGCTCGAGCAGCTCCGCAGTCGGCCGACCGCGCCGGACCCAGTCGAGGGACCGCAGCGTGGCAAGCCGGACGAGCAATCCCGTCCAACTCCGCACATCCGTCGTGGCATGGAGGCGGTATGCTTCGAGAAACACTTCCTGCGAGACATCTTCCGCGTCGTGCGCAGACCCGAGGATCCGCATCGCCACCGCAAACACGCGCCGACTGTGCGACTCAACAATCTGGGGCCAGTCCGGCGCCGTTTCTCGATTCAATGGATCTCTCCTATGCCGATCCCTCGCTGACGCTTCCTACTGAGGCCCGCAGGATTTGCGAGGCCGATCCCTCGCTGACGCTTCGGGTTTCCTTTTGAGGCCCGCAGGATTTGCGATTCCTATCCCTCGCTGACGCTTTGGGTTTCCTTTTGAGGCCTGCAGGATTTGCGATTCCTATCCCTCGCTGACGCTTCGGGTTTCCTTTTGAGGCCTGCAGGATTTGCGATTCCTATCCCTCGCTGACGCTTCGGGTTTCCTTTTTGTTCGACCGGTCCACTGGGCCTCACAAGGGTCGCCTGCAATGGAGGCCCGACCTGTCACTTCCACATTGACGGGCACCAGGTAGTCGTGCACCGGCAGCCCACATGACCTAGAATCGAAGCAATGAGGAGAAAAAGAGCTTGCGGAGGAAAGAGCGAGGGAAAAACGGCGGCCCATTGGTCCAATGGGGCTCGCCCCATTATTTCGCACGGATGGTCACTGAATGTCCAAACGGGCAAGAAACTTGGGCGAGTGACGAACCTTCACTAAGATGAAGCCACCCCGTCCACAAGTTCCGCTATTTATCGCGCTGCTGGCCTTTGGCTTCTCCGGGCCGCTGATCGCAATGTTGCTGTTGCTGGGCTCGACTCCGGAGCTGGCCTTCGCGTTGTTTGTCGCGGTGCCGATGTACGGGACGATCGGATTGATCGTGTATATCTGGCGAGAGGGCCTGACGCGACACAGACAGAGCGCCGCATTACAGAAGGAACTGGACCACCTCTGCAGGCGAAGCCCGGTTGAAAAATCCGGGATAGCTTCCATCAGCCGATGCCGAAAATCAACGCGACATTTCCGGCTCGTGGACATGCTGCCCACCGCTGTGTTCGCGTTGTTGGTGGTGGCAATTGTCGCCGCCATTCTGGCGGTTCCGGCTTGGCTGGCAAATTCGTGACAAGCAACGGGTTTGATAGCCCCGGCATGCTCACTCGTGCTTAGCGGCGAAACACCCCGCCGCGCGACTCGACGATCCGCAGCGTCAGCTTGCCGGACAGCACCCCTTCGCTCTTGTCGTCGGCGTCGGCATCCGCCGCCGGGGTCAACTGCAGCGCGCCGATGACGCGTCGATCCGGCGCGGATTCGGCCTCGCGTCCCCGGGTTGGATTGCCACCAGCGTTGCCACCAAAACCCGGCAGGCCAGGAGCGCCGGGCCGAGGTCCAAAGCCGCCGCGACCAGGCTCGCTTAACCCCTCGCGAAATCGGCCGACCACCTGCAGCGGCGCACCGCCCGGCTCGGCCGCCCGCTTCAATTCGTCCGCGTCTAGCATTATCGAGATCACGATCGCCTCGGCACCCGAACGAGTGCCCGACAGAATCAGGTTGACAACGGGCTTGCGTTGCAGTTCAGCGGGAGCGTTGCCGGCGCGGCCAGGGCCGCCGAACGGCCGGCCGCCCGCACCTCCGAACCCGCCGCCGCCTCCAAACCCGCCGCCGAACCCGCCTCCAAAACTGTTTTCACGTTGCGACGCGCGAACGGTGAGTCGCTCGAATTCAACCGGCATGTCATCCAGCTGCATCTGCAATTCCACTTCCTCGACATCACGTCGAGGGCCGCGGCCGCCGCCGGCAATCACCGTCGAAAAGCGGCCCGTGACTTGGCCGATCTCCACCAGATGAGCTGGCGTGCGAGGTCGCGGTGGAACGAACGGTGGCCAACGAGACATGGCCTGCCGAAAAGCCGACTGTCGATTGCGGATGAACGCTCGCACTTCATCCATCGCCTCAGCCACATCTGCGGCGTCCGAGGGCGACGCATCCAAGTAAGGCTCGAGCAACGACTCGACGCGGTCAACCTCGCTCAGCTGCTCGTCGGCGTCCCAGACCTCGTCGAGCAGCTTGTTCATCGTCTCCCGATATCGTTGTGGCACGCCCGGCGTGTGAAACAAGCGGTTCGCCAAGATGCTTTGCGCATAGACCACGGTCGGCCCTCGCCTGCCGAAGCTCATTGGCCCTTGCTCGCTATACGCCCAGTCCGCACCCCAAGGGATGAAGACACCGCGTCCCTCGTTGCCTGGATTGAAGTAGAGGTAAAAGTTGTTCTGGTTCGAAGAATAGCCGTCCCAGAAGCCAACCAAGGCCTCGAGCGCCCAGTGGCGGTAGAAGGCATCGAGGTCGATGCGTTTGCCGAGTTCTTCCAGGTCCAATGGCCCGCGGGCCGCGAGCAATTCGGCCAAGCCTTGAAGGTCCCCTCGACCCTGCCCCGACGAGTCGCTCGCTTTGCTCGCCTTGGTGGTCTTCGACTGCATCGCCTGCAGAGCCAGCGGGTGCAGGTCCGTCAATGAACCTTCGTAAAGCTGCCCCGAGCCATCGCCGAAGTTGCGTTTCAGAAACGACTTCTTGATGGACTCCACATTGGAGTAAACGCCCAGGCTTTGACCGTTGACGACGACATGGGCCCAGTTCGAGCGTGGCGCAGCCTGGCCAGCCTCTCGAAACAGACGATAGGTGAGATACTGGCTGAGGTGCGAGCGGTCCTGCTTGTCGTTGTTCAGGGTCAGTCGGTTGAGTCCTTGGACCGGATCTTGTTCGACAAACTCGTCAAACTTGATCTTCAAGGAGGGCCGGCGGAAGTCACTGGATCCAAAGAATCCCTTCTTGCGGACTCCGACCGAGCGGATCTCAACATCATCAATCCAAAGGTCGGCCTTGAAATACGTGTACGGGCTCTCGGCCGGCAAGCCTGTCAAGGCGTCAGGATTCGGAGACTGCCGACAGAGCGCTCTCCAACTCGCGGCGGGCAGTTCAATGCGGATCTGCACGACCCGAGCAGGGTCCAGCAGCCGTTTGGCTTCCAGACGATCGGGCTTGTCCTCGGCAAGCGCCGCGTTGGCCCCCGTCAGCACAAGCAGCATGGCCAGCAGCGACCGCGTGCCGCAGCAGCGAGGCGACCGTGAGGCTCTCCCGTTTGGTGGCCCAAGGATCTTCGCACGCGTCCGAGCTCCGAAGTGACTCAATCCTGTCACGCCATAATCTCCTTCACCACTCGCCCTTTCACATCGGTCAGCCGCATATCGCGTCCGGCGTAGCGGAACGTGAGCCGCTCGTGGTCGAGCCCCAAAAGGTGCAGCACCGTCGCATGCCAGTCGTGCACATGGACGCGGCCCTCGACCGCTTCATAGCCGTAGTCATCGGTCATGCCGTGCGTCATGCCTCCCTTGACGCCGCCGCCGGCCATCCACATCGTGTACCCCTTGCTGTTGTGATCGCGGCCGTCTCCCTGGGCATAGGGAGAGCGTCCGAACTCGCCGCCCCAGATCACGAGCGTGTCGTCGAGCATCCCGCGGCTCTCGAGATCCGCCAGCAGGCCCGCGATCGGCTTGTCGACATTGGAGCAGCTTTCCGTGAGCGACTCTTTGAGGTTGCGATGGTGATCCCAGCCTCCGGAAGTAATCTCCACAAATCGCACGCCTGCTTCCAGCAAGCGTCGCGCGAGCAAGCATTGGCGCGCAAAGCCACTCGCACCGCCCCCGGGCCGAGGCGTTCCCATTCCGCCTCCGCCGGCGCCAAAACGGGGACCGCCGGGGCGCCCGAATCTGCCGAATCCCCCGCCACCTGACCGCCCGCCAGCCTCCTCTTCAATTCCGTACAGACTCAGCGAAGCAGCCGTCTCACCCGACAGATCCAACACCTTCGGCATCTCGCCCTGCATGCGAAAAGCCAGCTCGTAGGACGAGATCAGGCCGTCAATCTCGGGGCTGCCGCCCGCCGCGTCGGCGGCCTCACGATTCAGCGTCTGCGTGAAGTCGAGTTGGACTCGCTGGGCGTCCAACGAGCGGCGACGGTTGCGAAGATTGCTGACCGACTCGCCGCCGAAACTGCTTTGGCCGATGCGGGCGCCTTGGTACTCGGCCGGCAAGAATGACGAGGCGTAATTGACGGCGCCGCCATTGCGCTGCGGAGGGTTGATCGTAATGAAGCCCGGCAGGTCCTGGTTCTCCGTGCCGAGTCCATACAGAGCCCAAGCGCCGATGCTCGGCCGAGGGAACTGGAAGATCCCGCAGTGCATTTGAATAAACGCCTGCGCGTGGTTCGGCCGATCGGTGTGCATGCCGTTCAGAACACACAATTTGTCGGCGTGACGGGCGACCTCCGGAAACAACTCGCTGACCCACAATCCGCTCTCGCCGTGTTGCGAGTACGCGAATGGCGAGCCCAGCAAACTGCCGCGTCGAAATCCGCCTTGGCCGTTCGGAGCCGGCTTGCCATCGTCCGCTTGCAGTTTCGGCTTGTGATCGAAAGTATCGATGTGGCTCGGCCCGCCCTCCATGCATAGGAAGATCACACGCTTCGCGCGAGGCGCAAAGTGGGTCGGCTTCGGGGCCAGTGGGTCGAGCTTATCCGCCGCCAACGCGGCTTGTTGATGTGCCAACGCAGCGAACGCCAGGTAGCCGAACCCGGAACCGGCGGCTTGCAACAGAGCTCTACGAGAAATCATGGATTTGACTCCGATTCACGATGCGGCGGCCCACATGGCGGCGGTGGCGGTCGATGGCGACGACGCTTACTTTCGGTATTGGAACTCGGCGCTGGCGAACAGAGCCTGGCAAAACGCGCTCCACAGCTCCGCTTCCCGACGAGTGGATCGCACTCGTTCTCGCGAAAGCCGGTCGCGGTATTGCTTCATGAACTCAACAGCGGCGACCTGCTCGCCGCCACGGGGCGGCCGGCCATAACAGCGGCGAAACGCTTCCTGCACGCGTTGCTCGTCGCTCACCTCCCCGGTCGCCTCAAGCAGTTTCTCGGCGGTGGCATCAGCCGCTCGCAGCACAAATTCGTTGTTGAGCAGATAAAGACCTTGAGACGGGATGATGGTCTGCTGCCGCTCGGAAGTGATCAGCGAGGGGTCCGCGGCATCGAACAACGTCATCGCCTCGGGCAGATTGTCGCGAATCATTGGCAAGTAAATGGAACGATGGGCATTGCGAGGATCATTGACCGCCGCCATCGCCGCTGAGCGACCAAAGCTCGACACGGGGCCCTCCCCCGCCAGCGCGACCGCGGAGCCCACCGGCGGATTCGACTCGAGTTGTCCGCTAACGGCCAGCATCGCGTCACGCAGGCACTCCGCGTCCAGACGACGAGGCGCCATTCTCCAAAGCAAGACATTCTCCGGATCCGCCTCCAACGCGGCTGGCGTCGAGTCGGAGCCGAGCCGATAGACGCGGCTCATCACGAGATACTTGATCAATCGCTTGACGCTCCAGCCCTCTTCGACCAAACGAATTGCCAGATGGTCGAGCAGCTCGGGGTGCGTGGGCGTCCGGCCCGCTAGGCCAAAGTCGCCGGCGGTTGGCACCAGTCCGCTGCCGAACAGCTGTAGCCAGACGCGGTTGGCCATCACCCGCGCCGTCAAAGGATTCTCCGCACTCGCGATCCACTCGGCGAGCTGCAGCCGGCCGCTGCTTCGCGCGGGCACCTCCAACGGATCGCCGGGGATCACTTGCAACGTGCCGCGAGGAATCCTGGCGTCGCCGGGCTGGTCTGGCTCGCCGCGAATATAGACGGGACTGTCCGCGATCGTCCGACTGCCGTCGAAGGTGTAATCGCCGAATCGTCGTCGTTGCCCCGCTCCAAACCGACTGAACTCGCGCACGGGCTTGTCGCGGACCCCCATCGCCTGCAGCTTAGGCGTCCCGTCCTGCTCATAGTCGGCCAGCTTGGCGCGCAACAACGACATTCGACCGCTGGCGAAAAACCGTTGCAGGCCATCGGTGCTACTGCTCATCGAGTCGCGCACTCGCTGAATCTGATCTTCGATTCGCTCGCGCTCGCGGTCCGACAAGGCCGTCACTGCGGACGCCACTTGGGACTCCTCGGGCAACTTCAACAGTTGAGTCACGCGCTGCGCGTTGATGTAGCTGACCGTGCCGTAGCAAGTCTCGGTGCTGCGAAAGATCCCCGCCAGGGCGTAGTAGTCCGCCTGAGGAATCGGATCGAATTTGTGATCGTGACATCTTGCGCACGCCACCGTGATGCCGAGAAACGCCTGCGTCGTGACGTCGATCTGCTCATCCACCTCGTCGAGCTCGAACTTCAGGCCGCTGCGTTCGTTCAACGTCTTGGGGCCGACTGCCAGAAATCCCGTGGCGATCATCCGCTCGGCGGCGACTCGCGGGTCGTCCGTCGGCATCAAGTCGCCAGCCAATTGCTCCTTGATAAATTGATCATAGGGCTTGTCCGCATTGAAGGCCGCAATCACGTAGTCGCGGTATCGCCACGCCTGAGGATAGTAAAAGTTGACCGTCTTGCCCGTGCTTTCGGCGTAGCGCGCCACATCAAGCCAATGCCGCGCCCACTTCTCTCCGAAGCGAGGCGAGTCCAACAAGCGATCGACTGCGGCCTCGAATGCTTGAGGCGAGTCATCGGCGGCAAACGCATCAACGTCGGCCGACGCAGGCGGCAGCCCGGTGAGATCAAATGCCAAGCGACGAAGCAGCGTGCGACGATCGGCGTCACCGACCGGCGCGAGTTGCTGTGACTCCAACTTCGCCAACACGAAGCGGTCGACGTCGGTAAGCGGCCAGTCCCGGTCTTTGGTCGGAGGAATGGGCGGCGGTTGGGGCAAGCGAAATGCCCAATGCTCTCGTCCCGCCTCGAGATCCACTTCGTACTTATGAGCGACTGCCGCCTTGCCGTCACGCGGATCGGGGGCCCCCATGGCGATCCACTGCTCGAAGTCGGCGACGACTTCCGCCGAGAGCTTTTTTTCGGGCGGCATCCGCAGCTTCTCGTCCTGCTGCTTGATCGCCTTGATCAGCAAGCTGCGCCGCACGTTGCCGGGCTCCACGGCCGGCCCCAGCTCGCCGCCGCGACGGATTCCCTCGCGAGTGTCCAGCGCGAGCCCGCCCTCGATTTCGTCTGCCTGCGCCGAGTGACAGCTGTAGCACTCGGCCACCAAGACGGGACGGATGCGTTTCTCGAAAAAATCGAAGTCGTCCGAGGCGGGTTGCTGCGCCGGAGCCAGCCCCGAGTGGGACAAAACGACGCATGTAAGCAAAAGACGATGGAGGAGTTGCCGACGAGCCATGCGGTACCCCAGTTTGGATGAGACGAGAGGAGCGGCGCGGGATTTTACCAGCACTCCCCTCCCTTTCCAAATCGGGGGGGCGCCGGGCCACTACCTTAAACGCCAACCCCCGCCCGCATCCACACTCGGCGTCACGCTTCGCGCGTGCAGAGCTGCGCAACCCCTGTGCGCCGGCCGAGTTCGTGGCACAGGCTGCCAGCCTGTGAATGTTGTGGTCTTGAACGCAGGTTGCAGGCTGGCAGCCTGCACCACGACATTATCATGATGGCTGCGCACGTCGCGCAACTCATGGCTAACGCGCGACTTCGACTTGGTTGAGCTCGAAGTCGACGAACTCAACAACGATGGGCGTGTCTCCGAACACCGGCCGCAGTTCTTCGGCCATTGCTTCGCGGAACGACGGATCGATGTCGGCCCCGGCCTCGGGCAACATGATTAGCTGCGCCGCGAATTGGTCGCCGCGGTCAACAATGCGGAACATCGCCGAATTCTCTTCCGCGAAGAGACCGGTTCGCTCCAACACCTCTTGAAGCGACGTCAGCATGCTCTCGTCCAGACCAGCCGGGTAGAACAGCCGATTTTTGCCATGAACCCACAATTGGCCGTACCCCTCTGTCGCTTCGGCAACATGCAACTCCTTCCCCTCCGCGTCGCAAACCGCCACGCGGATCTCTCCGTCATCCGATAGCTCGCTCAGCAGATCTCGAGCAAGCACTTTGGCGTATGGGTCGCCAAAGCCCTCACGGAACGGGTTCGTCCAGACGGTCACGTTGAACTTGTCCGTCTCGCCCGCTCGGCGAACCTCGGCGATCACGTTGAACGGAGTGGGCAAAGCGCGGTCGACCAGCGCCTGCGCCACCTGCGGCGACAGCGATTCGTCGTAACCGAGCACGAGATGCTCACGCTCGACTCGCGGCAGCCGGGGGCTCATTCCAGCCACTCGCCATGCGGCGCCATCGAACGGCACAAAGTCCGTGCGGCAAGCATGAATCTCCACGCCGGCGCCATGGAATACTCTCTGCTGGTACAAGGACAAATCGCGGACCAGGGACTCCCCGAGTTTGGCTCTCTCCTCGTCGGAGAAGTTGCCCAAGACGGGAAAGAACAGCACATAGCGATCCTCTCGTTTTTCGATCGCATAGATATCGCCCTGATTCTTGAATGCGTGGACCTCACGCAGCGACTCCGCCACTTCGCTGGCCTCTTCATCCGTCAGACCCTGATGGCACAACATGTCCTTCCCCAACACCAGCAGTTTCCCCAGCGGTCGGGTGGCAGGAATGACCGTGTGTTCCGCGCCACGGACGACCACGAAGTCGAGTGGATCATCGGGCGAGCACGCATCGTTCACCAGGCGCGAGAACACGCCGAGCATTCCAATCGCATCCTGATTGACCTCACGAAGCGGAACCAAGCGTAGTTGATAGCGGCCGTTCTCGTATCGCAGCGCAAACCCGCTGCGTTGCGTCTCGCCATAAATGCTGGCCGAATTGAGGAATTCTGCGATGCGGCGCGCGAGGGCCTCGTCGTCGGACCGGACGTACGAGACTTCGACAGGCCCGGACTCAACGGTTGACGCCGGAGAACTCGACAGCTCGTAAATACAAACGCCGACAAACAAAACGACGATGGCGAGTTTCATGGAGTCCATGGATAGATAGCTCTTTAGTTGGTTAGGGATGGCAAGCGCTGGCCGCGGCACGGTGCGGAGATGTCTTTAGGCTGTCATCGGCCCGGACGGTGCGGCGGTCGGTTTGGCCGCGCCCAACAGGCCCAGCTTGTATCCACGTCCGCGAATTCTGCGAGCGGCATCGCCAACAATGATCAGATACGCGAGGATCTGCACGACAGGGATCAACAAGGCGATCGACAATGCCGTGGCGGGGATCAATGAGTTCATCCGCCAAGCGAGCGTGACACCGCAAAGAATGCAAAGCGCACCGCCAAACGTCTCGCCGATGCGGAACCAAACGCTGTCGGCGGGAATGCCGAAGTTGCCCGGCAACAACCCGGCGCCGATGTAAAAGAGCAGCCCGATGATCGCATAATGGTGATCGCGGGCAATCATCGCGACTTCGTCCCATGCGGACCTTGAGCCTCGCTCCCCTTCGATCGCCAACGTCTGTTCTGTCTGCCCCATTGTGTGGCTCCGTGGGTTGAATGCATGTGCCGGCCTCGCGCGGGGCGAAGAGGTCTCGCGCCGATCGCAAAAGGTAGGCCACGGTGGGTCGCGACGACGTAGCGGACCAGAGCGGCCTCGGGAAGTTCGGCGGAAACGGGCCGATTGTGACAACCACAACAGAAGTGATGTCTGACGCCAAAATTCGCCACGGATGAAACGCAGATGAACACGGATGACAACACAAGTTTGGGCGATGGAGTTGCGCAGCGCTGCACGGGCGAGGACGCGCGAGGACGACCATGCTGCGTGCGAAGCGTGGTTCGGCCACGACGATGGAGTTGCGCAGCGCTACGCGCGGAGCGTGGTTCGGCCAGGGCTTTGGAGTTGCGCAGGGATACGCGCGAAGCGTGGCTTCGCCGACGTGGAGGCTTTTAGCGCTGCCGTTGATTCTCAACCGCGGCCTCGTAGACCGACACCGCGGCCTTGGCCATCAGGTGGAGGGTCCGCAACGAGGGTGACACTGGCAGCTCGATGTCAACCTCAGCCAACGCCTCGGCGATAGCGGCCTCAATCGACGCTTCCAACTGCCGCACGACTTCATGATTCATGGCCCGACCCGAATGAGAAAGTAACCGTGCCGCGACAGGACGACTCGTTGCGTCCCAGCGCTTTAAGAGGCTGAGGGGAGGCCGTTGGTCAACGGCCGCATGCGCCGTGCGCCCCAGGTTACCTCACACGATCCGGGAAGGGAAACCGGCGCCATCGCGTCGTCGAACTCGACGGCTACTTGGGATCGTTCGCGGAACGTTGCAGCGTCTTCTCACAGAGCCGCAAGAAGGAGAAGTGATTCGTGGCGTTGGTGGCCATGTCGCGAAACGCCTCGTCAACTCGTTTGGCCACGGCCAGCAGATCGAACTCGGGCCAGGCCTCCTCGAGTTTAACCAACTCGCCGATGCCGTCCGGAATCTGGCGGATGGCGTCCGGCAATTTGCTGGAGACTGCGACAGCGGCGACCGAGGATTCTCCCAGCCGCGCGTCCTGCAGCATCGACATGCCCTTGTGGTGCAGGCAGACACAGCAGATCAGCTCGTCGGGCAGGTTCCAGCCCCGCATCACCTGCGCGCCCGCCTCGGCGTGATCCCAGCCGAGTCGCTGGCGCTCGAAGGCGATCAAGTCCTTGAATTCCTCGCGGTTTTCCGTGAAATCCAAATACTTGTCGAACAACTGATTGGTGATTAGCGGCAGCAGGAAGTCCTGCAACATGGCCGCGGTGTATGCAAGCTCCTCATCCGCCTTCATCAGCCTGGCCACTTCGCGAGCAAGCAGAGCGCGCTCGAGATTGGTGTTCCAAAAGCTCTCGAAGTGAATCAACTTCGAAGTCGACGACTTCATCGCGGCCTTCAGTCCGCTCGTCGTCAGATAGAGCTGGGTTTTGCGGATTCCCACCAGCGCAAGCGCCTGCTGCACTGAGGTGATCTGCGTCCTGGCGCCAAAGGCGCTGGAGTTGACGTGCCGCAACAGCTCGCTGCTCAACCCCGCGTCCGTGCCGATGATGCGGCTCAGCTCGCGAGGCTCCGCGTTGGGGTCCTGCGCCTTCTGAGTAAACTCGTTCAACGCCCGAGGAAGCATCGGCAGCTTCACCTTGGGCGGCAACAGAGACTCGGCTTTGTCGCCTAGAAGTTCTCGCCTAAGAGAGGTCCAGTCGATCGCGGCAGCCATTGCAGACGACTCGTTTGGTTAGGGAGGCCGTTAAACGCCGTTGAAAAGACCTGATCCGGCAATTGGCACTGTGTTGCCGCAGAGGGCAGTTCCAATTGCCTGGTGGGTCTTCTTCAACAGGCCGTTAAACCCCGTTGAAGTGTCGAAGCCAAGTCGCGGCTCGTCGCTGTGGCGTCGGACGTCACAGAGGCGGCTGGAAACCCATGCACTGAAACTTGGACATCTCCGCGTTGCTGGTGAGGTTGACGGCCGAAATCGCGTCGTACGTCAGCATCACCTTGCGATTGCCCGAGGGGTCGGGGCGCGAACGCTCCACCAACAACAAGCCACCCGAGATGAGAAACCCGCAAAAGGGAATCTGGTCTCCGGTAGCAGTCACGACTGAACCGTCACGGGCAATAGTCTCGGGCCAATTCTCGAACAGCGAACGCCATGCTTCTGCCGTATCCATTGTGAATCCGATTGCTGAAAACGAGGTGAAAAACGCCAGAGACAATCCAGACGCAATAATGTAGGACATGGATTCGGCCTGGCTTGCCATTGCCACGGGAGTTTTTCGCGTTGTCCGAGGCGGACGGCGCCCGCACGGAATGTGCGGAGTATTCCGTGCGTTTTTCACCCCGAGTTGCCCGCGGCAAGCCGGTGGAGGTCCGTGAAAAAATAGCGGATCCGGCCATCGACACAGCGAATTTCGGCAGAGCGAAGCCGTTCCCGACTGCCAGGGGCCCCGTCAACTCCACCACGTTGGGTTGGCTATCCCGAGCAATCCTTCGTTAACGACTTGTCGAGTTCTCCAACCCCAAAACGAAGGCTTGACGGCCCACAACGTTGTGTCTTTTCAACAGGCCGTAAAACACGACGGTAGGCTACAATGGATCGAGGTGTGAATTTTCCGATTGCAACAATTCACTGATGGCCATGAGCGATCCCGCCAACATTACCGAATTCGGCTCCGATCACACACGCCGGCGCTCGGCGGCCGTGCTGATCGTCGTTTTGGGAACTTGCCTCGGAGTGCTGGGAACCGCCGGCGGGCTCTGGCTCCGCCACCGGATGCAATTGGCCCACTCCACCACCGCAGAGCCGACAGAACAGCCCGGTGGGGAGTCTCCGTTCGCCTTCGCGCCGCAAGACGGACGTACCGCGACCACCAAGCCTCCGCGCACGAATCGGCATGGTTCTCTGACGCTGCAATGGGAGAGCCTTTCGAATCAGGGCGCGCAGCCCGTGTCGACCGCCTCCAGCAACATCCACCCCGAGGACTACGTTGGCGCCGAGGCCTGCCAGAAGTGCCACAAGAAGAACTACGAGAGCTGGTCGCGGCACCCACACCGGTTCATGAACGCCCGCGCGACGGCGGAAACCGTCAAAGGCGACTTTGCGGGCGACGCGACGATCCAATACCAAGGCGCCAGCGGCAGATTCTTCGTCGAGAACGGCGAGTATCGAATGGAGATCCGCCAAGACGGCAAGACTCATCTCTACGGCATCGCCAAGACGTTGGGATCCCGTTTCTTCCAGTACTACATCGGACACGGGATCGGTGGCGAGGCGCCCCGGGGCCACGATTACTACGAAGAAGATCAAGTCCTCCCGTTCGGCTACTGGATCGATCGCCGGATGTGGGTGCCGATCGTGCATGTGGCCGATGAACTGCCAGACGAGAATGGACGCTGGAATCCGCTCACCCCGCCTTTTCAGGACAAAAACGGACAGGCAGACCTGGTCTACGCCGAGCGGTGCAGCATGTGCCACACGACGTATCCGCTGGGCGACAGCATGATCCGCCATCCGGAATTCCGCGGCAACAACCTGCCGTACTCGCTGCGTTTGGGCGTGTCGCAATTCACGGCTCAGTCGCACCCCGAGTTTTGGGACGGCGCCAACGACGCCGCCACTGCGAGCAACAGCCAGATGCTGGCCGTCGTCGATCGATATGCGGGGCTTCAGGAGCCTGACAAAGCCCCGTCACTCGGCATTAGCTGCGAGGCCTGCCATCTGGGTTCGCGCGAGCACGCCGAAGGCAAGCTGAAGCGGCCGTCCTTCTCGCCGCACTCCCCTGCCCTGGCCTATGACTCGACGCAAGGCCCGCCTGCGGGCGCAGCTCATGCCAATGTCAATTGGGCCTGTTCCCGATGCCATGCCGGACATCGGCCCCAGTACGCTTGCGGCGTCGCCACCTGGAACTCGACCGAATACTCCGACGCAGTCAAAGGCAGTTGTTACTCGCAATTGAAGTGCATCGACTGCCACAACCCGCACCAGGCCACGGGCAGCGTCTGGTCCAAGCCTCCGGAAGCGGACGACGCCGTGTGCCTGAAATGCCACGACCAATTTCAAGCCGCCCAGCAACGCTTGGCTCACACGCATCACCCGGCGGGCAGCTCGGGCGATCGCTGCTTCAACTGCCATATGCCCAAGATCAACGAAGGCCTGCAGGACGCCGTGCGGACGCACATGATCTACTCGCCGACACGCAGCGACATGCTGGAAGCGGGCCAGCCCAACGCCTGCAACCTGTGCCACCTCGATCGCCCGGTGCAATGGACGTTGGATACGTTGAAGTCATGGTACAACGCCGAATGCGATCCCAAGAAACTGGCGGTGGCCTATCCCGATCCCGCCAAGCCAGCCGGACTTTACTGGCTCAACCATCACCATGAAGGCACTCGGCTCGTCGCGGTCGACGCGCTCGGAAAGCAGAAAGCCCACTGGGCTTTGCCTGCCATGATCGAGATCCTTGACGATGAGTATCTATTGAATCGGCAATTCGCCCAGCGCGCCATCGAAGAGATGCTCGACGTGAAACTCGATCAGTGGGGCTACGTGTTCTACATGACCAAGGCGGAGCGACAAGAGCCGCTCGCTGCGCTGCGACGCGAACTCGGCAACGCGAAGCCGACGGGCGCCACCGAGTAGGCAGAAGGCGGCGGAAGGCCACTACGACGGACTGGAAGTCCGTCGTACGCAGGGTATTGTATGTACGACGGACTTCCAGTCCGTCCAACACCTCAACGAGCATTGCATGCACGACGGACTGGAAGTCCGTCGTACTCAGGGCATCAGGCCAGCCGAGCGAGCATCGGGAATTCGAGGATAAACTTCGTTCCCTTGCCGACCTCGCTTTGGACGTGGATGCGGCCACCGTGGGCCTCGATAATCTTGCGGGCCGTTGGCAGCCCAAGGCCCGAGCCGCCGGCCTTGGTCGAGAAGAACGCCTCGAACATGTGCAGGGCGGTGTTGCTGTCCATGCCGACGCCGGTGTCAATCAGCTCCACGCGCACGCAATTGCTGGTCGCCTGAGTGATTGCGACCAGCTGCCCGCCGTCGGGCATCGCCTCGAGCGCATTCTTCACCAGGTTGAGCAGCGCGGCGTGCAAGGTCTCCGGGTTCAGCCGGATGCTCGGCAAGCTCGGGTCGAGGTAGCGTTTCACCTCGACGCCCGACTCGGCCGCCTGCACCTCGAACAGATCGAGCACTCGCGTGAGGTGGTCGTTGATGTTGCCGGGCGAGAGCACCAAGTCGCGCAGTCGCGCGAATCGCAAAAAGTCGTTGAGCAGGTTTTCCAGCCGCTGGCACTGGTCGCTGACGGTGCGAGTCTTGTTCAAGGCCCGGCGTTCGGCGTCCGTCGTCGGCTCGTCCAAGTCCTCCGCCAACAGGTCCATGTTCATGCGGATCACCGAGAGCGGGTTCTTGATCTCGTGCGCCAGCGAGCCGGCGAGTTCCGCCAGCTCGTTGTAGTCGTTTCGGAGATGCTGAAGCTCGTCTTCGGACATGGCGAATTGGGCGAGGCAGGCGGACCGGCGAGTTGGTTGGGGGTGACTGTATTTATTATTGTGCGGCAACCCACTGGGGAGAAAGTCCCGGGGCAGGTCGCGGAGCGATAAAAACGCCCGCAGACAGCCATTGGGCCGCCTGCGGGCGATCGTTCAACAGATCCGAGTTCGTGGACCGTCAAGTTGACGGAGCACTTGGCAGGAGTGGACAGCTGTCAGGAGATGCTGTCCACGCGATTAGCGTCGGCCACGGCCACCGCCACCACCACCCTCACGACGTCGGCCGCCGCCGCGTCCGCCTCGATCGCCGCGATCACCTCGATCGCTGCGCTCGCGACGCTCGCCGCCGTCGTCATCCGACCGCTCGGGGCGCTCGGCGCCCGCCAGCTCGTCTTCGATGCCCAGCTCCTCGAGCGCCTTGCGGCGGCTCAGCTTGACCCGGTCGTGGTCATCCACGCCGATCACCAGAACCTTCATCTCGTCGCCCAACGCACACACGTCGTTGACGCTGGAGACGTAGCCGTTGGACAGCTCGCTGATGTGGCAGAGCCCGTCGCGTCCCGGCAGGATTTCGACAAAGGCGCCGAAGTCCTTGATGCTGATGACCTTGCCGTCGTAGATCTTGCCGACCTGAACGGTCGCGGTGCAGGCCTCGACCATGTTCATCGCGGTCCGCGCCCACTCCTCGTTCTCGCTGGCGATGGTGACGATGCCGTCGTCGTCCACCTCGATGACCGTGCCGGTCGTCTCTTGGATGTGACGGATGTTCTTGCCACCGGGGCCGATCAGGGCGCCGATCTTGTCGGGATCGATCGTGGTCCGCAGCAGGCGCGGTGCGTGTGAGGACGTGTTGTCGCGCGGCCGCGAGATGGTCGACAGCATGCGGCGAAGAATCTCGATGCGGGCCTGACGGGATTGCGTCAGCGTTGCGCGGATGATCTCCTCGCTGATGCCGTGAATCTTCAGGTCGAGCTGGATGCCCGTGATGCCGTTTTGCGTGCCGGCAATCTTGAAGTCCATGTCGCCGAAGTGATCCTCGTCGCCGATGATGTCGGTGAGCAAGGTCCAGTTGTCGCCTTCCTTCACCAGGCCGACCGAGATGCCGGCGACGGGATTGGTGATCGGCACGCCCGCGGCCATCAGGCCCAGGGTGGCGCCACAGACGCTGGCCATCGACGACGACCCGTTGGACTCGAGAATGTCCGAGATCACGCGAATCGTGTAGGGGAAGTCATCCGGCGTGGGCAGCACGGCGTTCATGCTGCGCTCGGCCAACGCTCCGTGTCCGATCTCGCGGCGGCCCGGTCCACGAATCGGTCGGCACTCGCCCACCGAGAACGACGGGAAGTTGTAGTCGAGCATGAACTTCTTGGAGTACTCCTCGACCAAGCCATCCACTCGCTGCTCGTCGCGTTGTGTTCCCAACGTCACGGTGATCAACGCTTGGGTCTCGCCACGCTGGAAGACGGCCGAGCCGTGAACGCGAGGCAGCAGATCCACAAGGCAATCAATCGATCGCAACGTTTTGGTGTCGCGGCCGTCGGCGCGGGTGCCCGCGAGGATCAGGTCACGGACGACCTTGCTCTCCAGATCGTGCCACGCCTCGCTGAACCGGTTCGGGCAGATCGCCCCTTCCGCGTTGGGATCGGGGATGAACTCCCCTTGAGCTCGCTCCTTCAGGCCGCGAACGGCTTCTGCGCGAGCCTGCTTGCCGCTGGTTTGCTTGGCTGACCGGAATTCGTCGTAGAACCGATCGTTCAATCGGCCGAACAGACCGTCGTCCGCCGGCTCCTCGAACGGGCGCTTCTCGGGCGAGACCTTCGCATACAGCTCGCGCTGCAGAGCGCAAACATCGCGAATCACCTCATGGGCGAACAAAATGGCGTCGACCATTTCGTCCTCGGGCAGTTCGCGAGCAAAGCCCTCGATCATCGTGACCGCGTCCTCCGAGCCGGAGACAATCAGGTCGAGATCGCTTTCCTCAAGCTGGTCGTGCGTGGGGAACGGAATCAGCTGTCCGTCGAGGCGGCCAACACGCACGGAGGCCACTGGTCCGGCGAACGGCATGTCGGAGATGTAGAGCGCGGCGGCCGAGCCATTCATGGCCAACACGTCGCCGTCGTTCTGCTTGTCGCTGGCGAGGACGAAGTTCTGACACTGCACCTCGTCGATGAACCCCTTGGGGAACAGGGGGCGAACCGGGCGGTCGACCAACCGCGAGGTCAGGGTCTCCTTGGTCGTTGGCCGGCCTTCGCGCTTCAGAAAGCCGCCCGGAAACCGACCAGCCGCGGCCATTCGCTCGCGGTAATCGCACATCAAGGGGAAGAAGTCGATCCCCGGCCGCGGCGGGCCGCTGGTGGCGGTTGAGATCACAACCGTCTCACCGTAGGAGACGACCACGGCGGCATTGGCCTGCTTCGCGAGCTCTCCCGTTTCAAAGGAAAGCGTACCTGCCCCAATCTTCTTTTCAACACGGACCTTCACGTTGGTTTTCCCTACGTTTGGGTCCCGACAATCAATTCGGCACGGGCACAGAAGAGCCCGGCGCTCTAGAGGGATTGGAGGCCGCCCCAAAAACGGCGGCAATGACCAACAGCGGTTAGCGAACCGCGTTGCCCGAATCCTCACCCGACGCGATCGCCCGTCGATGGGGCGGAAAGCAGTCGCCGCGCGCCGTCAGTCGTTGGTCGAAGGAAGCGGGCGGACAACAGAACCGGATGGATGCATCTGAAACGCGGCGGTCGACAGCAGACGCCGCGCGTCGACCGATTTACTTGCGGATGCCCAATCGACCAATGATGTCCAGATACCGCTGCGGATTGAGCTTGCGAACATAGTCCAGCAGACGGCGTCGTCGGCTAACGAGGGCCAACAAGCCACGTCGCGTTCCATAATCCTTTGGATGCGCACGCATGTGTTCAGTCAGGTTATTAATGCGAGTCGTGAGAACGGCAATCTGCACCTCGGGCGACCCGGTGTCGCCTTGCTCCTGCTTG
The DNA here is from genome assembly GCA_020426845.1 of Planctomycetales bacterium. Taxonomy (GTDB): domain Bacteria; phylum Planctomycetota; class Planctomycetia; order Pirellulales; family Pirellulaceae; genus JAGQPF01. Next base: position 21,894 of record JAGQPF010000289.1, read on the forward strand.
AACTCGTCAATAACTTGCGCTTTGCGCTCTTTTGTGATTGTCATGGGTCTACGGCGTTCGTTGGCTGGGCTATCGCTTCACGCTCCAGCTCCCTAGAGAGGGCCGAATCTCCTTCAATTTGATTGCCGGGACTATCTCTTGATTAAAACCGTCAATAAACAAGCCGCCTAGTGTATCACTGTTCGGACCATTTGCAACCGCAAAAGGCCGACCCAATTTCGCGCCATTTCGCGCTTTCACGCCACTCACGCCACTCACGCCGCCCCTCACCGCGTCCATCCCGCCGGCACCTTCGTGCCGGTGCCAACCAGCCAACCAACCAACCATCCAACCATGGGGCATGAGCGGTGCCTTGCGGCTGATCGCCGCGCACGGGCGGGGACGCCCATGCTACAGACGATGCCGAGCGAGAGGCGAGCTACGCGATCTCCCCCAACAAGAGGGCCATGGCGGCCACAACGAGTGCCATTCTCCGCAAAATCGTTACAGTTCCCCCAGCTTCGGGACGATGAACGACGATGAGGGGCAGCGCGGCTGCCCACTTTGCAGTTTCTCGGTTCTTCCCGGGCTCGCCAGCCATGTGGTGTCGCCAGTGCCAGCAAGATGTGCCCGCCGTGATCTCGTCCCGAGATCAGCGGCTGTGCTGCCCGCGCTGCGCACAGGAGATCACCCGCCACGAAGAACAGCCGGTGTTCGAGCCGGACTGGGCGGTTGAGGATTGGGACCTCGACGCCGACCTGCGAGAGCTCGACTCGCTGCAGCGCGAACTGCATCCCGAGCCAGCGGCGCCTCGTGAAGCCCGAGCGCGGACTCGCTTCGACACCGGCGCCGTCGCGGCAACGCCTCCGTCAGCTCCAACTGAGCCGCCACCGCCTGCGCTGGGGCTGCGCACCACGATGATGTGGTGCGTTGTGCTGCCGGGCATCTCCCTGTTGTTCTCGGGCGCCATGTTGACCGCGTGGTCGTTCTGGGGAAATCGCGAGGAGTTGTGGCGAGTCGGATTGCCCGCCGCTGTCGTCGGCCAGGCACTGCTCATGCTCGGCGTGCTGTTGTATCTCGACATCTCCGCGCAGCAACGCCGACATCAAGAGGCGACACTGCGACAGTTGCGGGAGCAACTTCGCGAGCCCGCCGCCGCGCCAACATTGGCCGGGCTCGCTCCGCCCCACCTGCTGCTCGCCGAGATCAAATCCAAGCTCGACACACTGCAAGGCGGGTAAATGGCCTTTGCAGGAGCGCCGTGGCCGGCGCACCGCGCCGCACCGCACGCGGGCCACGCTAGGCCAAACTTGCGAGTGCGGGGCCGAGCAACATTTCAAGCCGGCGCGAGCTGGAGGAAGGCGCCGGCGAGATGGTCGACAATATCGCTGGCGATGAGCGAAATCTGACCTCGCTCCGCGGCAGCAAGGTCCCCGGCAGCGCCATGCACGTGTGCGCCGAGCCGGGCGGCATCCCATGCCGACAGCCCCTGCGCCAACAACGCGGCGAGGAGCCCCGTCAGAACGTCGCCCGAGCCGCCGGTGGCCATGCCGGGATTGCCGGTCCGGTTCTCCCATGACTGAGCGCCGTTGGTGACGAGCGTGCCGGCCCCTTTGAGCAACATCACCACGTGGCGACTCCGGGCGAATTCCACTGCATGCTCTCGCTGCGCGGAGGGCTCGACATTGGTCAATCGGCGGTACTCGCCCGGGTGAGGCGTCCAAAGCCGTTCGGCGGGCGGCTGACTCGTGCCTCGCGGCGGCTGGCTGCCTCGCGCGAGATTATTAATCGCATCCGCATCGACCACCATCGGAATCGGCGCCGCATCATAGAACCGCTCGACAAGCTGAGCGAGGTCGTCGGACCGCCCGAGCCCGGGGCCAAAGGCTACGGCATCGGCATCGGCCACCTCGGTCGCCAAACGACTGGCCGCCGCCAGCGTCAGTCTCCCCTGCGGATCACAGGGCAACGGAATCGTCGTGTAGCAAGGGTGATAGGACGCGACAATATCCAAACACATTTCGGGAACTGCGACGCGCACCAACCCGGCCCCGGCGCGAAGCGCCGCCAACCCCGCCAGCCCTGCGGCGCCGGTCATCCCTCGCGAGCCAGCCACAATTAACACGCGACCGAAGTTTCCTTTGTGGGCATCGGTCGGCCGCGGCGCCAAGCTCGGCAGCGCCAAGTGCCCAGACTCTCCCGCGCGCGTCAAGTGATTCGGCTGAGTCATGACCGACCTCTGTCATCCGGCAAGCGAGGACGAGTCGCGGCATCGTAGCCAGCCGCACGGCGGGCGATCAGGCCTGCGACAAAGCCGGCCTTGAATCCGGCGTCGATGTTGACCACGGTCACATTGGCCGAGCAACTGTTGAGCATGCCGAGCAGCGCCGCGAGTCCGCCGAACGCGGCGCCGTACCCGACGCTGGTGGGCACGGCAACGACCGGGCACGACAGGTAGCCGCCCACCACGCTCGGCAGCGCGCCCTCCATGCCGGCAGCGACCACCACGGCGTCGCAGTCGCTCAGTTCGCCGACGCGGGCGGGCAGCCGGTGCGGCCCCGCCACGCCGACGTCGACCAGCCGGTTCGTCTCGACGCCCATCCAATCCAAGGTCTCCGCAGCCTCACGCGCCACCGGCTCGTCACTGGTTCCGGCGGAGACGACCGCGGCACGGCCGCCGCGCGGCGCCGCAAAATCGCCGTCCCATCTCCAGGTGCGGCCGACCGGATCATGCCGGCCCTCGACAAACCGAGCTTGCAGAGCCGCTGCCCGCTCGTCGTCCACACGAGTGACCAGGACCGGCTGCCCCGCTTCGTGCAGCGCCGTCGCGATCTCGACCAACGCTTCCGGAGCCTTGCCCGCCCCGTAGATCACCTCGGGATAGCCACACCTGCGGCGACGGTCCAGGTCCACCGTCGCATCCGTGGTCACGGCGGAGTGCAATGGCGCCGCCCGAGCCAGAAAGTCGGACCAGCTCAATTGTCCCGCAGCCAGAGCACGAGCCAGCTCGGCCATCACCGGGTGAACTTCGTTCGATGGAGAAGTCGACATGACACGAACCGTTTACATCACGTGGGTTTGATGATCCCCTTGTTCCTAGGTCATCGCGGTGGTGACAGCCGCCAACAATCGTGGGCGAATCTCTTCCAGTGGCCCCTCCAGGAAAGCGCCCGCAGCGGCTTTGTGGCCGCCACCGCCGAACTCCCGCGCGACCTCGGAGCAGTTCATTTTACAACGGCTACGAAAGCTGATTTTGAACCCGCCGGTCGGCTGCTCGACCATAATCACGGCCGCCTGCGTGCCCGCCACGGTCAGCGTCATATTGACCACGTCCTCCGTGTCGCTTGGCAGGGCGCCGGTCGCTTCGAAGTCTTCCTTGAGCACATAGGTGTGAACCAGCGCGCCGTCGAGCTCCGCTTGCGTGCGGGAGAGGATCAGCCCGCGCAGCCGCAGCCGACCGAGCGTATCTTGTTCATAAAGCTGAGCGTAGATCTCGGCGGGCGAGGCGCCGGCCTCGATCATTTCGGCGGCAGCACGATAGGCCACGGGGCCTGCGGACGGAAAGCGGAACCAGCCGGTGTCGGTAGCCAGCGCGGCAAACAACGGACTGCAGATCTCCGGCGTCAGCTCGACGCCCAGCTGCTTGGCCGCCTGCAGCACCAACCGTCCCGTCGCTTCGGCATTGGTGTTCTTGTACGGCGTGGCGCCGAGGTCGTCCTCGCCCACGTGGTGATCGAGAATGACTTTCGTCACCTCCGCCGCGGCGCCTCGCAACACGTCGCCCATCGGCCCGAGCTGGGCCCACGCGCTGGTGTCCAACACCATGATCACTTCGCGGTCGGACAACTCGGCGGGCGTCACGTCCTCGTGCAGGGCCTCGATCATGCCTTGCGGGTCGATGAATTGCAGGTTGGGCGGCGTCGCTTGGCCGTTGACAATCCGCACCGATTTGCCGAGCGCTTGCAGCACTCCGGCCATGCCAAGCTCGCTGCCCAGCGCATCGCAGTCGGGGCGAATGTGGCTGGTGAGCAGGAAGCGGTCGTGGTTGTGAATCAGCTCGCAGAACGACGGCCAATCAATCGGATCTTGGTAAGTCATGGGTCTCAACCGTCTCCTGAAATGCAAAACTGCCGCTGTCCACGGCGTCGGGTGGGGCCGGACCGCGCGTCTCCGGCTCAACAAGCTGCAATGTCGCGGGCGAGGAGGACATCCTCCCGCAACTGCGACTGTAACTCGTCAACACTGCCAAAGGCCCGAATTGTCCGCAGGCGGCGAAGGAAGTCAACCTCAAGCGTTTGGCCGTACAAATCCTGAGCAAAGCCGATCAAGTGGCACTCGACCTTCGTGGCGTGCTCGCCGAACGTCGGATTCGGCCCGATATTCACGGCCACGGGCCACCGGCGCCCCGCCACTTCCGCGCGAGCCGCATAGACTCCATGAGCCGGCACCAGCGTGTCGATATCGTGGAGGTTCGCGGTGGGAAATCCGATGGTGGCGCCACGTCCCGCCCCATGTGCGACGATGCCGCGCAGCCGGTAGGGCCGTCCCAGCCAGCCTGCGGCAGCTGCCACATCCCCGGCATCGAGCGCCGCGCGAATGCTGCTGCTGGAAATGAAATCGGGCAGACCACCACCCTCGCCAGTCGCTTGTTGGCGAACCGGCTCCACGATGTCAAGCCGCACTTCGGCGGCCTCACAGAGTTGGCCAAGTCGCTGGATATCGCCTTCACGGCCCCTGCCAAAATGGAAGTTGGGGCCCTCGACCATCGCCTTCGCCCGCATCGTCGACACGATCACGCGAGCAAAGAAGTCTGCGGCCCCCAGCGCAAGCCACTCGAGCGTCACGGGACAGGCAAGTACGACGTCCACGCCAAGCTCGCCCAGCAACTCCGCCTTTCGCTCCAGCCAGGTCAGCGGCGGCGGCGCCTGCCGGGGCCGCAGCAGCCGCGCCGGATGGGGCTCGAACGTAAACACGACACTGGGGCCGTCCACCGAGTGCGCCGCCGCCAACAGCCGCTGGATCAGCTGCCGATGCCCCACATGGACTCCGTCGAAATTCCCGATCGAGATCGCGCCTCCCCACAGCGAGTCGGGAAAATCAGCCAAATCGCGGAGGAGCTTCACAGCGTCTTTCTTAGGATCGAGGGAAAAACAACTTCCCGAATTGCGGATTGGCACTTGGACGTTTTCAGGTGCGATTGGTCTGAAAGCCAATCCGCCGGGGGAATTTGTTTTTTCCGTCTTTCTTAATCGGATACCAGCGACGGATCGAGATGATCGAGGTTGTTGAACGCGAGCACTCGCGCGCCGCTCGACTCACAATGTAGCCGCGTGACGCCGGTGTTGCATAGCGACACGTGCTGCCAGTCCCGCCACGCGTCTCCCAACAACTCGGCGAGCAGCATCGCCTTGAAGTCGGCATGGATGACGCAGGCGACTCGCTCGGCCGCTGCGAAGGATGTGCTCAGCCGGCGGGCCTGGCCGCGCGCGCGATCGCGAGCCTGCTCGTCGGTCTCCCACGGGCGACTCGACCACCAGCCGGTGTCGGGAATCTCGCCCGAGATGCGGAAGCCGGGAAAGTGGCTCGCAATTTCGCGAGCATTCATCCCCGGTCGTCCGACCATCCGGCCCGGCTCATGTCCCGCATAGCAGCCTCCGCTTTCATGGAGCTCTGTCCACACAACGGGCGTGGGCGCCTGACCTGCCGAGTAAATCGCATGGGTGGTCATCAAGGCGCGGCGAAAGGCGCTGGTGATCAGATGATCGACCTGCCAGCCGCCGAATGCCGCCGCCAGCGCGGCCGCCTGGCGCTGGCCCAGGTCGGTAATGCCGGGGTCCTCCACGCGGCGGTGCTCGGGAAGCGCGTTGTTGGCTGACTGGGCGTGTCGAATCAGCAGCAACTCCATTGATGTTCTCTCCTGACGCAGCAAAAAACGCCGAGGAACGAGTCCTCGGCGTCGAAGGTTGGATTGAAGTCCCCTGGCTGGTTGCCTGCCCCGACAAGCAAGGAGACCGCAGGGCTTCCTAGGCACTAGGCCAGGCTAGGCACTCTTGGTTTGCGGCATCATCATCACCGGCTCTTTGCCGGAGATCACCGCATCATTGATCTCGTACATCATGCCGTTGCCCTGTTCGGGCAGTTCGAACATGATGTCCATCATCACGCGTTCGATGATGGATCGCAGTCCGCGAGCGCCCGTGCCTCGCAGCAAGGCCTCGCGAGCGATGGCCTCGAGGGCGCCGTCGGTGAAGGAGACCTTGCTGTTCTCCATCTCGAACAGGCACTCGTATTGCTTGACGAGGGCGTTGCGCGGCTGAGTGAGCACTCGCACCAAGCCTTCCTCGTCCAGCGGCGTCAGCGCCGAGAGGACGGGGAGCCGGCCGACGAGCTCGGGGATCAAGCCGAATTCGAGCACATCGTCGGTGGTCACGCAGGGGAGCAGATCGGCGAGCTCTTGCTCGTTCTTCTCCGAAGCGCCTTGGCCGAAGCCCATCGTCCGTTTGCCCATTCGCTTGCGGATGATGTCCTCGATGCCGACGAACGTGCCGCCGCAGATGAACAGAATGTTCGAGGTGTCCATCTGGATGTACTGCTGCTCGGGGTGCTTCCGCCCGCCTTGCGGCGGCACGTTGGCAACGGTGCCCTCGAGCATCTTCAGCAACGCCTGCTGCACTCCCTCGCCCGAAACATCTCGCGTGATCGAGACGTTTTGCGAAGTCTTGCCGATCTTGTCGATCTCGTCGATGTAGAGCACCCCGCGCTGGGCCGCTTCGAGATCGAAGTCGGCGGCGTGAAGCAGCTTCAACAACAGGTTCTCGACGTCCTCGCCCACGTAGCCGGCCTCGGTGAGCGTCGTGGCGTCGCCGATGGCGAACGGCACGTTCAGCACACGAGCCAGCGTGCGGGCGAGCAGCGTCTTGCCCGAGCCGGTGGGCCCAATCAGCATGATGTTGGACTTTTCAATTTCCACATCCGAGCCTTCCCAGTGCATCGCCAGGCGCTTGTAGTGATTGTGGACCGCGACCGCCAGCACTCGCTTCGCGTCGCGTTGCCCAATCACGTAGCTGTCCAGCGACTCGACGATCTCGCGAGGCGTCGGGATGTCGTCGAACAGTTGTTTCGAGCTGCCGCGTCGGCGCTGCTCCTGTTCCAAGATCGACTGGCAAAGGTCGATGCACTCGCCACAGATGTAGACGTCACCGGGGCCCTCAACGAGGGGACCGACGTCACGATAGCTCTTGCGGCAAAATGAACAGAATGCGTTTTTCTTCGTGGTGCTGCCGCCGCGACGACTTCCTCCACCCACGTCCTTCCCAGAGGGCATATGTCACTCCTTTCGGATTCCCAAAACAGCCCGGCGTTGACGAGTCGTTCCCCCAACACGTCAAGCAAAGCTGTTCGCTTTCATCAAAAGGTGCTCGAGCTGTCCCGAGGGGACTTGGGCATCCATTTCCACTATGCCGAGCTTGGTTAGGTTGGCGCCGACGATCGAGGCTCCGGTGGGAGCGCCCGAACGCGTTGGCAAAATGATTCTCAAACAAATAATTCGAATCGAATGAACGCCGCAACGTCTCTACTGGCCCGCACGTCATGACCAGCACAATGAGGAGGACCGCTCGACACGTTGTCGTCGCGGCTGGAATGCAAAACCGGCCTAATTCCCTTTGCCTGCATCCGTTGACTCAGTCAACTCCTCCACCAATTGGTCGCCTAGCACCGTCTTAAGTCTTCGGAATTCGAACTCGCTAATGTCACCCTGCTCACGCATTTCTCGGAAATTCGTGAGCATGTCGTTGGCGGTTGACCGGTCGTCACCGGACTGATCCCGAAACCTTTTCACAAGGTAGTAGGCCACAACAAGCAAGATGAGCAGAACCGTCATCCACGTGACGACTTGCGCTTGCGTTGAGTTGAGAAACTCCCGAAAACGCGGATCAGTCCAAAACAAGGCAGCACGACCTCGTAGGAGTGGCTGTGATCGAAATACACCGAATATTATGCACAATGCGTACTTCGAGTCCAGAAAATCAAATTCCTACAGTGCCAACAAACGGCCAGTTCAACAGGCTGTTAGCCGCAGCCCCCTCGGAAGGAGGCCGTGTCGGGTTGCCGCGTGGGGAGACCCTCAAGTGGTTGGTGTGGAGTCCACCGCAGCAACTCGGGGGTTGGCGAAAGGAAGCTCTTCCCAGCCCGCCTTGGCAGCCCTGGGAGCTACCGTGGTGAGCCGTTAGAATCGCAACATCCTTGCGAGTCCGCCAGGGTTCGCTCGATCATTGACACACGTGGCCGTGTGCCCTGGCTTGAGAATTGACTCGCGGCCTTTGTACCCTCTCTACGCGTCCTTTCTCCCACCGGTTCACGCCTGGCGGTCTCCATGTCAAAAAAGATTAAAGCTCTCCAGCAGGTGCTGGATTCGGGGATTGTGGCCGTGATTCGCGCCGATGACGGGCAACAACTGCTGCAGGTCGCCCGCGCCTTGCTGGCCGGCGGAGTGCGGGTGATGGAGGTCACCTTCACGGTCCCTCGCGCGGACAAGGTCATTGCGGAGGTCGCCGATGCCCTCGGCGACCAGATCCTGCTCGGCGCCGGGACCGTGCTGGATGCCGAGACTGCTCGAGCCGCGATTCTGGCCGGCGCCGAATTCATCGTCTCACCGATTGTCTCACCCGAGGTGATCCAGCTTTGCCAACGCTACGACAAAGCGGTCATGCCTGGCGCATTGACGCCCACGGAAGTGGTGCAGGCATGGGAACTGGGGGCCGATATCGTGAAGGTGTTTCCCGCCGACGCCATGGGGCCGGGTTACCTCAAGGCACTGCATGGCCCCCTGCCCCAAGTGCTGCTGATGCCAACCGGAGGCGTTGGCTTGGACAATGCCGCAGCTTATCGGGCGGCCGGCGCCTGCGCCCTGGGTGTCGGCTCGACACTTGTGAGCAACCAAGAGGTGCGCGAACAGCAATTCGAGCGGATTGAAGCGAAGGCCCGAGCGTTCGCCGAATTGTGGGCCGCCGGCAAATAGAAGCCGTTGAAGCACACCCGATCCGGCAAACGACCACAACATTGTGGCGAGAAACAAAAAAAGGGACGCGGCCAACCTTGCGGTCAACCACGTCCCATCAGCGGGATCACATCACTTATATAGGTGTAGTTCACTCGCTTGAGAGTCGGAATCCTGCTCCTATCTGCCCGAGCAAGTCCCCTCTCAAATGGATTGAATGAAAGAGCGTTTCCATTCATTGGCAAACGGAATGCCAAACAGTCGGCGTCGAGCGAAAAAAACGGAAACCTCGAAAATCAGCGGGTCTCAAACAGCCACCCATCGACCAGCATCGATACCAAACGCTGCGGCGGCCCGATGTCCGTCTCAGTTTGAGCCTGCACTCTCGATTTGAGACAGCCGGCAATTCGAAAAAGGGGACAAGGTGACAATCCGGATCAAGAAACATTCCCCCAGCGGGACCATCGTGCTGGACGCTCCCGAGCGTCGCAACGCGCTGACGCGAAACGATCTCGGGGAACTCACGCAGGCCCTGAGTGACTTTCATTTGGAGCGATCGGTCCGAGCGGTGATTTTGACCGGAGCCGGGTCGGCGTTCTGCTCGGGGTTCGACCTGCGCGAGATTCAGTCCGCACGCCTCGCTCCCAATGCGTTGGAGATCTGGCACCAAGACGTTTCCGCCGTCCGCAACTTGTTGTTGGCCATGCTGCGGTTCCCCAAGCCGATCATCGCGGCCGTCAATGGACCTGCGGCCGGAATCGGCTTGGCGTTGCTGCTGGCCAGCGACTTGGTGATCGGCAGCCCGCAGACGTCGGCCCATTTTGCCGAGTCGCGGCGCGGGCTGGTGGCCGGCCTGGTCGCACCACTGCTGGTTTTTCGCCTGGGCGCGGGCAAGGCCGCTCATTGGCTGCTACAAGGCGCCAACGTCCCGTCCGACGCGTGTCTGGCAGCCGGCCTGATCCACGAACAGGTTCCGCAAGATGCCCTTTGGGCTCGAGCTCATGAGTTGGCTGTGGCTTGTTCGGAAAGCGCTCCGGAGTCGCTACAGCTCACCAAGCAGTTGTTGAACGAAACGGTCGGCGAGCAACTCGGCACGGCACTGGCCGCCGGCGCAGCCGCCTCCGCCGCAGCCCGCACCACCGAGTCAGCGGAGGAAGGCGTCGACGCGTTCCTCGAAAAACGCGCGCCTCAATGGCCCTGACCGACGGAGAACTCGAGAGCATGCCGATCCAACCTGGCCGCTACCGCCACTACAAAGGCAACGAGTACCTCGTGCTCGGCGTGGCACGACACAGCGAAACCGAAGAGGAGCTGGTCGTCTATCGGCAAGACTACGGCGATCATGGGCTTTGGGTGCGTCCACTCGCCATGTTTCTCGAGCAAGTCGAGTCCAACGGGCGCCAGCTGCCACGGTTTCAGCACATCGGCGACGCATAGCACAGCCCATAGCAGCGCAGTTCAACGGCCTCACCAAGGACCGCTTCGTCACTCCATGTCACCCAGTTGCTGGCGCAGCCGCCGCAGCACACGGCTTTTGGCCTGTCGAATAGCCGCGGGCGACAATCCGGTTTCGTCGCTGATCTGCTCGGTGGATTGCCCTAGCACCGTCGCTCGCCAAAAAGCGTCCCATGTCGCCTCGCGAAACTCGACTCGCACCATCTCCAGGCCGCGTCGCAGCAACGCCGTGGTGTCGTCCGGCCGGCTAGGTGGCTCTTCCGGCAGGTCGGTGTCCGCGACTGCCTGAATCTGCACCAGCGCTGATGAGCCACCACGGGCGTCGGGCTCAATGTTGAGCCGCCGAAAGTGATCGTGAATTTTGTTGCGAGCGATCGTCCAGATCCAGCCTCTCAGCCCGGCCGACTCCTGTTGTGGCCGATAGCGGTCAATCGCGCGGTGCACCGCCAAAAAGACCTCTTGGAGCACGTCGGAAACGCTGCGTTCCGAGACTCCCGAGTACCGGCACCAGGACCGCACCAAAGGCGCATAGAGCTCCACCAGTCGAGTCCACGCCGCATCGTCCCTGGCTTTCAAGCCAAGCAGCAAGCTGTGGGACGAGGAGTCCGTTGAGGCCATCGCCGCCTCACCATGTGATGTCGAACCGTTTGATGCACAACAAGTCGATCATCGGTGATTTTGCCGGCCGACGCAATCAATTGCAGAACCGTAGTGCAGGCTGCCGGCCTGCAACTTGTGGCAAATGTGGCAACAATCACAGGCTGGCAGCCTGTGCCACGACAACCAACACAGGCTGGCAGCCTGTGCTACGACATTCACAGGCTGGCAGCCTGTGCCACGACAATCACAGGCTGGCAGCCTGTGCTAC
>JAGQPF010000034.1 GCA_020426845.1 Planctomycetales bacterium
CGCCAAGGCAGATTTTCCGATCGAAGGCCGCACCGCGAGTACCGTAAGCTCGCCTGGGAAGAATCCGCCGGTTTCGCGGTCGAGTATCTCGAGCCCGGTTGATAAGCCAAGCGTAAGCCCGCGCTGTTTCGCGTCTCGAACGTTTCCTATCGCATCGGAAAGCATACCCTCGAGCGTTTGAACGTCCGCGCCGGTTTCGTGCTGTGCTGCTTGTAGTTGCGATTCAACCAGCTCGGCTACTTCCGCCGCGTTCGCTTTGCCTTGCGTCAAGCGGTAGACTCCGCGAGCCAATGCCGCGTGAAGTTCACGCCGTTGCCAATACTCGCGAACCTGGGCCGCATACCATTGCGCGTTGTGGGCGAGTGCCTGGTTCGCTGCTCGGGCGATGAACGCCACTCCGCCGATCGCCTCGAGCAAGCCGGCTTGGGGGCCAATAACGTTGGATCGCTTACGGGTTTGCCGGCCGTGTGGAGATCGACCAGCAGGCCAAAGGCCGCACCCAATTTGTCATCGTGAAAGCAGCTCGGGCAAGCAAGTTCTGCTACTTGGTCCAATTGCGTAGGCGCAATAACACAAGCCCCAAACAATTGCCGCTCGAGCTCGGCCGCCTCTTGGTAGTGCTCCGGTGCAAGTTCCGTATTCATGCTCGAGTCCCCGTAAACGGTTGGAGCTCGGGCCGGTTCGGTCGGTTCGCGTGCTTGTTTGATTTCCAATCGTTTGGGTCGGTGAAGGTTCCTGCATTCTGTCAAATCAGCCCAGAAGCGATCGAAAGCGCGCCAGTCAAGATTTCGTGTAAGGAATCTGCGATCATGTGTGAATTCTGATAGAGAGACACATATGAGCGATTGGCCGGAAACGCGAGAAAGCCTGATATTGCGGGTCAAAGATCCGCAGGATCAGCTGGCATGGTGCGAGCTGATCGCCGTTTACCGACCGGTCGTTTGCCGGATGGCCCGAGCACGTGGGCTGCAACACGCCGATGCTGAGGACTTAGCTCAGAATGTGTTCGCATCTGTGGCCAAGGCAATTGAAAGCTGGCAGCCCACCGATGGTGGGCCACGCTTTCGGAACTGGTTAGCTAGAATCAGCCGCAACGCAATCCTCAATGCGCTCACGCGCGTCCGCCCTGACGCGGCGGCGGGCAGGTCGAGTGTTGCTCGGACGCTTGGTGAAATTCCAGCCAACAGTCTTGAGGCGATTGACAAAGATCTGGAGCTCGACCGGCAACTGCAGCGCGAGAGTCGCCTGGAAGCCATTCGTTGGGCAGCGGGCGAAATTCATTCCGAGTTTACTGAAACAACATGGTTGATCTTTCATGCTACGGCCATGGAAGGACGCCCGGCTGCTGAGGTGGCCACCACATACAAGCGTTCGATTGGCGCCGTGTATGCCGCACGATGTCGAGTAGCGACTCGCCTCAAACAAAAGCTCGAAGGGTTAACAGATCTTTGGAGAGTACTCTAATGCAAAGGTCCACGACATGCATCCCAGACGTCGAATTGCGATCATTCATTGCCGATGAATTGCCTGAGCAGCGGTTCGTCGAAGTCGAAACACACCTGTCAAACTGCGAGGCTTGTCGTGCGTCTTTGGAAGCAACAGTTGGCGATCAAGACTGGTGGAACGATCTCGAGGAGGCGTTAGGATCCACGGAATCCGAGGCGTGTGATAACGAAAACGCGCTGGAATCATCTGTCGATCAGCGCACGCTACTTTTGGAGCTGCTTGGGCCGACCGACGACCCTGCCATGCTGGGGCGGATCGGTGGTTACGAGATTGTCGCACTGCTGGGGCAAGGCGGAATGGGCGCGGTGTTTAAGGCTTTTGATCGTTCGCTCAATCGTTTCGTAGCGATCAAGTTGCTGCTCCCTTACTTGGCCTCATCTGGAGCAGCCAGGAAACGATTCTCCCGGGAGGCTCAGGCTGCCGCAGCAGTCGTGGACGATCATGTGATGGCGATTCACGGGGTCAGCGAG
>JAGQPF010000290.1 GCA_020426845.1 Planctomycetales bacterium
GACGACCCCGAGTGCTTGGAATCTCCTCAGGAGCTGTTTTGATGCGTCCCAATCGAACGCTTGCCGGACGGAGCTGCTTCGGCCACCTTGCCTGGATCCATCTGCTTCGCGCCGGCTCGATCGCTTGCTGTCTTGTCCCGGCAGGACTAGCCGCTCAACAAATACCGGCCGCCTCTCCGGATGCTCCAACAACAACGACGCCAACAACAACGACGCCAACAACAACGACGCCAACAACAACCGCGCCATCCGGCGAACAAACGGCGCCCAAGGCGGTCCCGGCGCCAGCGAACGGCAAGGCGGAACTCGCCGTTTCCATCGCCGCTCGCGAAGCGGCCAGTTGGTCGGTCGCCCAGCAAATCTGGGAGCTCGCCGAGCCGGGCTACCAGGAGGTCAAGTCGTCGGCCCTGCTGAGCAAGATGCTGGAGGAGGCCGAGTTCCGCGTCGAACGCGGTGTGGCCGGCATCCCCACAGCGTTCACGGCGACTTATGGCGAGGGGAAGCCGGTGATCGGGTTGCTCGGCGAGTTCGATGCGTTGCCGGGTTTGTCGCAGCAAGCGACACCTGTCCGCGCTCCGCGCGAGGGCGCGACCTATGGTCACGGCTGCGGACACCATCTGTTTGGCGTCGCCTCGGCGTCGGCCGCAATCGCAGTTGCCGAACAGATCAAAGCAGGCAGACTGAGCGGCACGGTTCGCTACTATGGCTGTCCCGCCGAAGAGGGCGGCGGCGCGAAGGTGTTCATGGTGCTCGCGGGACTGTTCAAGGATTGTGACGCGGTATTCCATTGGCACCCCGGCAGCCGCAACGCCGCCGGCGACCGCAGCAGCCTGGCGCGAATGGCTGTGAAATTCCGCTTTCACGGCAAGAGCGCTCATGCGGCCGGAGCGCCCGAACAAGGGCGCTCGGCCTTGGACGCGGTCGAGCTCACCAACCATGCCGCGGAGCTGATGCGCGAGCACACGCCCGAGCGAACTCGCATTCACCATGTGATCACCGCCGGCGGCGACGCCCCCAATGTCGTGCCCGCTTTTGCCGAGGTGTACTATTACATCCGGCATCCCAACGGAGATGTCGTGCGCGATCTCTATCGTCGACTCGAATTGTGTGCCCAAGGTGCGGCGCTTGCCACCGAGACCCGTCTGGAAACTCGATTCGAGGGCGGCATCATGGAGCTGTTTCCCAATGTCACGCTCGCCAAGGTGGCGATGGACAATCTCAAGGCCCTGAACGACATCGAGTACTCCGAGGAAGATCGACGTTTTGCGTTGAAGCTGCAGGAGTCGCTCGACGCCCCGTTGCCATTGGAGACGATACGGCAGGTCGAAGATCGAAGCGGCACAATCGGCATGGGCTCGACCGACGTCGGCGACGTCAGCTGGGTCGTGCCCACGAGCGGCTTCAGCACCGCCTGCTGGGCGCCCGGCACTCCGGCACACTCCTGGCAAGCAGTGGCCTGTGGCGGCACGCCGATCGCGCGCAAAGGCATGGATCTTGCGGCTCGAGTGCTCGCGGCCGGAGTGTGGGACCTGATGAGCGATCCGAAACTCATCACGCAGGCGCAGGCCGAACATCGCCAGCGGCTCGATGGCCGCGAGTATCGGACGCTGATGCTGCCGGGGCAGAAACCGCCGCTCGACTACCGTAAACCCAGCCGTCGTTGAGGCAGACGGCAGGTCGCGCCAATTCTAGAATAGGGCGCGTTCGCCCAGATTCTGGGTTTGTCTTCGCTCTCCCTTGGTTCAAGATCTTTCACCGCCATCCGCCTCCCAGCACGGAGCTCCGCATGTCCAACACGTCTTCGCTGCCTCGGTTCATCTTTGCCCTCTGGCTCGCTGCGAACCTGTCATCGGTGGGACGCTGCGCAGAGCCGGCAGGAACGGATTGGCAGCCGAAGTTCCCGCGTGAGGAAATCGCGCCAACGTTTTCTCAACAGACAACCGGCGGCCCTCATGACGAGGCGAGGTTGATCATCGAATCGGACGAGCAGCCCGGACGCATTGGCTGGTGGGAGCGCGAGATTCCGGTGCAAGGAGGCAGCACGGTCGAGTTCTCGGTTTGGCGTCGCGCCACGCAAATCGAAGTCCCTCGCCGCGCCGCCGTGGTGCGTCTGTTGTGGCGCGACGACAAGAACGCGACGGTGTTCCACGACGACCCCTCGTACGCCTCGTATCTCAAGGGCTCCCGTCCCCGCTCGGAGCCCGAGTTCCCGACCGACACCGAGCAACTGTCCGGGGATTGGGTGCTCGTCAAGGGCGTCTACCTTGTTCCATCCGCCGCGACCAAGGCGGTCGTGGAGCTCGGTTATCGTTGGGCGCCGAGCGGCAAGGTCGAGTGGTCCGCGCCGACCCTGCGTGCCGTGCCCGCCGTTGCGCCTCGCAAGGTGCGGCTGGCCACCGTGCACTACCAGCCGCGCGAAGGCACAACGCGCGCCGACAAATGTGAGCAATTCGCGCCGCTGATCGCGGAGGCGGCCAAGCAGCGGGCGGATCTCGTCGTGCTCCCCGAAACGTTGACGTATTACGGGCGCGGCAAGAGCTACGCGGAGTGCGCCGAACCCGTGCCGGGACCGTCCACCGAGTACTTCGGAACGCTGGCCAAACGGCACCAGCTGCACATCGTCGCCGGGCTGCTCGAACGCGACGGGCCGCTGGTCTACAACGTCGCCGCCCTGATCGGCCCCGATGGCGAGCTGATCGGCAAATATCGCAAGGTGACCCTGCCGCGCGGCGAGATTGAGGGCGGCATTACTCCCGGCAAAGACTACCCGGTCTTCGACACGAAGATCGGCAAGATCGGCATGATGATCTGTTACGACGGATTCTTTCCCGAGGTGGCTCGCGAGCTAAGCAATCGGGGTGCCGAGATGATCGCCTGGCCGGTGTGGGGCTGCAACCCGCTGCTCGGCGCCGCTCGCGCCTGTGAGAATCACGTCTACCTCATCAGCAGCACCTACACCGACGTCGGACGCGATTGGATGATCTCCGCCGTGTACGGCCACGACGGCAAAGTCTTGGCGCAGGGAAAGTCATGGGGATCGGTTGCCGTGGCCGAAGTGGATCTAGCGCGGCCGTTGCACTGGCATAGCCTCGGTGACTTTCGCGCACAGTTGCTGCGCCACCGCCCGGAAAAGACCGCCGAGTAGTCCGCCTCAGCAGTAAGTTGCAGGCGGCCACGTGGCACAGGCTGCCAGCCTGTGATGAATTTTGGCAATCGGTTGCAGGCGGCGGCAACGTGGCACAGGCTGCCAGCCTGTGAATTGGTCCGCATGCAGGCTGGCAGCCTGCACCACGACAAGGCTGTCAGCCTGCGTTGATTTGGTCCGCAGGCTGGCAGCCTGCAGCCCAATCAAGTCAATCTTCGGGATGAGGTGTCAGGCGAAACGTTTCGTCGAGCGCGACACTGCGTCGCCAAGCTTTGGCCCACGGCGCGTGCAATTGCATGTCGCGCATCCGGTCTTCCCGCAGTCGATCGCGGGTCTCCGGGTCCGCCGCCGCAATGACCTGTGATTGCCGCAACAGTGGGCCATCGTCGAGCCGTTCGGACTCGAGCACCTCCATCCAATAGTAGACGCGGTCGCCGGCATTGAGCCTCGCGAAGACGCGTCCCGCCAGCCAAGCCGCGCAGTCCGCGAGGATCGGGACGGGCGTTGCTTTGACGTGTCGTGTTGGCACGCTGCTCAACTTATCTCGCTCATGGCCCGAGCGGGCTGCGAATTGAAGGGCCAACTCGGTTTGGTCCAACCGCAGCAGGTGGACAGCCATGGCGCCCGAGCGGTCCAACACCTCCGCCGTATGATGATTTGGGGCAAGTCCGGCCACGACCACCGGGCAGTCGGTCAACAACGAAGCCTGCATCACCCAGGTCGCCAAGGAAGCGCCATGTTGCTGGTCATCTCCCGCGGTGACTGCCCACACTTCGCGGTCCAACAGCTGAAACACTTCCTCAGCGGACATCACAACACTCAATAAAGGAAACCCGAAGCGTAAGCGAGGGACAGAACCGCAATAAAGGAAACCCGAAGCGTAAGCGAGGGACAGAACCGCAATAAAGGAAACCCGAAGCGTAAGCGAGGGATAGAACCGCAATAAAGGAAACCCGAAGCGTAAGCGAGGGATAGAACCGCCGGAGCCCGTACGTAGCCACGGCGCTCATTCGGACTTGCCGGCCTTGAGCGTCTTCAGCAGGTAGTCCAGCGTCTCGGCGTGCTTCACATCCGCAGCGCCGGGGTAGACCAGCTCGCACTTTACGCCGTTGGCCAAGCAATGTTCCTGCAGCTTGACGCCGAAATTCGAGGTGTGAGTCGGATCCTGTTGAGGCATGCCAAGCCCTGGGGCAGCCGAGTAATGCAGGTGCACGGGCGGGTCATCCTTGGAAACCAAGGCATAGGGTGAGTACTCGGCAATCCACGGCAAGATGGTGTCACGTTTAGCAAGGAACTCGTCGAACTGAGACAGCTTCTTTTCGGCGTCCCCGGTGAATCCAAAAGCGTGGCCGCCATAGCGGCTATTGGGAGTCCAATCTTTCATCTGTTGTGGATCGAGCGTCGTCTGCGCCCCGCGCACTGCCGCGCAGAACAGCCGCGTCGACTCGCGGGCAACCGGATCATCGCTGTTCGGGTCGGCGAGGTCCGGGTGGAAGGCGAGCCAGAGGCTGGAGCATGCGCCGGCCGATCCGCCGCAGGTGCCGATGCGTTCTTTGTCGAGATTCCATTCTTTCGCCTTGCTGCGCACGAATTGAAGCGCCCGCGCGGCGTCGTGCAGCGGGCCTTTCACCGGTGGCACAACTCCATCCGCCGTGGCCTCAGGGATGAAGCGATACTCGACCGATACCACGGAGATGCCCGCGTCCAGCAAGTCCTGCAGCATGGCTGTCAGCCCGCTCAAGCGTCCGCCGGCCATCCAGCCTCCACCATGAATGAACAGCAATACCGGCGTCGGCTCGTCCGACTCGGCCTTCCAGAAGTGCAGCAATTGCTTGGCGTGCGGTCCATAGGCAACGTCGCCTTCCGTTGGATTCGGCAGTGGCGGATTGGCCGCGAGATAACGCTTCGACTCTGCCTCGTTGATCTCGCGCACAAAGATATTGCGCCAGCGAATCTCGCCGCCATGCGTCTGCAGCATGATGGGGCCGCGGGCCGGCAGTGGCTGAGTGCGGTCCCAGAAGTTCTCCATCACCGCGCCCATGACCGTGGCTCGCCCGTTCAGCCACACCCAAGTGCGATCGCCATGCTGGCGAATGCGGAACTGGTTCCACTGTCCGAACGGCTTGTCGGTGCGTCGCTCGGGGTCTCTTCCCAACGTGCCCGGCGTGTTGTTGAACAATCCGCCGGATCCCAAGTGCGGACGGCGGGTCGGGCGTTTGGGGTCCCAAGTCTGGTTCCAATCCCAGATTTGCACTTGGGGCGTGCCCCGCAAGTAGATACCACTGTCGGCCTTGGCAACTGTCTTGTACTCCAGCCAAAGCTCCATGTCACCGAACTCTTCGTCCGTCGTCGCGTACGGGCCGTGTCCATCGTTGACCAACTCGCCGTTCTCGACTCGCCAATGGTCCGGGAACTCGGCTCGCTGCGCCGCCAGATTCTTCTCTTTTGCCTCGCCCTCGAGCCGAGCCGCGGTGTGCGGATTCAGTCCGTGCCAGCCTTCGAGATCCTTGCCGTTGAAAATCGCGCGAAAGCCGCGTGGCGGAGCGGGCTCATCGGCGACAAGGGCGTTGACGGACCAACTGATCACCAGGGTGGCGGACAACATGACGGGGAGCGAAGATCGCATGGCGGGCTGCTCTCGAATTGGCGGGCAGTGGCGATGGAGAAACCGATGGGGTGGATTCTACCAGAAGCGCACCGTCGCCGCGCCAACGCGCCCACGGCCGCTCGCCGTCCAACTACACTGGTCGCAAGGTGGAGCTCCGTTGGACTGTAACGTCGGCTGAATCGTCGGCTGAATCGTCGGCTGAATCGTCGGACGGACCTTGCTCCGCCCCTGTGACTTCCCAACGCGATGCCCCTGCAGCCTGCTTTTTCAACGGTCCACAAGACCGCCATTCTCCAGGTGAGCCATGCCAACTTCTCCTGTGTTACGCAACAACGCCGACCGCAACGAAGCCAACTCGGGCCATTCTCCAGCCGTGTCCCTCAACCGCGGTTACTCGCTTGGGATCAGTGTGCTGCTGCTGTTGTCGGCGACCTGGGCGTTGGCCGAGGAGGACATTGCCTTTGTCGCCGAGGCAGACGGGACGCAACAACGATACGTGCAACAGTTGCCCGCTCGTTTCGACGCCGAGCGACCGGTGGACGTGCTGATCGCATTGCATGGCCACGGCAGCGATCGCTGGCAATTCATCCGCCAGTCGCGCGCCGAGTGCCGCGCAGTGCGAGATGTGGCGAGCCGTGCGGGCATGATTCTGATCTCCCCGGATTACCGAGCGAGCACCTCTTGGATGGGGCCGCTGGCCGAAGCCGACACGCTACAGATCATCACCAAGCTGAAGCGGACATATCAAGTGCGCCACGTCGTGCTTTGTGGCGCCTCCATGGGCGGATCCGCCTGCCTGACCTTTGCCGCGTTGCACCCGGATCTGGTCGACGGGGTCGTCTCAATGAACGGCACCGCCAATCATGTCGAGTACCAGAATTTTCAGGACGCCATCGCAGCGTCGTTCGGCGGCAGCAAGGCCGACCGTCCGGATGAGTACCGACGCCGCAGCGCCGAACTCTGGTCGCATCGGCTCACGATGCCGACGGCGTTCACGGTGGGCGGGAAGGACGCCAGCGTGCCACCTCACAGTGTCTTGCGGCTCGCCACAACGCTCCAGCGCGCAAAGAGCAGCACACGCTGCAGCACCAAACTGCTCCACCGCCCCGAGGGCGGACACAGCACAACCTACGAGGACGCGGTTGCTGCATTGGATTTTGTCATCGGCGAACTCGCCTCGCCGAAGCCCCCCTCGGTTGATGACTCGGGTGATGACTCGGGTGACGCCACGGACAAACCCCGTCTGCACCTCCTGCTTCCCCGGGAAGTCTGCTCGGTCGTGGGACAAGAGACCAATCTTTACTTCGACAATCTCGTGCTGACAGAAACTCCCGAGGCGTTTCGATTCGAGATCAAATGCCGTGTCGGGAAGACCGAGCAGCGACGGTGGACCCTGGTTCCCGCCCCGGAGATGGTCGGGCGACATCCACTGCAGGTCACGGTGAGCACGCCTCAAGGAGAGCTGATCGCGCAGGCAGACACCACGCTGAACATTGCCGCGGCGGCTCAATCGGAAACCCCGTTCAACCAAGACCGTCCGCTCAGACTGTTGATCGTAGGGGACAGCTTGACCAACGCGACAACCTATCCCAACGAATTGGCGAGGCTGCTGTCCCAACCGGGCAATCCTCCCTGGAAGATGCTCGGCACGCATCGCCCGAGTCGCGCGGCGGCAGGCGTACGTCACGAGGGCTACGGCGGCTGGACCTGGCATCGTTTCTTGTCGCTTTACAAGTCGAATCCGGACGGCTCGCGCGCCGACTTCTACGCGGATGAGCGCGGTGTCCAACGTCGCGCCAGCAGCCCGTTCGTCTATGCCGATAGCGAGGGCAAGCCGCAGCTCAATGTCTCGCGTTACTTGGACGAGACGGCGAGTGGCGAACGGCCGGACGTGGTGTTCTTTCTGCTGGGCATCAACGATTGCTTCAGCGCAGACCCGGATGACCCCGCTGCCACGGACGCGCGCATCGACTCGATGCTTGAGCACGCCGAAACGCTGCTGGGCGCTTTTCGAGCCGCGGCGCCGCTGGCCGAGTTAGTCGTCTGCATCACGACGCCTCCCAACGCCCGCGAAGCGGGATTCGAGGCGAACTATCAAGGTCGCTACCATCGCTGGGGCTGGAAACGAATTCAGCACCGCCTCGTAGAGCGACTGTCCAAACATTTCGCAACCGGATCGGCGCCCCCGTCCGACCACACATGGCTCGCGCCCGTCCACCTCGGCCTGGATCCCGTTGATGGCTACCCGATCAACAACGGCGTTCATCCCAACGAAGTCGGCTATCGGCAAATTGGCGGCTCTCTGTACGCCTGGCTCAAGTGCCATCTGGCCGAACGTTGACGTGGCACAGGCTCCCCCGTGAGAGATCAAATCAATCGTGGAGCCGCTCAAACCGTTCGCGGCGGGTCAGGTTGAGGCCAGTCTCGGCAATCGCCCTGCTGCGCGGATGATCAACTCGTGCAGTTTGTCGAGCGGAAAGACAATGTCCGCGATGCCGGCTTCGATGACTTGCTTAGGCATTCCGTAGATGACACTGCTTTTCTCATCTTGCGCGGCGATGATGGCGCCATGGTGTTTCAAAAGCCTCGCGCCGAGCGCTCCATCATCTCCCATGCCCGTCATGACAATCGCAAGCGCATCGGCGCCATAGGTGTGGGCAATGGAGCGGAAGAGATAATTTACCGACGGACGGCAGTTGCCCTCGGGTGGATCATGATTGACCTGAACGACGAATTGCCCGATTGCCTTCACCACCTTCATCTGCATCCCTCCGGGAGCAATGTAGACCTCACCGGCTCGGACAGGTTGTCCATGTCTCGCTTCAAACACTCGCAGGCGCGAAGTTCCGTCGAGCTCTTCGGCTAGCGACGTCGTGAAGCGCGGCGGCATGTGCAAAGTGATGAACACCGGCATCGGCAGATCGGCTGGCAGCTGAGGCAGCACTTTGGCAAGCGCCCGGGGGCCCCCGGTGGACACGCCGATGGCCACAGCACGCACGGACTTGGTAAATCCGGAGAACCAGTGTGGCATGGGGGTGGCGCGGATGGAGGGCTCGGGGCAAGCCGAAACTTCCTCGCATCTACAGCGCAGCCTGTCGAAGATCGGCTGCAAATCCTTTCTCACGCGAAACATGTTGTCGCGAAGATTGCTTCCACACGGGCGCCCGATCACTTGGTCGGCGCCGCGACGCAATGATTCAGCGGCTGTTTTGCCGGTCTTGTCGCTGGTGAATGCGACAATGGACGGCCCCCGCGAGCTCTCCCGCAATTCGGACAGCAAGTCCAGCCCCCCCGTGGCGGGCACGTCGACATCCAGCAGCATCACATCAGGACTAAACCGCTGCAACTTCTCGAGTGCCATCCACGCGTTAAACGCCGTGCCAACCAACTCCACTCCCGGCGTCTCCGCGAGCGCGTCGCGCAGAGTCTTTCGAAAGGTGGTGGAGTCGTCGACAACGAGCACGCGAAGTAACCGCATGATCTATCTCATCTTGATTTGAACAGTTCACTCGCCTCTCGTGCTCCGCAATGCAATCGTCACACCGAAGCTAAGCTGCCGGTCGAGTACATTGAGGAAATCACATTGATTGCGGGCTGCAGTTGCTTCTTCCACATCCGCTCCAACTGCGCATTCCATAGTTCATCGTGAACTTTGAGGGCATCGATGAGACAGTCTCGCCACACCTCATACAGGTCGGGCGTGATGCCCAATCCGTTGACGTCGTGAGACCGGCCGATGTTCTCCACGCGGCGGCGCGCATCGGGATGGCCCGTGGGATAGGCCAGCACGTATTCGAGTGACTTGCGCAACATGTCCTTTTGCTTCTGCATGTCGGTATGGGAAAAGTGCTCCATGACGCGGTAGTCGGCGGCCAGCAGATTGCGGTAGAAGGTCTCCAGCACGCCCGTGTTGGCAACGCGATCCCAGGACTCACGGATCGGATCCGGCACCCCATCGCACATGTGCGACTCGCCCCAATGCATGCGAGCGGGAACCCGGAAGTAGCCAATCTGCTCCGAGATGCTGCGAGCCAGCGAGCTGAGCTCGTCGCCTGCGGAGCTGGTGCGCAGCGACGCGATGTTGGAGTTCTTGGTCGCATTGTCGATTTCAACGATGCTGCGGGAAATCTCGCCGCTGACCATGGCGGACTCCTTGATTCCCGACGAAACGATGCTCGACGCGGATGCGCTTTCCGACACTTTCTGCGCCACGTTTTTCGCGGCACAGTTCTGCTCCTCCACCGCCGAGGCGATGGTGCGAGTCGCATCATCTACATCGCGAATCGCGTTGCTGATCGCGGCGATCGAGTCGACTGCCTCGGTCATGAAGCACTGCATGCACTCGATGTGCTCGCGAATGCCGTCCGTCGCCGAGGCGGTTTGCTTGGCGAGCTCCTTGACCTCCGTCGCCACAACGGCGAAGCCCTTGCCTGCCTCGCCCGCCCGGGCGGCCTCAATCGTCGCGTTCAACGCCAGCAAATTGGTTTGCTCGGCAATGTCCTGAATCACGTCGATCACCTTGCCGATCTCATCCGCGGCCGAGCCGAGCTTGCCCACGGTCTCGTTGCTGGTTTCGGCCAGCGTCGCGGCGCCAGACGCGATGAACGCGCTCTGCTCCGCCGTGCGCGCGATCTCACTAATCGTGCTGGTCATCTCGTCGATCGAGCACGACACGGAGGTCACGCCCTCGGACATCTGCATTGCCGAATGGGCCACATTTCTCAAGTTGATCGACATCTCCTCCGCGGCGCTGGAGACGGTCGCGGACTGCGCTTTGGTCTCCCGCGCGTTGTCCAACAGGTCCGCCGACGTCTTGCACAGCTCGTCCGCCGACTTGGCCAGTGTCGTGGAGTTGCCCGAAAGATGCCCGACTACCTCACAGATTCGATCTCGCATGATGTTCATCGACTGAATCAGCTCGCCCACTTCCGCCTCCCCGGTCGCTTCGCAGTTGCTGGTCAAATCGCCGCTGGCGATCTGCTTGGCAAAGTCAGCCACGCGAGCGATGGGGCTCGCGATATTCCTCGCCACGACCCAGGCGATCCCGCCAGAAGCCAGTGCGGACAACAGCGCCAGCGTCAAATTCCACTGCACGATACGGTAGTTGGCTCCGGTCGCGGCGGCATGCAGCTGCGACATGTCTCGGTAAGCCTCGGCAGTGTCGATTTGCGCGTTCAGGCACCAAGTGTGGCCCAGCACGTCCACTGGCCCGTAAACAATCAACTTCTCCCGGTCGCGATTGTCGGCCGCGACCATCATGCCCGATTCACCGCGCTCCACGGCAGCCACGGTGGCGGCGGTCTTGACTTGGCCCAAGTCGGGATTGCGGAACGAAGTTGCGATCGGTCGGGTCTCCATCGCAGGCGACCCTTGTGAGGCCCGGTGGACCGGACCGCTCTCGGCATCAAGGTGCGGTTCTGACCGAACCAAATAATCGGGCCCCACCAGGATCGTCTCGCCCGTCTTCCCCAACCCCGCTCGCTGCGCCATGATCGCCGAGACATGCTTGAGCGACAATTGAAAAATTGCCACGCCAATCTTGGTGCCGCGATCATAGATCGGCGAAGCGACGAAGCTCGCCGGTGCGTCGTACGATGGTGTGTAACGGCCATAGTCGACAAACACGAAGCCATCGGGATCCGTCAGCGCCTTCGCCTCGCGAAACGCATCGGCCATGCTCGACTGCGCAAACGGGCCGCTGAGCAACGAGGTCGAGTAGTCGACCTCCTTGGCAACCGAGTAAACGACGTTCCCCGACTCCAGGTCGACCAGCAAGATGTCGTGAAGTCCATGATCCTCCAGGTACACACGGCAATCGGGGTGGAAGCTGGAGTGAGCCCGGTCGTAAGGCGTATCCGTTCGCGCCTCGTCCAGTTGCTGCTTCTGCCCGTCCGGATGGGGATTCGCTTGGATATAGGCGTGCTGCCGATAGATGGAGTCATCATCCAGCCGGGCGAGAATCGACGACACGGGCGGCGACTTGCTGTTGTTGGCCTGCTGGAAGCGTGCCGTGAAATCGCCGTGGTAATACGCCGCGAGATCACGGCGACACCGCAGCAGCGCCGCCGAGTCCACCTTGTTGACGTCGTAGGCAAAGGACTGAGTCATCTCGCGCATGGCGCTGACTGTCCGTTCGTTGCGGCTAAAAGTAACGACGTGGTCGCGCACGGTGTTGAAGTACTGCTCCAGCTGCGAGCTTTTGATTTCTCGCTGGGCGGTCAGCAACTGCTCCACATACGCATGCAAGCCCTTCTCGGCCATGGTGGCCAGTTCGCTCACGCTTTGACGGGCCAGTGAAAAGCTGACTGTTCCAGTGACGGCAAGCGGCAACAACGTGCCGGCCAACACCAGAATCATGATGCGGCTTTGAAGTTTCACGGCGTAGTTCCTTGACGCTGGGTGGGGTGGTAGGTGGGTGGCGGGGCAGGTTGATGGGCGGGAAATTGAGCGCGAGAACGGCATTGGCCCGGCGCCACGGGCGCCAACGCGGGACGACCGACCTAGGGACGCGTCGGAGCCGGTGCTCTTTAGCATGTCAGGACCTCCGTCAAGTCCAGCAATATCAACACGTTGTCGTCTTGCTGCAAAACGCCTTTGAAGCAGCGGTCCTCCGCGTCGGCAATGTTGGCCGGCAACGGTCGGATGCGGGACTGTGGCACTGTCGCCATGTCCCCCACCCGGTCGACCCAGAGACCAATGGCCTCGCCTTCGTCACGGACGATCAAACACCGGTCCGCGGCACTCGGCGCCGCCGGCGGCAGCTGTAGCAGGCGTCTCATGTCAATCACTGTCGCCACCTCTCCGCGCAGATTGATGACGCCCCGCACGAACTCGGGCGAATTGGGAATCGGCGTCACGTCGACGCCGCGGCGGATTTCCTGAACGCGCTCGACCGGAATGGCCAGCCAGAGGTCTCCCACGTGGAATGTGGCCACCATGAATTCGCGAGCAGGCGCGACCGTAGATGTCGTCGTCATGTCACTTGCTCCTCGCAACCGGCGCTGTCGATGCCGGCCAGCGCCAGCTGAGCGATGCCCGAGAGCAGCGAATTCCACGCGTACTTGAGCTCGAGTCGCTCGGCGCCCGCCTCGACACACTGCCGATGTGACTCGGCGGTGGGAGCGGATGAGGTCGCGATCACGGGCAAATGACACACAGACACGTCACGGCTGATGTTGCGAATCAGCCGCATGCCATTCACGCGAGGGCAATCGACGTCGACAATCACCAAGTCCGCCGACGCCGGGGCGTTGGTCAGCTGCTCCCAAGCCGTCTCGCCGTCCTCACAAGTCGCGACCGAGACACCCGCGGACTCGAGATTTGCCTTCAAATTGGCGCAGAAGTAGGGAGAGCTCTCTGCCAACAGTACGCGGACTTGGCGATGGTTGCCGTTGGCAAGCTCCAGCTGGCTCTTGAAGCGGTCGGGAAAAGCCAATGCCGCCAGTTGGGGCAAGTCGAGCAGCCGTGCCGGAGCGCCTTCAATCATCAGCGAGCCAGCCACTCCCGGTCGTCGGAAGGTGACCGGGTCGACGTCCAAGGGCACGTCGCCCACGTCGATCAAATGGGGAACAACGAGCCCCAATTCCTTGTCTTGCAAGCGAAACACGACGACATACACATTGCGAAAACTGCGCGGACGGGCGTCGAATGCGGACATTTCCAAGGCGGGAGGCGCGTCGATCAAGTCGGCCAGATTCAACAATGGCACCGCCGATCCACCTCGATGCAGGGCCATGCAGCCATCACAACTCTCCAAGTCGTCGGCACGCACTCGCTCGATCCGGGAAACCAGACCCATTGGAATTGCGAACCGCTCACGGGAATAGGCGAACACCATCAGTGGCACGCGCCCCACGTGCGGCACATCACACGTCGCAGGCGCGGAGCCGCGTTCGTTCACTTTCCGACAGTGCTCCAACGCTGGGCCGTGCGTTGTCCGCAGATCGCAGTGCGCCGCGATGCCAGCCACATCCAGAATCGGCGCCACCTGGCCATCTCCCAAGATGGTCGCGCCTGACAGGCAGTTGCACTTCTTCAAGTGCCGGCCAAGCATCTTGACCACGATCTCCTCGGCGTCATCAATCCGATCGACCATCAGGCCGTATTGCAATTGGCCGCTGCCGACAATCACGATCTGCAGAGAGCGGGTCGGCGACGGTTCGCACGAATCTGCGACTCCCAAAACCTGCTCGAGCGGAATCAACGGCAACAAACGACCCCGCAGCCGCAGCACTTGGGAGCCCTTGATGCAGTTGATCCGCTGCTCAATTTCCGCGGCCCGCACGCGCACCAGCTCCACGATGTTCATTTGGGGAATCGCGTACGTCCTGCCTCGGCAACTCACCAACATGGACGGGATAATCGCGAGCGTCAGCGGAAGTGTGATCTGAATGGCCGTGCCGACACCAAGCTTCGAGTCCACCTCGACGGCGCCGCCCATCTTCTCGATCTTGGTGCGAACGACGTCCATGCCAACGCCGCGCCCGCTGACATCGCTGATCTTCGCCGCCGTCGAGAAACCGGGGCGGAAGATCAACTGCAACGCCTCGTGGTCGCTCATTTGCCCCGCGACGTCGGGAGTCAGCAGGCCCTTGCTGACGGCTCGGCGCCGCAATTGATTCGTGTCAATCCCCGCCCCGTCGTCCTCGATGTCAATGTGCACCTTGCCAGCGGCGTGATACGACTTGATGCGCAACACGCCAGCCGCCGGCTTGCCCACGGCCAAACGCTCGTGTGGATCCTCAATGCCATGGTCAACCGCGTTTCTCACCAGATGCGTTAGCGGCTCGCCAATGGCCTCGACGATTGTCTTGTCGACCTCCACGTCCTCGCCGTCCACAACGACGCTGCATTGCTTCCCTAGCTTGGAAGACAGGTCGCGGACGACACGCGGAAACCGGCCGAAGATGTTGCCCAGCGGATGCATGCGGGTCTGAGTAACGGCCTCCTGAAGTTCGCTGGCGATCTGATCAATCCGCAGCGTGACCGATTGAATGCTCGCCAGATCCTGAACCTCGACGCTCCGCACAAGCTGGTTCCGTCCCAATACGAGCTCCCCAACCGTGTTCATCAGCTGGTCCAACACCGCGGTGGGAACGCGCAGGCTAGGCACATACTCCGTGGACGTTCTCTCTTGCTTGCGGCCCGCAGTCGTGTCCCGCGCAATGGTTGAAGCCCTCTCCTTGGCGTCCGAGTTGTCACGTGCGACGCGCTGCGCGTCCGTGGACGATTCCGCCGCAGTGGATGACTCGATCTCAACCGGCGCGGCGCCGACCTCTTTGGCCTGCACCTCATCGGACCGAGCATCGGCAGAACTTTCCGGCGCATCCTCCAATGCCTCCGACTCCTGCGGCGCCTCCTCTGTCGCATCCTCCCTCACCACCGCCACGGCCGTTTCGTCACCCGTGCCGGGCTCGTCTCTCAAAGCCGTATCGGCTGCCTCACCGGCGGCAATCGGGCCCGACGAAGTTTCGAATTCATCCGGCGCCTCGCCGGCGTTTGCGTTGACTTCGTCCAGGGTGAGGATGCAACCGGTGACATCGGTCTCCTCGGAATGATCGACGTCGTTAATCAACGCCAGCAGCGCGTCCGTGGCGCGGAGCATGATGTCGATCGTCTCGGCGGTGGGCAACAGCACAAGACTGCGCATCTTGCCGAGCAGATTCTCCAGGCAGTGCGCCAGGTGACTGATGTTTCGCAGGCCCAGAAAGCCCGCGTCGCCCTTGACGGTGTGAATCGCTCGAAAGACGGTATTGACCAGCTCGACATCGACATCGTCGCCACAACCTTCCAGCTTCAGAAGGTGATCCTCGACGATTGCCAAGTGTTCGCGCGACTCGGCGAGGAATTCTTCCAGGAGTTCGGACTTGTCGAACAACATGACGTCGAGCCGTGGGCGGATTGCGTGTCGAGAGGTCCTCCCTTGCGGCGATTGGCGCGACGCTTGGAATCAATTCTCGGTGGT
This sequence comes from Planctomycetales bacterium, assembly GCA_020426845.1. Taxonomy (GTDB): domain Bacteria; phylum Planctomycetota; class Planctomycetia; order Pirellulales; family Pirellulaceae; genus JAGQPF01. The sequence goes on from JAGQPF010000290.1 coordinate 15,718, forward strand.
TCACCCAAAGTGGGTACGCAAACCTGGATCACAACAGACGTACAAGCAAACCACGAGCAGCGATACACGCACGCGCAGTTTGCGCCTGGCCGAGCGACCGCCCCGGCTCGCTCGAGCCGTCGGCCGCCGGCCGCAACGGCCGCTCGGCGATTGCGTCCGCGTTTTGCGGAATGAGCGGGCACGGGGCGAGCGTTTCTCACCTGTCAGGAGGCCGCTGTTGCCGAGGACCTCGGTCGCGATTCTGGCGGAATTCCGCCCGGCCCGAAGACACGACCGTCGGCTGCAGACGACCGCCAACGACGGATGCCGCAGGCGAGCCCCGGTTCTCCAGCCCTCGCTCCCTTGGCACCTTGGCACCCTTAGCCGATTTCGGATCTCTCTGGCTCGTCGTGCCACCGGCTTGGCCATGGGCCGTAGAAAACACCCGTTTCAGCAGCGACTCCGCAGGGCTCAACCGGTCAACTGCCTGCCGATCCAATTGAGAAATCGGCGACGACGCGAGCGCGCGACGTCATAGGTAATGTTCAGCTCTTGAGCAATCTCGCGGATGTTTCGCTGCGCGCGAAGCAGTCGCCAGAGTCGGTCGTCCTCTTCCGAGAGATGCCCGAGCAGTTGCTCGAGCCGATCCATCTGTTCGCGCGACTCGGCGGCCGCATGCGGCTCTCGACGCCGATAGTCCACCGGTTCTTCGCCGTCCTGGGATAGCGGAATCCACTCGACACATACGGGCAGCCGGCTGCGTTTGTTGCGTCGACGCCGATGATCCAGAAACTTCCACTGCAACATGCGGTTCATGTAGGTCTTGAAGGTGCAGTTGCGGTCGAAGCGATAGCCGTCAATCGCTTCCAGACACCAGAACACCGACTCCTGGCAGTAGTCGTCAAAGTCCGCCTCCGCGCGATGGGCGCGGGTCAGGCGCCGCAGACCGAGCGTTCGCAGGTTTTCGGTCAGCACCAGCAAGCGGTGCCTCGCCCACAGCTCGCCCGCTTGTGCGGCGGGAAGCAGCCTGCGCGCCTGCTCCTCGTCATAGCTTGGCTCCTTGGTGGTGTTCCTCTTGGCTTGTCTCCGGGAGACGCTCCTTGTGCATTCTCGACAGCCTCCTTCGCTGTCGCAACGATCTGTGTGTTCCGATTCGACCATCCCTCATCCTCGTCAATGAGAATGCCCTGCGCGCATATCGCAGGACCGCCTGTCGTGACGTGAGCGACGGCAGCCATGCCGCAAGCAAATTGGGAGATCCCTGCCCTGTGCACTCGCTTATTCTTCGCGCACGAGGTGACACGGTTGGTCCTCCCGCTCAAAGAAGTTGTCTTCCTGCAGGCGGGGACTGAGGCTCTGATCCCTCGCTAACGCTTCGGGTTTCCTGTTCCGGCGCGGAATTACAGGTCGAACTTCACTCCCTGCGCCAGCGGCAGCTCCGAGCCGTAATTGATCGTGCAGGTTTGGCGCCGCATGTACGCCTTCCAGGCGTCGCTGCCGGCCTCGCGACCGCCACCGGTGTCCTTCTCTCCCCCAAAGGCGCCGCCGATCTCCGCGCCCGAAGTGCCGATGTTGACGTTGGCGATGCCGCAGTCGCTGCCGGCGGCGCCGAGAAACTGCTCGGACTCCCGCACGTCGTTGGTAAAGATGGCGGAGGAGAGCCCTTGCGGAACGGAGTTTTGCAGCTCAATCGCCTCGTCGAGCGTCTCGTAGGTCAAGAGATAGAGAATCGGCGCAAACGTCTCCTCGCGGATGACGGCCATGTCGCGATGAGCTTGAATCAACGTCGGCTGCACGAAGTGCCCTGGAGCGCCCTCACCGAGCCGCCCGCCGCCGAACAACACGACGCCTCCCTCGGCCACCGCGCGTTCGACGGCCTGCTCCATTTGCTGCACTGCGCCTTCGTGAATCAGCGGCCCCATCAGAACATGCGGATCCAAGGGCGAGCCGACGCGGATGTTCGCGTAGGCCGCTTGCAGTTGCGCGGTAAACCGCTCCGCGATGTCGCGGTGCAGCAGCAGCCGGCGCAGCGTGGTGCAGCGCTGGCCCGCCGTGCCGCACGCGGCGAAAACCACCGCTCGCAGCGCGAGTTCCAGATCGGCGCTCGGCGCCACGATAGCCGCATTGTTGCCCCCCAGCTCCAACAAGGCGCGCCCCAGCCGACGCCCCACCACTTGGGCGACACTGCGGCCCATCGCGCAGCTGCCCGTGGCCGACACGAGCGGCACGCGCACATCCTCGGCAAGCCATCGTCCCGCCTCTCCAGCGGCGTCGACGCACAGTGACATGACACCGCGAGCGTCATGTCGTTCGCACACTGTCGCGGCGATCTGCTGCACGGCCAAGGCCGACAGTGGGGCAAGCGGCGATGGCTTCCAGATCACGGAGTTGCCACAGGTCACGGCCACCGCCGCGTTCCAGGCCCAGACCGCGACGGGAAAATTAAAGGAGGTGATGATGCCGACGTTGCCCAGCGGGTGCCACTGCTCGAACAACCGGTGCGCGGGCCGCTCGCTGCCCATGGTCTTGCCGTAGAGCTGCCGCGACAGCCCTACCGCGAAGTCGCACATGTCGATCATCTCCTGGACTTCGCCCAAACCTTCCGAGAGGATCTTGCCGCACTCGTGGCTCACCAGCCGCCCCAGCGGCTCCTTGTGCCTGCGCAGCTCCTCGCCGAGCTCGCGGATCAACTCGCCGCGCGACGGTGGCGGGCGAAGCCGCCATTGCAGGAAGGACGCCGCGGCCTGCTCGATCGTACGGTCGTAGGCGGCGCGGTCCGCCGCTTGAACCTTTCCCAACAACTCTCCGTTGGACGGATCCCACGACTCGATCCACTCTCCGCCGGTCTCGCTCCAACCATCGGCGTTGTAGACGCCACGCCCCCGGCACTCGGACAGCAACGACTTCCAGTCACTCATGAGACGCCTCCTCGAGGGCTTGGCACAGCAGTTCCACGGCAGTCTCTGCCTGCCGTTGGTCAATGACAAGCGGCGGACAGAGCCGAATGGTGCTCACCCCGCAGCCCAGCAGCAGCAGTCCGCGCCGAAACGCGGCCTGCACGACACGGCTTCGCAGCTCCGGCGCCGGTCGGCCCGTTGCCGGCTCCGCCAACTCGACGCCGATCATCAGGCCGATGCCGCGGACATCCACAATGGCCGGCAGTGACGCTGCCCGGCGACGCAGGGTTTCAATCAACCATGTGCCTTGTCGGGCCGCGTTCTCCATGAGCCCCGACTCCAGCAGCTCGATGGTCTTCAACGCGGCGACACACGACACGGGGTTGCCGCCAAAGGTACTGGCATGCGAGCCGGGAGGCCAGTCCATGATCTCGTGCCGAGCGATCATCGCGCCCAGCGGCAATCCGGAGGCGATGCCCTTGGCCGTCGTGACAATGTCGGGCTCAAATCCGAAATGCTCACACGCGAACATCTTGCCAGTGCGTCCCATGCCGCTCTGCACTTCGTCGGCGATCAGCAGGATGCCGTGCCGCCGCGCAATCTCGCTGAGCCGGACGAAGAACTCGGGGGGCGGCACCAAGTACCCACCCTCCCCTTGAATCGGCTCGCAGATGATCGCCGCGACCTCCTCGGGCGGCAACGTCTGACTGAACGCCCGCTCGAGATCGTCCAGGCCGCGCAGGCAGCAACCGGCCGTGGCGCCGGCCTGCGGGCAGCTTCGACAATTGGGATAGTCGATATGCGTGACACCCGGCAGCAGCGGCGCGAAGCCGCGACGCTGCACGGCCTTGCTGCCCGTCAGCGACAGCGACCCCAGCGTGCGGCCATGAAAGGCGCCGCGAAAGGCAACGAACTGGGAGCGACTGGTGTGCCGCCGCGCCAGCTTGATGGCGGCCTCGACCGACTCCGTTCCCGAGTTCGTGAAGAACACGCGATTGCGAGCTCCGCACGGCGCCAGCTCCGCCAGTTTGCGAGCCAGCTCCGCCTGGGGCCGATAGTAAAAATCGGTGCCCGACATATGCAGCAGACGCTGCGCCTGCTCGACGATGACGGCGACCACTTCGGGGTGACAGTGGCCAGTGGAGCAAACGGCGATGCCGGCGGTGAAGTCGAGAAAGCGGTTGCCGTCGACGTCCACAATCTCCGCGCCCTCTCCCCGTTCCGCCACCAGTGGGTAGTCGCGGGTATAGGAGGGCGAGGTGTATTGTTGATCGAGAGCGATGAGCTGCTGAGCGCGAGGCCCCGGCAACTCGGTCACAATGTGAGGTGCTGCGTGATCAGGCATGGCAGTCTCCTGTGGCAAGAACTCGGACCAACAGCGCGTCGCCGGCCCCGCCAAATCGCGGTGGCTGGAGGGCCTCCAGCGCAGGCGACCCTGGTGAGGCCCGGTAACCGCACGGGCTGCCCCTTCCGCACGGGCTGTCGCCCCTTCACACGATGAGCAGGCCGTTGAAATAAGACCGAATTGGGGCGGGAGCCCGACAGCCGGCCCATGGAATACTAGCGTTCACGCCGCCCCGAGCAAACGCAGTCCAGCTCGGCCCCGTTGTGGCGAATCTGCGGCAGTTTTATAATTCGCCACTTATTCCGCCCCTTGGACCAATCCGAGCAAGTCTCGCGCCTGCTCCCTTTCCACCCTTGTTGGACTCGACATGAAGATTCACGAATTCCAGGCCAAGGAAGTGCTTCGCGCCGCCGGCGTGGCCGTTTTGCGTGGCGAAGTGGCACGCACGCCCGAGGAGGCCTCCGCCGCTTACGACAAGCTGGGGGGCGAGTTGGCCGTGGTCAAGGCGCAGGTGCACGCGGGCGGGCGCGGCAAGGGAACATTCATCGAGGAGCCCGAGCAACACGGCGTGCAGTTGGTCCGCAGCGCCGACGAAGCGCGAGACGTCGCCGCCAAAATGCTCGGCAACCGACTCGTCACGATTCAAACCGGGGCCGCCGGCCAAACCGTTCGCCAAGTGTTTGTCGAAGAGGGCTGCAACATCGCTCGCGAGTTGTATCTCGGCATCGTCCTCGACCGAGCCGTGTCGAAGCCCGTGCTGATGGTCTCCAGCGAAGGCGGCGTGGAAATCGAAAAAGTCGCGGAGGAGACTCCCGAGCTAATTCACAAGGAACACTTCGACCCCCACTTCGGCCTCCAGGCTTACCAAGTTCGCAAGCTGTGCCAAAAGCTCGGCATCGAGGGCAAGAGTGTCCGCAGCGCCCAGAAATTCATGCAGGGCCTCTGCAAGGTTTATGTGCAACAAGATTGCAGCCTCGCGGAGATCAATCCGCTGGTCGTCACGGCGGAAGGCGAGATGGTGGCGTTGGATGCAAAAATGACTTTCGATGACAACGCGCTGTTCCGCCATCCCAACATTGAGGCCTACCGCGACCTCTCCGAAGAGGAGCCCGCGGAGGTGCGAGCCGGCGAGGCGGGCTTGAGCTACGTCAAGCTCGAAGGCAACATCGCCTGCCTCGTCAACGGCGCCGGCCTGGCGATGTCGACGATGGACATCATCAAGCTCCACGGTGGCGAGCCCGCGAACTTCCTCGATGTGGGCGGCGGCGCCAAGACCGAGCAAGTGACCGAGGCGTTCCGCATCATTCTCGACGACAAGAACGTCAAGGCCGTGCTGGTCAACATCTTCGGCGGGATCATGCAGTGCACTACGATCGCTTCGGCGCTGGTGGAGGCCTACCAAACCGTCGGCTTCAACGTGCCGCTCGTCGTGCGACTGGAAGGCACGGAGGTCGAGCAGGGACGGAAGATCCTCAAAGAGAGCGACGTCGACATCATCACCGCCACGGATCTCACCGACGCGGCCAAGAAGGTTGTCGCGGCCGCGGGCTAGCCCGCCGTACTGTCGAAGCACATTCTTCCTCAGCAAGCTCACACGTCATTCATTCCATCGCCTTTCCGCCTCGGCGTCGCGCGACAAAGAGGCCAGCAGGCGAGCCCCAATTTCCCCGGGCGACATCAGGTCCATCATGAGCATTCTCGTTGACAAGAACACGCGTCTCATCTGCCAGGGAATCACCGGCCGCTCCGGCGAATTTCACACTCGGGGCTGCCTGGATTACGGCACCCAGGTCGTGGGCGGCGTGACTCCCGGCAAGGGCGGAGAGACCGTCGCGGGCCTGCCCGTGTTTGACACGGTCGTCGAGGCCGTCGAGAAGACCGGAGCCGACGCGACCATGATCTTCGTCCCCGCTCCGTTCACCGCCGACGCCATCCTCGAGGCGCTCGACGCCGGCATCAAGACGATCGTCGCCATCACCGAGGGCGTGCCGGTCCTGGACATGGTCCGCGTCTACGAACTGGTTCGCGCCAGCGACTCGGTGCTGATCGGCCCCAACTGCCCCGGACTGATCACTCCCGGCGAGTGCAAGATCGGCATCATGCCCGGCTACATCCATAGCCGCGGCAAGGTCGGCGTCATGAGCCGCAGTGGCACGCTGACGTACGAGGCTGTCTGGCAGACGACCAACCTCGGACTCGGACAGACCACCTGCGTCGGACTCGGCGGCGATCCCATTGTCGGCACCAGCTTCATCGATCTGCTGAAGCTGTTTGAAGCGGACGACGAGACCGAGGCAATCCTGATGATGGGCGAAATCGGCGGCACGGCCGAGGAAGAGGCCGCGGCCTACGTCAAGGAGCACGTCACTAAGCCGGTGGCAGCGTTCATCGCCGGCCGCACGGCGCCTCCCGGCAAACGGATGGGACATGCCGGCGCCATCATTTCGGGCGGCAAGGGCACCGCCGCCGAAAAGGTACGAGCCCTGGAGGACGCCGGCATCGTCGTCGCCGACAGCCCCGCCGACATGGGCACCGCCGTGCTCCGAGCGATCGAATCGAAATGAGCCCGCCAGCAACAGCACGCGCGTGGATCTTGTTGTCCGCGATGGCCTTGATCGCGCCGGCGCTGATCGCCGGCAATCTCCCGCGCGCTGTGGCGCAGGAGCGCGAACGCGACAAGCTGATTGTCGCCAGCTGGAATCTGGAATGGTTCTACGACGACCATCCGGGCGACAACTACACCGAGCTGGCCAAAGAACAGTCGGCGCCCTCCGCTGAAGCATGGGCCTGGAAACGCGACACCGTGGCGGCCGCCATCGCGAAGATGAAGCCCGACCTGCTCGCGCTCCAGGAGATTGAGAACCAACAGGTGCTCTACTACCTGACGCAGCGGCTCAAATCCAACCACGGGCTCAGCTACCGCATCGCGTACGTCCAAGGCCACGACTACTTCACGGAACAGGACGTGGCCGTGCTGTATCGCCAGGACGCCATCGAAGTCGGACGCTGGGAGGGCACGCTCGAGGACGCTCGCAACCAGTCGTTGTCGTCCGTCAACAAGCACATGTTCGCCAAGTTCTACGTCGGCCAGGGCGAGCAGCGGCAGGTGCTGACGCTGGTCAATCTGCATCTGCGTGCTCGCGCCGAGCAGGCCGAGCGACGCGCGCGGCAAGCGAGGCAACTCAATGTCTGGCTGCGCCGATTGCCGCCGGAACAGCGACAACGCCTGATCGTGCTCGGAGATTTCAACACCGAACATCAGTTTGGCGCCACCGTCGCCACCCCGTCCGAGCTCGATGTGCTGCGTTCCGGAGAAACCGAAAACGACGCCGATGACCTGCTGGACCTTCATCAGTGGATCGCCGCGGACGCTCGAGCGACGCATCTGTCGGGCGGCCAGTTCGACCGCCTGCTCGTCTCACCGGCACTGGCCCGCCGCGAGGCAGCGGAGAGCGGCCCCGTGCTGGAAAGCGTCCGAGTCGGAAAGGAATTTTGTGTTCGCGGCACGCCCGACAGGTCACACTGGGAACAATCGGCCTACTGGACCATCCCCAATGACGAGCGCGACGTCAGCGACCACTACCCCTTGATTGCCACCTTCCGATTTCGCTAGCGCCCGGCGCATCTCAAAAGGAAACCCGGAGCGTAAGCGAGGGATTGAGTCGAGAAGCCCGCGCATCTCAAAAGGAACGTGAAGGTCGAATCGTTGAACCCGACGCTGCCCTAACTCGCGGTAACCCGTGACTTGGCTGCTTCGCCAACCCACAACCACAAACTTGACGGACCACCCGCTCCGTCAACGAGCCATGATCACCTCGCCCAAGCTTCCCCGCGAACACCTGCCGCCCGGCGCCAATCTTTGCGATCACTGCACGGCCAAGTGCTGCCGCTACTTCGCGTTGCCGATTGATAAGCCGCAGACCGAGCAGGATTTTGACTACCTGCGGTGGTATCTGCTGCACGACCGAGCGAGCGTGTTCCTGGAGGACGGCGATTGGTACCTGCTGGTCCATACGGTGTGCAAACACCTGCAGGATGACCATCGCTGTGGAATTTACTTTACTCGGCCGCAAATCTGCCGCGACTACACAACCGACGAATGCGAGTACGAGGACGCCTGGACCTACGACCACTACTTCGAAACGCCCGAGCAGATCCACGAATTCGCCGAAGCCGTGCTGCCCAAACGCCCGCAACAGTCGCTACGCAGCCCCCGCCCCGAGGCGCTGCCGATTCTTTAGACCACCGCGGCGGAGCGGGGCTTTGTCGTGGCACAGGCTGCCAGCCTGTGAACGTTGCGCGTGATTGCGGCGGCTCGCGCTCCCTTCCACGGGCTCGCGCCCGTGGCTAATCGCTGTCGCCCCTGCGGGGCTTTGTTGTGGCACAGGCTGCCAGCCTGTGAACGTTGCGCGTGGTTGCGGGGACTCGCGCTCACCTCCACGGGCTCGCGCCGGCTCGCGCCCGTGGCTAATCGCTGTCGCCCCTGCGGGGCTTTCTTGCGCCTAGGCGGCTGCGCGCTGTTGATCGCTTGCTGCCGGCGCCGCGGCGACGTGATGCATGTAGACGTCCTGCTGCGGGAACGGAATCGAGATACCCTCGCTGTCAAACGTCTCCTTGACCATGCGAGTCAAATCCCAATGCACATTCCAATAGTCCTCCGTGCGAACCCACGGGCGACAAATCAAGTTCACGGACGA
>JAGQPF010000291.1 GCA_020426845.1 Planctomycetales bacterium
GATACCGAATACGATCCCGCCTCGCCGCCGACGTGGGGAAAACCGACCTGCAAACAGTGGTGGGAAGACGGCGCGATCGGGCTTCGGCAGAAACTCATCGATGAAGCCGACGCCACGTCGGCTGGTTTCTCAGGACTTGTCGTTGCGGTCGCCCCGGCCTTGGCCAGCGAACAACAGGAAGACGCGGTTGCCCGGACCGTTCTTACCAACTCGCCGCCCGTGTGGTCGAGCAACGACCTGGTAGCGAACAACAGCGGTAGCACCGGGCTGGTCGGCACTGCGGAGAATCTCGTCAAGGGCGGGTTGGCGGCCGGCGGTGTGGTCGGTGCATCAGCCATGTTCTCGGTCACGATGACGGCGGTGCTCCAGGCCCTGCCTATGGTCCAGGCACTGCTGCTACTCGGTATCTATGCCTTAATGCCCATGGTGGTCGTGCTTTCGCGCTACTCGCTTTCGATGATGGTGATCGGGGCCATGGCGATATTCACCGTGAAGTTCTGGAGCGTGCTCTGGTACCTCGCGATGTGGGTGGATCAGAACCTCATCCAGTCCATGTATCCAGACGTGAACGTCTTCCTGCAGCTGTTCGCGAACCCGGGTGAACACGACGTCAAGCGCATGCTGCTCAACATGATCACGACGAGCCTTTACTTGGGGCTCCCGTTACTCTGGAGCGGGATGATGGCCTGGGTGGGATTCCATGTTGGCCGCTCAATCGAGGTGGCGACGAATCCTCTCAGAAGACCTGCGCAAGATGCGGGGCAGCGGGGCGCAGCTGTTGGAGGGACAGCTGCAAAGAAAGCGATGTCCCGCTAGTCGCGGCCATACCAACCGGCCGGATCGTTGCCTTCGTCGAACTTGCCTGTTCGGAAATTCAGTTCTCCACCGATGAGGTTTGTAGGCGAGAAATTCTTGTTTTTTGGCGCTCGAGTGGCGTCAGCGAGGATTTCTAGCGACTCAGCGGAGAATCGCAGCAGGAACCGTGTTAAGGCCCAAAACAATCTGAAGCTGGGTTTTAAGAGGTGTGTGGACATGAGTCGTTGTGGGGCGTCAGATGATCACTTTTGATCATAATACTAGGTTTATCAATAACATGTAGGCCTGAGGCGAACCTAGTCAAGAATAGACCAATCTTCCTGATCATGTTCGGATTCTGCATTGCACGATCGGCGAATTTTAGCCATTATGGCCAAAATGGCTGGCGGATGGCCGCTATGAAGACAGTTTCTGCAAAAGACGCCAAGAACGGCTTCGGGCGACTGCTCGATACTGCCCGAGCCGAGCCAGTCACCGTCGAAAAGCACGGGCGACCGGTTGTGGTGGTTCTCGCCATCGAAGAGTACGAGCGCTTGGCGAAGCTGGCCAGCAACGCCCCCGCCCACGCCAGCGGGAACGAAACGCGATAAAAAAGAAGGGATGCAATGCCGCGTCAGCAACAGTCCAACAGGAATCCTGTAAACGGCAAAACAATAAAGGCCGTTGATCTTTTCTGTGGTGCCGGAGGCTTGACTCACGGTTTGGAGAAAGCCGGTGTCGATGTCGGTCTCGGAGTCGACCTGGACCCGGCATGTGAGTATCCGTTCTCCGCAAACAACAAAGCGGAGTTTCTGCTGAAGTCGGTCGAGGAACTGACGGCCGAGGATTTTGCACCGGTATTCGAAGGCTCGGATCTGACGTTGTTGGCAGGGTGTGCTCCTTGCCAACCTTTTTCGACTTACAGCCAGAGTTGGGCGAGTCCATCGGACAAGCGATGGAACCTGCTCCGTCAATTCGCTCGCTTGGTCGAGGAGGTCAAGCCGGACCTCGTCACCATGGAGAACGTGCCGAGGTTGGAAAAGCAGCGTGTTTTCCATGACTTCGTTGCGGAACTGGAAGACGAAGGCTTCCATGTGTTCTCCAAGGTCGTTAAGTGCGCTGACTACGGTGTCCCGCAGTCCCGGCAACGCCTTGTCCTGTTGGCGTCGAAGTTGGGACCTATCGAGCTCATCAAGCCAACACGGAAGCCCGAACGATACAAGACCGTCCGTGAAGCGATCGAAAGCCTTCCCCCCTTGAAGGCCGGGGAGATTTGCGCGTGCGATCCGCTGCATCAGGCATCCGCGCTTTCCCCGCTCAATCTCAAAAGGATTCGTGCATCGAAGCCTGGTGGTTCGTGGAAAGACTGGAAGGACGATTTAGTGGCCGACTGCCACAAGAAAGGCTCGGGAAAAACCTATCCCAGTGTCTACGGACGTATGTCTTGGGACGAACCGTCCCCAACGATGACTACACAGTATTACGGCTTCGGCAACGGTCGCTTCGGCCACCCCGATCAAGACCGTGCCATCAGTCTACGAGAGGGGGCCATTCTTCAAAGCTTCCCACGTAACTACAAGTTCGCACCAAAAAATGCCGAGATCTATTTCAAAGTCGTTGGCCGTCTAATCGGAAACGCCGTGCCCGTTAAGCTGGGCGAGGCGATCGGCAAGAGCATAGTCAGGCATGTCGCAGAACACGAGGAAGCGCAGGAGCGGGTTGCGTGAGCCGAAGTGGGACTTCATCCA
>JAGQPF010000292.1 GCA_020426845.1 Planctomycetales bacterium
GCAGCTCGCTGAGCGCGGCGAAGGTGAAGCCGTCGGTGCGGTCCACCCAATGTTGACGCTCCGCGCCATTCTGCTCGGGCAACTTGACCGACAGATACGCCTCGCGGAGCCGAGCGCAGGGGGCGTCGATCCGGACGATGCGATCGAACCGCCGCGGACGAGACACGATCCGCGGCTCGAGCTTCTCCGGATAGTTGGTGCTGGCCAGGTTCACGGCATTGCCGATCTGGTGATTGCCGTCGAGCCACTGCAGCAGCAGGCTATCGCCGAAATCCTTGATGATCGCGTCGATGTCCTCGAACACGCAGACCAGAGGCCGATCCGGCTCGACGCGACGAAACTGTGTCAGGCAGTTCACGAAGTGGTACGGGTGCCCGCAGTAGAAGGCGACATTGCCCGCGGCCACCGTGTTGGACACAACCTGCTGAATCACCGACGATTTGCCGCCGCCCTGCTTCCCGTACAGCAAATAGCCGCGGCGATGCAGGAACCCGAGCTGCTCGTAGCGCTCGCCGATCGTCCAGAACCGGTTAATCTCCTCAATCACCTCATCGGCCAACGAGCCCGGCACCTGCAACAGCTGATCGCTCTCGAGTTGCCGGACTTGAAACAACGGCTTGCCGCAGTTGTCGGAGCTGCACGAGTAGCCGCCCGGAGGCAACCGTCGCTGCGTCTCCCCGCAGGCCTGAAACCGCCCCTCCTGCATGACGGTCCACTGCATGCCCCCTTGATCCCCGCAAGTATTGCTCATAATCACCCATAGTTTGGTTAAGAAAACGTCGCGCCACCGTTGCGTACGGTGGCGCCGAAGAAAGTGGTCAACGTTGAACGCGGTTGCTCGCGGATGCTCGCGGTTGAACGCGGTAACGTTGCTCGCCGCTAAGCGATGACAACGCGTACGACGGACTTCCAGTCCGTCGCCGATAGTCCCGGTTACAGGAATCGAACAAGAAAGTTCGGGCAAGTTCGCGTACCCGTTGTCTACTTTCGACCCTCGACGGACTGGAAGTCCGTCGTACTATCGATCTCGCACAGAGTGCCCGACAACGCGTCAGGCCAATACGGAGCCCGAGGAGGTCACCATGCCGCCTCAGCATCCCGCAATCATTGCGAGCTCCGGAAATCAATCCGTCCAGAACGCAGCACTCCACGAGCGAGGCCCATGTTTGGGGAGATACCCTGCGTATTTATACAAAGGACACCAAATTCCGAAATGAGTTCGCGAAAAAATCGCAAATTGACGCAGGCGTTCTGGCGACATTGCATCGGTCGCCACTGATAAAACATGGGCGAAGCACGGATCGAGGTTATGACGATCTCGGAGTGCAGGTGGTAGTTCCACCGCAATTCGTGAAAGGATTCATCGACCGAAAGCCATCTGCAGCGGAGGATGTGTATCGCAATCCAGCGTGATGCAGCAGCCTGCGTTTCCGATCAAACCTTCCGCTCGCGTTCGAACTTGACATCGATTGGAGTCGACATTGTTAGGGAAGCTCGCATTGCTTGCGCCTTTCGGTGCGGTCCTGGCCGCTATTTATTCCGCGCTGACAGGCAGTTTGATTTTGCACGAGTTCGGCACTGCCATCGAAGCGAACCATACGCCCGTGTTGCCGTCCGGCCAGATAGCCGGAGCAGCCGGACTCGTGCTGCTCGGGGCAGGCACAACTTCAGCCGCGTGGGCGATTGGCAAACGCCGCTCCTGTCCGATCAAATTGCTGTTCGGAGCAACCCTGGCATTAGCGGGCGGGGCGACTTTGGTGGCCTACGGAAATTGGCAACTCATGGCCGCGTTTCAGACTTAGCGGCATCAACGGCGTGATGATTGCGGCGTTGCTTGACGCGTTCGGAATCGCATGTTGCGCGTTCGCCTCACTTTCGTTGGCGGTGGGCGTGCACAACGTGGATGACGAACCTGCCTTCGAGCATCCTTGAGAATCGTCGCCTGGGCTTCCTTAGTGCGCAGCCGCTGTCATCGTCCTTCGACAAGCGTCCTTGCAGTGCTGAGCCGTGGCGATATCGCCTCCTACCACGAAAAGGGCTGCCGAATGACACGTCATTCGGCAGCCTGTCCCATTGCACAATCGCTGCGGCGCCACGCAAAAGCCGACGTCGTGGTCAGTTCCGCGATGAGGCCTCAAGGTCAAAGCGATCGAGGCTCATCACTTTGTGCCAGGCCGCCACGAAGTCGTGCACGAACTTCGCTTGCGAGCCGTCGCTGGCATAGACTTCCGCGATGGCACGAAGCTGCGAGTTCGCCCCGAAGACCAAGTCGACCGACGATGCCGTCCATTTCAGCTCGCCTGTCTTGCGGTCGCGTCCCTCAAAGAAGTGCTCGCACACGGCGGACTTCTGCCAACGCGTGTCCATATCCAGCAGATTGACGAAAAAATCGTTGGTCAGTGTCTCGGGACGCTTCGTGAAGACGCCCAGGTCGGCGAGCGGCCCCTCGCCGGAGTTGGCGTTCAACACGCGCAGCCCGCCGAGGAGCACGGTCATTTCGGGGGCCGTCAGTGTCAGCAAATTCGCCCTATCGACGAGCAGCTCTTCGGCGGGCCGATCCATCCGATGTGCATGGAAATTGCGGAAGCCGTCCGACTTCGGCTCGAGAACCGCGAACGATTCCGCGTCCGTCATCTCAGCGGTCGCGTCCGTGCGTCCCGGCGCAAACGGCACTTTGACTTCGTGCCCCGCCTTACGCGCCGCCTCTTCGATCGCCGCGCCACCTCCCAGGACAATCAGGTCGGCCAGTGACACCCGCTTGCGACCAGTCGGGCTGGCTTGCGAGTTGTTGAACTCCTTCTGAACGCTCTCCAGTGTCGCCAGCACTTTGGCCAGTTGCGCCGGTTGGTTCACGGCCCAGTCTTTCTGCGGCGCCAAGCGAATGCGTGCGCCGTTGGCCCCGCCGCGTTTGTCGCTGCCGCGAAACGTCGCCGCCGATGCCCAAGCGGTCGAGACCAAGTCGGATACGGACACGCCGGACGCCAACACCTTGCTCTTCAGCATCGCAACATCTTGGGCATCAATAAGCTCGTGATCGACTGACGGGACCGGGTCTTGCCACAGCTGAGCCTGCGGGACTTCGGGACCGAGCAATCGCGAGACGGGCCCCATGTCGCGATGCGTCAGCTTGTACCAAGCCTTGGCAAAGGCTGCTTCGAACTGCTTGGGGTTCTCGTGGAACCGCCGGGCGATCTTGCCGTAGACCGGGTCCATTCTCAAGGCGAGGTCCGTCGTGAACATCATGGGAGCGTGCGCCTTCCCGTCATCGTGGGCGTCCGGCACCGTGCCATTGGCAGCCTCCTCCTCGGGCGTCCACTGCCAGGCGCCGGCCGGACTCTTGACCAACTTCCACTCGTAGCCAAACAAGTTGTCAAAGAAGCCGTTGGACCACTTTGTCGGCGTGTTGCTCCACGCGCCCTCGAGTCCGCTGGTGATAGTGTCACCGGCATTTCCGGTCCCAAATTTGTTGATCCAGCCAAGGCCTTGCGTTTCGTGCCCCGCGGCTTCGGGCTCGGGACCCACGTTGCCCACCGGACTGGCGGCGCCATGCGACTTTCCGAAAGTGTGCCCGCCCGCGATGAGGGCGACTGTTTCCTCGTCGTTCATCGCCATTCGAGCGAACGTCTCACGAATGTCCCGAGCCGCGGCGAGCGGGTCCGGCTTTCCGTTCGGGCCTTCGGGATTGACGTAGATCAATCCCATTTGCACCGCGGCGAGCGGGTTGTCAAGCTCGCGATCGCCGCTGTAGCGTTTGTCCCCGAGCCACTCGCTTTCAGGCCCCCAATAGATGTCTTCCTGCGGCTCCCAGACATCCGCGCGGCCGCCGGCAAAGCCGAGCGTCTCGAAGCCCATCGACTCCAGAGCGACATTGCCCGCCAGCACCATGAGGTCAGCCCACGATATCTTGTTGCCGTACTTCTGTTTGATCGGCCACAGCAGCCGCCGAGCCTTGTCGAGATTCGCATTGTCGGGCCAGCTGTTCAGCGGCGCAAAACGCTGCGTCCCGTAGCCGGCGCCGCCGCGTCCGTCTGCGACCCGATAGGTGCCGGCACTGTGCCATGCCATGCGAATGAACAACGGCCCGTAATGGCCGTAGTCCGCGGGCCACCAGTCCTGAGACGTCGTCATCAACTCGCGCAGATCCTTCTTTACGGCCGGCAAGTCGAGCTTGTTGAATTCCTCGGCGTAGTCGAAGCCCTCGCCCAACGGGTTCCCTTTGACCGAGTTCTGATGAAGGATGCGCAGGTTCAACTGATTGGGCCACCAATTGCCGTTCGAGATCGCACCAGCCGCCGTATGCCTCGCTGACGGAGGACGAACTGCGCTGATCACCGGACACTTGCTGCTGTTCTCCATCGTCGTCTCCCGACTGGGTTGCTGTTGATCTGTCTTGCCGCGTTCCGGACGTTGGGCGATTGCGGTGCAGCCGATGCAGAGCACGGCGATGCCCGCGAACGTGCCCGAGAAATTGAATCTCATCTTCACTCCTGCGGTTTTATGGTTGGTCCACCGGGCCTGCAACGGTCGCCTGCGTCCAGGGTGGGGTGGAAACCCCGGCCCGCCCGTCGAACCGGCGATCAGGGCACCGCATCACTTGGCTTGCGACGCCCGCCTACAGGAATCATCGCTGCGAAGAGCCGATTCGTCCAATGCATTCATGTACTATGATTCATGCATACAGTGCATCGACCTGTATCAACCTGTATCCCGCATCGACCGAAACGGAGCCGTGCCATGGAATTCGATCAATTGCGATACTTCCTGCGAGTCGCCGAGCGGGGCAACTTCACGAGAGCCGCCGAGGACTTGTCGCTGTCACAATCGGCGCTTAGCCGTTCCATTCAGAAATTGGAGGAAGAGCTGGGGCAGCCCGTGTTCGAGCGGCGGACTCGGTCGGTCTCACTGACAGACGCCGGAACGCTGCTCCAAGCACGCGCCCGCCAGGTGCTCTCGATTCTTGAAGACACGAAAGCGGAGATCACCGACGACGGTCAAAGTGGACGCATCAAAGTAGGGGCAATCCCGACGATCGCCCCCTACTTCCTGCCCGAAGTCCTGCGACTGTTTTCCGCGGAGCACCCTCACGCCAAGCTGATCGTGCAGGAGAACACCACCAACTCGCTGCTCAAAAGCTGCACGCAGGGCGAGATCGATTTGGCGATCGTCGCGTTGCCGATTCCGGCGAAGTATTTGGAGTTCGAGGAGCTGTTCGAGGAAGAGTTGCTGCTCGTCTTGCCGCCCCAACACCCGCTGGCCACGAAGCCGCGGATTCGCCTCAGCGACGTCGAGCCATTCCCGTTCGTGTTGCTCGATGAGGCACACTGCCTGGCGGACAACATTATGTCATTCTGCCGCCAGCGTTCCTATCATCCCGTCGCAGTCGAACGCACCAGTCAATTGACCATGGTGCAGGAACTGGTCTCCCTTTCCCACGGCATTTCGATGATCCCGGAGATGGCGCGCCGCCTGGACGAGACCGATCGCCGCGTCTACCGATCACTGACACGCCCTAAACCGAAACGAACCATTGCCGCCGTGTGGAACCCCTATCGCTTTCAGAGTCGACTCTTGGGGGCGTTTCGCGACCACCTCCGCCATTGGAAAGCCAATCCGGATGCGGCGAGCTAGAGCAACAAGCGGCTGGACCAGTGCTCTCGATAGTCGCGACGGACCAGTTCGTTGGCGGGCGCGTGGTTGGTGATCTGTTCGCGATCCGAATCGAACTCGAGTCGACTGTCGGTGCGAATCGCAATATTGCCGAGATGGCATAACGCGGCCGACAGATGTCCGATCTCGGCGTCCGCAGCGGGCCGCTCGCCGCTGCGAATACAAGCAAAGAAGTTCTGATGGTGAGCGGGCAGGTCCGGCTGCCCCTCCATCGACTCCAGCAATTTGTTGCGAGCGCCGTAGAGGTGAAACCCGCCGATCTTGCCCAGCACCAACAGGCCCTTGGTGCCGTAGAAGGCGTTTCCGTTCTCGTAACCCTCTTGCTTGTACGGCGACCAGATCCGCTGCTCGAAGACCAGCTGGCGCGGACGCCCCGCCGTGCGGTACTCGAACAGCACATTCTGCGTGTCGGGGAACTGTTGGTCGTCCTCAAAAAAGTATTTCCCGCCCATTGCCGCGACCTTCACGGGGTGCTCGGTCACGCCAAGCCCCCAACGGGCCAAGTCCAGATCATGGACTCCATCGTTGCCCATGTCGCCACAACCAAAGTCGTGCCACCAGCGCCAAATGGCCGGCAACATGTTCGAGCGGTATGGGCGCATCGGGGCCGGACCGACCCAAAGATCGTAGTCGAGGTGCCGAGGCGGCTCGCTCGGCTGAGTGCGGCCGATGTCCGCGCGACGCTGGCTGTTCCAGGCCTTCGCCACCAGCACATCGCCAATGGCGCCATCGCGCAGCAGCTCCATCGCTCGCTGCACATGCCGACTGCTGCGGCTCTGGGTGCCAGTTTGCACAACCAGTCCCGTGCGACGCGCGGCCTCGACCAGCAGGCGGCCCTCGCGAATGTTGTGGCAACAAGGCTTCTCGACGTAGACATGCTTGCCGGCCTCCAAGGCCAGCAGCGCGGCGGGAGTGTGCCAATGGTCGGGCGTGGCAATGAAAACCGCCGTGATCCGATCGTCCGCGAGCACCTTCCGCAGGTCCTGCTCCGTCGCAGGCCGCCTGCCGCTGCGATTTTCCACCTCCGCGGCGGCCAGCGCAAGGCGATTGGCGTCAACGTCGCAGACTGCCGCGATCTCCACCTGCGGATATCCGGCCAAGTGCCGAACATGGTTCATGCCCATGCCGCCGACGCCGATCACGGCGACCACCATCGGTTTCTCCGTCTCCGCGTGGCAGGCGCGAGCGGAAACGCCCACGGCGAGCGCCGTGGCCGAGGTGCGTAGAAATGCGCGACGCGGAGGACGAGCGGAATCGGACTGGCCGCCCGACACGAAAGCACCTGTCACGGGCTCCGACATGACCTGTCTCCTCAATCATCACAGGCTGGCAGCCTGTGCCACGGCAAACCCCAATCAACACAGGCTGGCAGCCTGTGCCACGGCAAGCCCCAACCATCACAGGCTGGCAGCCTGTGCCACGTTGCGGCTGGCGGCCTGTGTCACGTTCGTCAGAGCACCTTGGCCCGCAGCTCTTCGAGCAGCCGCACGGCGCCGCCGATCTCGGCCTTCTGGCGTTCGGGCTCTTGAGGAATCTCTCGCTCAATCGTCAGTGGACCGTCATAGCCCAGCTCGTTCAACGTCCGCAGGTAATTCTCCATGCCAACGTCGCCCGCGCCCAACGGCACCTCGGCGCCCCATTCCTGCCCGGGATTGGCCGCCCAAGTGGCGTCCTTGCAATGAATGCTGCGCACGTACTTGCCGATCTTCTTCAACGCTTCGATCGGCTCTCCGGTCCCGTACAGAATCATGTTGGCGGGGTCAAAATTCACGAACAGGTTGTCGCAACCAACATCCTGAATAAACTGCAGCAGACCGTCCGCCGACTCCTGTCCCGTCTCGAGATGCAAACGCTGGCCATTTGCCTGACAGTGGTTGCAGATGTCGCGAGTGACCTCGAGCACCTCTTGGTAGAGCGGACTTTCGGTGTCGTGAGGCACGAAGCCGAGGTGCAGGGCGACGACTTCGCACTTCAACAACTTGGCGAAGTCGGCGATCTCCTTCATCTCACGGGTTCGAGCGGCCCGGGTCGCGGCGGGGACCAAGCCCACGGTCTCGCAGACGGTGGGAATGTCCGCGTAACTCTCGCCCTCGAAACCACCGAAGACAGCGGTCAATTCAATCCCCAACTCCTGCAGCCGAGCGAGAAACTTCTCGGCGTTCTCCGGGGTGCGAGTTGCCTGCTCCGGCGCGTGCAGCTGAATAGTGGGGACGCCCAGCTCCTGCGCCACTTCCAACTTCACTCCCAGGCCCGCGTCGATGCTCGCGAAAACGCCAATTGGCCACTTGCTCATCTGCTTGATTCCTCGTTGAACTCCAGGTATCCAATGCCTCGAGAAGTAAGCCTAGGGGCTGGCGGCGCCGCTTTCAAGACGCGGGCGGACGAGGAGCGTCGTGCGAATCAACAAGAGGCATGCAGGAGCTCGATTCGTGCGGTCAGGAGAGCGGTGGCTGATAAGGATTTCCGGCCTCGCTGGCGGGCCCCGGCCGCTCCTCGCGAATGGACTCCGTGGCGAGCCGTTGTTGTTCGGGATCGTGCAGGGAGAGCTGTTGCCGCGAACTGGCCGGCTTGGGTCGCTTGGGCTTGAGCAGAAATCCCATCCAGTGCAGTGCCAGCAAAGCGAGCAGCAGGGGGCCCACAAAGACAATGGTGCGAGGCCGGGCGACGATCAGCACAAAGCTCACCAGCAACGTCCAGCCAACCCAGGCGGGCACGCGATAAGTGATTTCGGAAATTTGGGGCCACGCAAGCCAGACGGCGGCCAGCACGAGGCCGATTCGCATGCAGCCTCCCGCGACCGCCATGTCGCTCGCGCCGCCATTGCCCATGAGCAACCACGCGGCCGCCGCCAACAGCACGATCGAGCAGCTTCCCAGAAAGTGCCGCCGCCAATTGCTTTTTTCCAAAGTCACTCCTGCCGCACCCCCGGCCCTACAGCCGATCGAGCGTATCGAGCCAGCGCACGATCTCGGAACGCTGCTCTTCGCCAAAGGCTTGATAGTCCTCTTCGAAGGTGACCGGCAGCTTGGCTTTCCGCAGCACCTCAACCACTTGTCGAATCTGCGCGCTCTGTTGTGGTTGATCGGTCAACGTGATGTAGAAAGCGAGCCGCTGTTGGGGATCGCTTTCCGGCGGCGTTCCACCTCGCGGCACCGGAGCGCCGATGGGAGCGACGCCGCGAATCAACTCGCGCTGCTGCCTGCCAATCAGCCAAGCCATGGCGCCGCCGGCGCCCTCGCCGCCAACGACAATTCGCTGGGAATCGATCGTGTAATTCTTCTGGATGTCGGCGATCGCGTCGGTGATGAACTCCGCCTCGGGCGCCGTCCAGCGTTTGGGATCCAGGCTCTGCGGCAGCAACAGAATCACACCGCGCTCGCTGAGATCGTCACGCCACTGACCAATCACTTCATCTTGCTCGAACTTGCCCGGCGCGTGCAGCCAGACCAGCAATCCGGCGGGCTGCCCCTGTCGACAATTTTCGGGAACAAACGCAACGCAGCTATTCTTTGCCTCGGCAAGTTTCACCTCGACGACGCCGGTCTTCACCACCGGGGCGTCGGGCAGAGCAGGGGCGGGCGGCGCCTCAGCCACCTCTTCGGGCAACGCATCGGCGGTGAACTTGATGTCCAGTTTCTCGCCGCCACGGTCCACGACCAGAGCGATCTCGTCGCCCGCCTCGCTGCCTGCGGCGGCATCGCGCACCGCATCCATCGTCGGGGTGTCCTGGTCATTCCACTTCCGCAACACGTCACCCGGCAGCAGGCCAGCGTCGGCCGCCGGGGAGCCCGGAATCACATGCCGCACGACAAACGGCTGACTCTCGCGACGAGGCAGCACGCCGAGATACGGAGCGGCGTAAGGCACCAACTCGGAGACCAGCGTGGTTTCGCCCAGATCCTTCCGCTCATCGCCGCGCTGCACAACCACTCGCACCTTGTCGCCCGCATACAACGGCCCGAGGGCGTGCTTCAGCTGTGCTTGGCGAGTGACTTCCTGGCCGTTGATCTCGACGATCTTGTCGCCGGCCTTGAGGCCGATCTCGGCGGCGGGCGACTTGACTCGCACCGACGCGACCTCGGCGGGAATGGCGTAAACATCGTTTCCTTTGAGTCCGATGCCGAGCACGCCGCTTTGCAGGTCCTCACCTTGGCGCCAAACATCGAGCCGCCGCACCATCTCTTCAAACGGAGCGGCAAAGCCGATTCCGGAATCGTACCACTCCGCTCCGGCGACCTCATTTTGGCCACGAGGCGACATCGGCACGAGAATGCCGATCACGCGTCCCTCGATGTCCACCAACGGCCCGCCATAGTTGGCCGGTGAGACTTTGGCGTCGGTCTGGACAGCGCGGCCCCAGATGCGGTGCGTTGCGCTCAACACGCCTGCCGACATGCTGACCTCTTCGGCGAGGAAAGTGCGGCCGATGGCAACAGTCCATTGCCCGACCGTCAGATCCTGGCGCGGCGCTGCCTCCGGCACCGGCAGCGGGTCTTTGGACTGCACCTTCAGCAGCACGATCTGTCGCGATGTGTCGCGGGCCACGATCTGAGCGGGCAGCCGCTTCTCGGCGCCGGCGACAGTCACAAGAATGCTGGTCGGTTTCTGCACGAAGTTGAAGGCGCTGGAGACGATCAAGCCGTCCTCGGAAATTACGACTCCCGTGGTCGGTCCGGTGCCAACGAGATTCTGTCCGACGATCTCGAGTCCGCCGACGGTTTCGATCCGCACCACCGACGGAGCGACCCGCGCAACCGCCGCCTTCAGCGCCTGGTCCTCTTCGGTCAACAGGTCTTGGCCGCGGCTCGCACCGGGCAACCCGAATGCAACAACGGTGACGACGCTGGCCGTCAGCGCGAACAGGCGCGGCGCGGGAAGTGAGAACTGAAACATCGGCGATCTCTTGGTGTGACGGGAAAGCAACTTCCCACTAGCAAATCGGTTGGCAACTCAGCACAAGAGTAAGCGAATCGATCCCTCGCTTACGCTTCGGGTTTCCTGTTCTGGATCCCTCGCTTACGCTTCGGGCTTCCTGTTCTGGATCCCTCGCTTACGCTGCGGGTTTCCTGATCGTGCGACCGATCATTCTTCCGGGGTCAGGGTCAGCACAACCTCCTGCAGCTCCTGGTCGCGCTGCACGGTCAGCCGCAGCTCGTCGATGCGATCGACAAACGTCAGCTCGTTTCGCAGCCCTTTGCAGGAGCCCACAATGTTTGGCCCGACAAACAGGATCAGGTCGTCCACCCGCAAGCCCGCTCGCTCGGCCGGCGAGCCGATGCGAATGCGATCAACGAAGGGCGGCGTCTTGGGCAACACGTCGGGCACGAGGAAGATGCCCAGGTCCGACAGGCTGTGCGGCGACACCGGCTTCACGATTTCCTCGTCGGGGTCGTCACGACGGCGCACCTTGCCGGCGAGAATATCGGAGACGGCCTCCGCCAACTCCTTCGCTGGCAGGCAGTAGTTGAGCCACGTGTTGTTTTGGGCGTTCTTGAGCTCCTTGCCGAGAATGCCGACGAACTGGCCCTGCCGATCGGTCAAGGCTCCGCCGGCGGCGCCGGGGTTGTTGGTCATCGCGTCCAGCACATACACGTCGCCGCGATAGGGCGTCTCGAACACGCCGCGTCGCGCGGCCAAACTCCAGCGAGCCGAAACGTGCCCATGCAGCACGCTGGCGGGCTCGTCGCCGCTGGCCACGCCGTACAGATTGCTGAATGCCAGCACTCGGTCACCGGCGTCCAGCTCCACGCCTTCGGCGACATTGAAATGGGGCAGGTCGGTCGCGTCGACTTTGACGATCGCGATCTCCAGTCGCGGGTCGGCTCCAAGCAGCTCGCCCTGGAACTTGCGACCGTCGTCCAGCGTGACGGTGATGTAGTCGGTGTCGAGCACGTAGCTCCAAGCGGTCAACACGTGGCCTTCGGCGGAGATCAAAAATCCGCTCTGATACGCCTCGAGTCCCCGCAATCCGCCGGCGCCGTAGATCTTGGCGATCTTCGGCTGGACTTCGGAGACGACCTCGGCAAACGTGGACTGCGCGGCGGACGGGCCTGCCAGGGCCAGCGTCAGCAGCGCGAGCAACACGGCCGCGGATTGATTGCAAACGGTGTATCGCATCGTCAGGCGCCTTCTCACTTGGAGAACTCGAACGTCTTGAACTCGATTTCGCCGAACAGCTGATCGCCATTCAGCACGCGGACGCGGCTCGGGACCTGACGGCCCTCCACCTCCTGCTCATCCAGGAATCGCAGTTCGCATGGATCGTTGTCCGGATCGGTGAACAGCTCCAGGGCGACCAGGCGCCCCGAAGCGACATCGAATTGGAAGCGGCATTCGACCACATCGAACGTGCCAACCAGCACGTCCACCATTCCATCATGCTCGGGCAAGGGCATCGTGCCCAGATAGTAAGTCGAGCCAAACTTCTCGGGACCGAGCCGCAGCATGCGTTGCCAGCAGTGCAGGGCAGCCAACAGTCCGCCGCTGCCGTCGGGGCCGAGCTGGTTGGACAAATCCTGTCCTCCCTCGGCGCCCGCCAGAATCACGCGAGCGGGGCCGACCGGGAAGCTGCCCGCCACGCCTTGCGCATCGAACTCGATCTCCACCGGCTGCTCGTTCATCACGCCCCGCAGCTTCCAATTCTCCGACAAATCGGCGAAGGAGCCCTTGCTCTCAAAGCCCTTCCAGACCCGCTGGCGATTCAGCTCATTGAAGTAGTAGTTGGCATAGCCGCGTTTGGCCTGCAGCAACTTGGCCACATGCGGCGGGAGCGGCTTGGGCGCCGGCTGGCCGGGGCGACCGGGTTGCGGCCGACCGGGCGCCGGAATCTGCTTGGGCTGCTTGCCCTTGGGCAGCTTTGCCTTCGGCTGCTTGTCATCGGGCTTCTCTTCGCGCTGCTTCCCCGGCTCGTCGCCTTCCTCCTTCTCGGGGTCGTCGCCGTGCGGATTCTCGGGATGATCTTCCTCGCCGGGGCCTTGCACCTTGCTGGCCAGCTCCTCGGCCGAATGCACGCCCGCCAGACGGACAAACACGTCGTAGCGTTCTCCCTCGCGGCGGAAGCTCAGCGGCACTCGCCAGCCGCGTGGATAAATGCCCAGCACGTTCTTGAACCCGTTGACCGTCGTGATGTCCCGGCCCCCGAAAGCGACCACTTCATCCCCGTAACGCAGTCCGCGTCGATACGCGTCGGATGACTCGATGATGTTCGAGACGATGACGCGACCGGAGTCGTCGCTGGTGACGGTCGCCCCCAAGGTCGCGTGATCGACGATGCGGCCACTGCGCAGGTAGCCCATAAAGTGTTGGATCTGATTGATGGAGATGGCGTAGCCCACGCCGACGTTGACGCGTCCGCGTTTTTCGAACGAGCCGCGGCCATTGATGCCGATCAGGTCGCCATTAGCGTCAAACAAAGGGCCCCCGGAGTTGCCGGGATTGATGGAAGCGTCCGTCTGAATGCAGTCGGCGTACTCCAGCAGCGTGCCGGCGGGGTATTGATAGCGATGGACTCCCGAGACGATGCCGTAAGTCACCGTGGGCTGAAAGTCGGTTGCCAGCAGGAACGGGTTGCCGACGGCGAAGCACCAGTCGCCAACCCGCACTTTGTCGCTGTCGGCCAGCGTGGCGACAGGGAAGTCGTCGCGGCCGAGCAACTTAATCATGGCGACGTCGCCCGTCGGATCGATGCTCACAATCACCGCGTCATAGAGCCTGCCATCGGGCATGCTGCACTGCATGTAATTGCCGGCCGGGCGGACGACGTGGAAGTTGGTCAGCGCGTAGCCGTCAGCCGTGATCACGACACCGCTGCCGCCGCCTTGGCCGCCGCGGCTGAAGACGGAGATCGCCGCCTTCTTCGCCTTTTCAATCGCGGCAATCCGTTGCTGCTGCGCCTTGAGCACCGAATCGGGGACATCGGCCCGCGATTCGACTCCCGTGACGAGCACGGCCAGCGCGGCTGCCAACACCGTGGCGGCGCGAAGTCGGCAGGACGAGTTCACGAACCGAAAGGCCCGGAGGACAGGTCGCAGGTGCGGGGTCATTTCGTGAGTCTCGCGTTGCAAAGTTGAAGAAAGTCCGCCACGTCCTGAGATTTGCCGTAATCGACCACAATGGTCAGCCGCTGCACGCCCTCCAGATCCAAATCGATCTCGAAGGGTGCGTCATCGCCGGTCACGTCGCGTTCCAGTAACTTTTTGCGGTCGCTGGAGATCGACAGCACGAGGTGCGGGCTGACCACGGAATTGCGAACGTGCTCGGCGATCCCGGCCATCGCCCGCAGGCGCTTGTAGGGTTTGTCAAAGCGATACACGAGCTTCGTGCGACTGCGGAGCGCCAGCCCCTTCAGTGCCGGAGCCTGGTCGACCAGTTTCAGCGGCGCACCGTGATGATCCTCATCCATCCGCGGCAGATATGTCTGTCGTTCGGAATCAAGCGTCGCGCCGTAGTACGGCTCGACCTCCACCGTGGTCGGCTTCAGGTCGCTCAGGTAGGTGATGTTCGAGGAGCCGAAGTCGAGCCCCAGCAGACGGTCGGCGGGCAACTCCGCCGTCCACCCCGAGCCGGTCGTCACGCGCAGTTTGTCGCCGGCCAGTTCGAGGGAGGACGCGGCGAGCGTCGAGCCGTCCTTCAGCAATACACTGCCGACCGTCGCTCCGATGTCGCGTTTGGCGACGAGGTAGATCAGGCCGAGCACGCGTTCGCGTTTCGGCCGCAGGGTGTCGCCCTGATAGGTGAATTCCACGACCTGGTCGTCGATGGCGCCGACGGCGCCCTCCAGACGCTCCAGCACCAAGGCCCCGTCGACCTCCTTGGTGAACGCCAGGCAATCGCCGGCAAACTCGCGCTGCAACAGCTGATCCCAGCCCTGCTGAATGGCGGGCTCTTTTTCGAGCGAGCGGAATCGAACCCACTTGACCGTGTTGGCGGGCCCGGTCAGTGACATATCTCCGGCGCCAACCGTGACTTCGCCTTTGGCAACCTGATAGCGTTCGACGCGCAGCTGACTGCCGTCGATCAACTCAACGGCAATCTCGCCCGACTGGCTTGACGGAGTCGCGCCGGCGATCGACACGCTCTTGAGCCCCGTCAACGGCAATTGGCGGACCCCGTCGGCCGTGGCAATCTGCAACGACTCGGCCGAGATGCCGGCAAGTTCGCCCTGGACTTTGTCACCTGCCAACGGTGTCGCCTCAACCACGATGGCGGAGGCGAGAAGGGTGGCCATGAGGGGAGCGAGCAGCACTGAGGATCTCCGGCAATCGAGTCCGCGTCGGAAGTCGGGAAGGCGGGGAATTTGTGGAAACGAATGGCAAAACGGCCGCCAACAACCCTCTTTCAATCATACAACGGGGCGACGCGAATTGCGCGTCGCCCCGTCGGGAATGTCGACGATCGGCGCCGGCTGCGGTCAGCCGGACCAGCCTCGCGGTGCCCCGCGGCCTCCTACCGATTGTCTCGAGCCAGGCGCCGGAAATATTCCTCAATCACATTGCGATAGTGGGCCGGCAGATCCTTGGTGATCTCTTGCAGGATCTTCTCTCGCTCTTTGGCGGGCATGTTGCCCCAGTTGTCGGTGTTGCCGATGTTGCGCTGATCGACATCGCCGGCGCCCGAGCCTCCGGCCGCCTGCGAGTCTTGCATCGGCTGCGTGGGCTGCTGGCCACCGGACGATCCGCTGCCGCTTCCCTGTTGCTTCTTCGCCTGCTCCTCGAGCTCCTCGATCAGTTTGTCCAATTTTTGAACGATCTGATCCTCCTCGTGGCGAACTCGCTTGCCGGCGCGGCCCAAATTGAGGCGGCGTTGGACGTTATCCATCAGCCGTGCGACTTCGTCGAGCGAATCGGGCTTCAACGGAGCGAGATCGGCCTCCATCAGCTGGGCCAGCGTCAGGTAGCGACGGGGCAGCAGCGGCTCGTTCTCGAGCAACTTTTGCAGCACCGGCAGGCACTCCTTCTTTTGCAGCAGCCGGTGATGCGCAATGCCTTGATAGAACAACAGCGCGGCCGGATCGGCCACCTTGGCCACGTCCAACTGGGCCAGCTGCTCCAACGACTCGTCATAGAGCTCGTTTTGAGCCAGCCAACGGCCGTAGAGCAACCGCAGATTGTCGCGGACAATTTCCGGCTTCTTCTCGTCCTCGAGCAACTTGAACTTGGGCAGCTCGGGGCCGACTTTCGACTGCTGGCAGAATTTCACAATCTCGGCAGCGTCCTCATCCACGGCCGCAATCACATTGACGGCTCGCTCGAGCACATCCACATCGTTCGGCGACTCCGGCGGCCACAACGTCTCGACGCGCAGCTTGGTCGCCTCGTCGGGCTTGAGCGAGTCGACCCATTGTGCCAGCGAGGCGCGAACATCGGACGCGGGCAGCAGCTTCCACGACGCCTGCTTCTCCAGCTCGTCGCGAGCCACGGCAGAGCCAACCACTCCCAAGGCGACCAAGCTAATAATGGCTGCAAGCTTCTTCATGTCCAAATCCTTCCCACGCAAGGTTCCGAATTAAGCTGCTTCAACAAGCGACACGACCGGTGAGCTCGAGCGGAGCCTACTTGTTCTTGCCCAGATTGATGTCGCGCATGATCTGATAGATGTTCTGCTCTCGGCCGCCCAGCTCGCCGAGCGCCTTGATCAGGTCGTTCTCGAGGGCTTGCCCGGCGGGATCGTCCGCATCATCCAGCAGTCGCGAATAACGAGTGGTGCGTTTGTTGACTCGCAGCTGCAGCGAGCGAATCATCTTCAGCTCGGCAATCGCATCCACCAGCGGCTGGTCTTGCTGCTGTTGTTGCTGTTGCTGCTGCTGTTGTTGTTGCTGTTGTTGCTGCTGCTGTTCCTGCGCCTTCTGCAGCGCCTCGATCATCTCCTCGAGCGACTGAATGATGTCCTCCTCGAGGCCCTGCGTGATCGTGCCGATCTTGACGGCGGCAAGCCGCTCGGTGACATCGTTCATATCCTCGACCATCTGATCCACCACCTCGGGGAAGGCCACGGACGAGCCCTCTTCGCGAAGCAGCATGAGCGCCTTTTCGGCTTCGATGGCAATCTTCCGCTCGTCGAAGCTCAGCTTGCCGGCCTGTACATCGACCTCGCGGCCGCGTCGCTCCGCGGGAATGCGGTCGAGCTGCAGTGTGGCCTCATAGACCCGCAGTTGCAGCTCCAACATCTTGCGGAAGCGGCCCTCGAGCAGCGCCAACATTCGCTCGATCTCCTCCTCGCGCAGCTGCCGCAGGATTTGCTCCAGCTCTTGCTTGGCGGCATAAAGCTCTTTCAAAGCCTCCTCTTGAGCCTCGATGGACTCCTCTCGCTTGGCCTCTTCGAGCTTGCGCTGTGCTTCGCGCATCTTCTCTTCGGCGGCCTGAATTCGCTTGCGAGCGGGGTTTTCGTCTTGCTGGCCCTGTTGCCCTTGCTGGCCACCTTGCGAGCCGCCTTGGGAATCGCCCTGCGAGTCGCCTTTCGAGTCTCCCTTGGAATCGCCCTTTGAATCGCCCTTCGAATCTCCCTTGGAGTTGCCTTCTGAATTGCCCTCGGAGTTCCCCTCGGAATTGCCTTCCGAGTTGCCTTCCGAATCTCCTTTGGAGTCGCCTTTCGAATCGCCCTTGGAGTCGCCTTTCGAATCTCCCTTGGAGTTGCCTTCCGAGTTGCCCTCGGAGTTCCCCTCGGAATTGCCTTTCGAATCCCCCTTGGAATCGCCCTCGGAATTGCCTTCCGAGTCGCCCTTGGAGTCGCCTTTCGAATCCCCCTTGGAGTCGCCCTTCGAATCGCCTTTCGAATCGCCTTTCGAATCGCCTTTCGAATCGCCTTTCGAATCGCCTTTCGAGTCGCCTTCGGAATTGCCTTCCGAATCACCCTCGGAGTCGCCTTTTGAGTCCCCTTTGGAGTCGCCTTTGGAGTCGCCTTTCGAATCTCCCTTCGAGTCGCCATCGGACTTGCCATCGGCGTTGCCCTGATTGTTGCCTCCCTCTTCGTTCTCCTGAATCTGGCGGCTCAGGTCGGCGGCGCGATTGGCGATTCGCTCTTGCTCGCGGGCGAGACGTCCCATGTCGCCGCCGGCTTCGTTGCGTCCCTTGTTGCTGCGCTCCAGCCGAATCTCTCGCTCGACTTCCTTGAGGTACTCGCGATATCGCTGCTGCTCGCTCTTGATGCGATCCGAGCGATTCTCGCTCATCAGCAGTTCGAGCAGCCGTTTGAGATCTTCGCCGACCTGCGTTTGCGCATCGACGGCCTGCGAAAGCCGCTCGCGGTTGAGCAAGGTGGAGATCTTCTCGATCTGGCTGCCCGTCAAGTTGTCCTGGGAAAGTTTGTAGGCCTGCTGCAGCAGTTCGGCGCGGCGAGGATTCTCGGCGGCCTCCAACGCGGCCAGCTTGAAGAACTTCTCCTCGAGCTCCTTGTACTTCGAAGCCAGCCGGCCCTGTCGTTGGGCAAGCACATCGATCGGCTTGACCTCCACATCGCCGGGCTTCTCCTCGCTCGGCGTGTCCGCCTCCGGCTCCCCGCCTTCCGGCTTGGCGGTCGCCTCTTCCGGCTTGGCGTCTTGAGCATGCACGGCAACCGTCTGCGCCACGAGCAAGACAAACATCAACGACGCGAGCGACGCGAAAGCGGCTGCGCCGCGAAGGACTCGTGGAAGGGCGTTGGTCACCATCGCTGTCTCCGTTCGGACTGGTATGACGTCAGGTCGCCGCCGAAAGATCGGACGGCAGCAAAGCGGACCGCGGAAGCTCGTTTCGACCAATCCGCTAGCCATTCACTTTCTAATGTGTGCCGGTCGGCCGCAACTCGGTTCAACGAAAATTGTTGAGACGGCCCACCGGGGCGGGATCACTCCAGCAAGCCCTTGAGGCTCTTGGCCTTCTCACGCTCGGTCTCCTGGCGGAGCGAAGCCTGCTCTTCGGCCATGGCCCGCAGCGCCTCCACGAGCTCGTTGTACGACTCAATATACAGCATGTCCTGCAGGATTTTATTCATTTCGGCCAGCAGCTCGTCGGCCTGCTCGACGGTCTGAACGGCCAAATCGGTACGACCCTCCCCGTTGCTCTCCAGCGCCTTCTCCAACTCGTCGAGCCGCTCCTCGAATTTCGGGAACAGCTCTTCCGCCAGCCGGGCAATGGGGGCGGCGACCTTATTGGTGAGCCGCTCGCTACGATCCTCCGAGTCGATCCGGTTGTTCTTGAGCTCCAGCACGATGTCCTCGAAAGTCGCGCCGACGGCAGCCGTCTCCTGGCCGGACTTTTCCGCCTGCAGGCTGGCCTGCTGAATCCGCAACAGCCGCAGCGCGGCGGCCCGTTGCTTGAGCTTCTCCGGATCATCCTTTTCGGCGGGATCGGCGGGGTCCAAATCTTCACTAGGCGCATCGCCATCGGTCAGTTCGCGCTCCACTCGAGCCAAATCGTCGCGCGTCGCGTTCATCTCCTCGATCACGTGCTCGAACACCTTCCGCTGCGCCAGCTCGCGCTGGTCCAGCGACGTCAACAGCCGCTCGGGCGTCACGACCTCCAGATCCAGCCGCACGCCCGAGCCGACATTCTTCTGCTCACTGAGGTCGTAGCGATCGGCGGCCATGGCCGTCACCATGATTCGCATGCCGGGCGTCAGCTCCAGCTTCTTCGCGTCATCCGTCAGCCCGCGTTTAGAGCGGACATCCAAGGCGCCGGCGACTTTGCCATCCTTGTCCACAGTCACATCGGCATACTCGCGCAGCTGCCCATCGGGAGTCGCCACCTCGAACCACGCGCGGTCAATCAAGTAGTCGTCCTCCGCCTTGCCCTCGACCGGGATCAACACATCGGGGGTGACCATCGAGCTGATGCCGCGGTGCAGCACCTCCAGCTTGGGCGGGTTGTCCTTAATCGCATTGATCACGAACTTCTGAGGCCGCTCCATTTCCACACCGTCGGTGTCGATCACCGAGACAAACATCGTCGCGGCGCCCTCGAGCGCGGGGATCCCGATCTCGAGCTGACGTTTTTCGGTCACCGGCATCGACACCGGCTCCCCATCCTCGCCCATCCGCACGACGGCTTCGCGAACATCCTTGCTGACCGTCAGCTTCATCGTGACGCTCGTGCCGACCGGCAGCGATGTGCCGCTGGCGATATAGGGCATGTCGCGAGGCTGCCACGAGCTCGTCGACTCATCCACCAGATAGGGCGGAAACACGCAATGCAGTTCGGGCGTCTCGATCTTCGGACTGTCGACCACCTGCAGCTCGTAGCCGGACAGCCGGCGATCGTGCGCGACGATGTCGAACCGCAAGTCCTCGAGGATGCCCTTGAACGGCTTGGCCGCCAAGGTGTACTCCTGATATCCATCTTTGCCGAGTCGGCCGAACTTGTTCATTCGCACCGAGCTGCGCACGCCGTCAGCGGCGCGATAGTAAACGGTGCAGTATTCCGGCGCCGCCTTGCCGCTGCGCGACTTGGCCCGCACGCGCAGCGTGCCGCCGCCACCGCGGGCGATCTTGATATGCTGCTCGGCGCCGAACGAGCGAACCGGCAGCGGGCCGTCCTGCGCGGCGCCGGGCGTGACCTTGCGCTGGGGCTGAAAGCCCAGCACTTGGACCATCGTGTCGCGCGGCCAAGGCACGTCCTTCAGCATGTAAAATCGCTGCGCCCAGATCTTCATGGTTTCGGGCTGCAGCAGGGCGAACGGCACAATGGGCGCCAGCAACACCACGGCCAGCACGGCGTGGCGAGTCAACGGCTTGGAGTCGAAGATGTCGGCCAGCCGCAGCCGCGACACCCGCTGCTCGGCCATGCGCCGAGTTCGCTCAAGCATCTCGGGGTCGTAGAGTTCATCACGCTCGGAGGCGTCCTCCAGCTCGACGGCTGTCACCAACTCGTCACTGAACCCCTTGAATCGGCGCTCCACCAGCAACGCCATGCTGCGATCGTGCAAGCGGACCAGCACTCGCCGCAGCAGATAGTAATAGAGAATCCAAGCCAAACCGCCGGCGACCACCACCAGCACGACGCCCCGCACCGCTCGCGGAATCTCACTGGCCCAAGTCAGCACCGGCAGGTAGTCGAGCGCCAGACCCAGCCAAAACGTCAGTCCCAGCCAGACGGCCGCCAGCGCCAGCCCGTCGGCGACGACATAGGCGCGGATGCGCCAACGCAGCTCGGACAGCGTGGAGCGGATGGCCGGAGATAGTTTCGAGTTGGTCATGCGAGTCGAGATCGAATTCAGATTGTGGTTTCGGCCGCAGGCTGGCAGCTGCCCTACGACGAGTTTTTCAACGCCCGATTAGGCCAGCTTGCTGAGGCGCCGCACCAGCCATTCGAGGCACAGTGCGCCGCAGATCAACCCCATCAGCCAGGTCATCAGCAGTCGTTGAAAATCCATATCGGGACGCCCGGGCAGATACGTCGTCTGATCCCGGGGCGCCAACTCTTGATAGAGACTTGATTTGTCCAAATCGGCAGCGGTCGGGGCGCCCACGTAGTACAGGCCTTCGGTGCGATCGGCCAAGTTGCGGAGGGCCACCTCGTTGCGAGTCGCGTCGTTCGTCTCCAAGGTCGGCAGCACGGCGGCCACCTCGCGAACCAGCAGTCCGTCGCCGGCCGCCTCCTTGACTTCAATGCGATGCACACCAACGCTGCGGGGCGCGAAGTAACCGACATAGGTGCCCTCGCGCGCCGCGTCCTTGGCTCGCTGCAGCCGCAGCTCACGCTGCTTCCCATCGGGCAGAATCAAGTTGCCCGGCACTTCGTCCAATTGCAGCGGCTGAAATTGGGCGTCGCTGAGAATCGCGGTCACCGACACTTGGTCGCGCAGATACACGCGGTCGTTGTCCACCAGCAGCACGCCACGCGTGGAGTCGCGATTCAACCGCCCCGCCGAGGTCCAGCGAATCAGCCGCAGATAGAACTGCTCAAAGTACTTCGGATCCACCTCGCGCAATCGCCACATCTCGCCGCTGGCCAGGAAGAAGACCCGGCCGGCGCCGTAATAGTGGCTCACCATGTAGACCGGCTGCTCGTTGTCCAGGCTCGCCTCCGAGGGATCGGAGAAATGCGAGTAGACCTGGGCGCCCTGCTTGACGTCCTTCACCGCCGTGTAGCCGAACACTCCGCGGAAGTCGTTCCAGACGCCCTCGCTGGCGAGCGAATCCTCCTCCAGCCAGAGGAATCGCGACTCCTTGCCCGCGCGGGTGAAGTCGAGCGGCCAGGGCTGGTCGCTGTTGACCTTGCCCACCGACACGGCGCTTTGTGACAGGAACGTGACAGGATATAGGTCGCGAATCGCGCCGACGCGGCGATCAACCGTGCGCTGCAAGCGCGTCCACTCGGGGGTGAACACCGGTCCGGCGACGACGATCAAGCCGCCCGCCTTCTCGGACACCCAGCGTTTCAGCAAGTCAATCTGCAATTGGTCCAGCTGCAGCCAATCGGGGTCGAACGCCACGATGCAGTCGTACTCGAACAGCTCGGACGCGATCGAGGGGAATTCGAACAGCAGGTCGTCCGACTCCTGCGAAATGCCCGGCTTGCCGCTCTGCAGCAACACATCGCTCTCCACCTCGTCGTCGCGGAACAGCGCGTCGCGGAGAAAACGGTACTCCCGCATCGGCCCGCCGGCAATCAGCAACACCTTGGTCTTTTGATCGATCACTTCCACCGTCGAGGAGACCTTGTCGTCATCGGGCACGCGATCTTCGCTCGGCGAGACGATGCGCAGCTCGTACTCCCAGCTGCCAACCTCCTTCGGAGTGGCCGTGAAGCTGACCGGCACGGATTGTCCATCGTCGCCGAGCGTGATTCGCTCGGAGCCTTCGATTTCGACCGTGGCGTTCTCCTTGCCCGCGGGCCGAGAAACCAACTGCACTTCGACGGAGCGTCCGCCGAGCCCGAACGCTTGCAGGTAACCCTTCAGCGAAAAGTCGTCGCCCGGTTGCACTCGCGATGGCGCCTCGAGATCCGCCACGCGGACGTTCTTGGGCCGAGTGGCGTCGCCGAGGCCGACGGTAAAGATCGGGATGCCGGCTTCCTGCGCTGCGGCGGCCGCCGCGTCGTAGTTCACGCCCGCGTTGTTGCGGCCATCGGTAAAGACAACGATGCCCGCCGTCGGGCCGCCGCGTTCTTTCTCCGCTAGGAACCGCACCGCCTCAGCCACTCGCGACTCCGCTCCACGCGGCGCGAGCGCCTCGGGCCAGTCAACCACCGGGTCGACCGACACCTCTTTTTCCTCAGACTCTTCCGGCTTGGCGATCTCCAGCGGCCGCAGTCCGGCCACCGCCGCCAACGACGCCTCGGGGCAACGCAAATTGGCGACGCCGAGCACGACGATCCCCGAGATCAAGGTGACCACGGCGGTCAGCAGCGCCCAGGAGGCCCGCTCGGTATCACCCACGCGGGCGCCCATCATAAGAAAGACGGCAAACGACAGAGCGCAAATGGCCAGCAGTGCGCCGGCGACCATCGCCGTCGAACGAGCTTCGGCAAAACGCCGCTGCGTCGCCTCCTCGGCGGTCTCCAGCGTCTCGTCATCCGCCAACTGCCCCAATCGCGGAAAGACCGCAATCTCCTCGGGCTTCGCCTCTTGATCAAAGCGGTACAGGGCGACATCGTGCTCTTGTCGCAGCCGTTCGATCATCGCGCCGTCCGCCATGGTCGTGACAATCGAGTCCAAACGAGACTCGGCGCTCTGCTGTTCGTATGTCACGGGCAGTCCCATGCTGAGACTGGTGTCGAACACCATCAGCACCCGCGAGTTCCGCACCAGCTTCTGCTCACTGCCTTTCTCCAAACCGAGAAAAAAGAACAGAATGCCTCCGAACGCGGTAAGCCGCAGGACCAACAGTACGAGGCTCAAGCCGGTCGACAGCTCGGCGCTGTCACGGCGATAGAGCCAAGTCACGTAGAGGCCGATGAGGATGACAGCCACGCCCAGCAGCAGCCACTGCCACCACTCGACAAAGCCGTGCAGCCGCGTGAGCCGATGATAGGTCTCTCCCATCTCGACGGCCAACAAGCTTGGTGTCATCGCGAGGCTCCTCTCGGCGGGTGATAACTCAAAACGTAGGCCAGCATCTGCTCTCCCAGCAGCAGTAACACCAGCAGCCCCATGATCCACAAGCTGGGATTGAAGCCACTTTCGTTGACAATACCGTACATCTCATCCACATATTGGAAAGTGGGCTTGGCCGGCCGGAGCTCGTTGAGCATCAGCTCCGAGTCAACCACCCGCAGATCGCCCTCGTTGGGGTCGACGTTCAGGGCGAAGCGTCGCGCGGACAGCTTGCCATCGAGATCCTCGATCCAGGCCTCGTAGACGCCCGGGGACTCGGTCGGCATGCCCAGGTCGGCGGCCACCAACGTCGAATCGCTGCTGGCCTGTTGCGCCTGCCGCTCGACCACGATTGGCGACTTCGCCGTCGGCGCCACAAACTGCACTTTTGGCTCCGCCGTCTCGCCGTTGAACTCGACTCGCAACGGCGATCCGACCAGACGGTCTTCCTGCACGCGGCGCGTGGAGGCCAGATAGGCTTGCAGGTTGAGCGTCATCAGCACGTTGGGCGTGATCACCAAATCGTTCCAGATCGGCGAGTAGGTCGTCATGAACTGAAACACGCGGCCGTTGCCGAAGCGCTTCTCCGCGGCCAGCGGCATGCCGTTGTGCAGCCGCGCGATCACGTCAACCTTGTTCTCCGCAGCGACCTCCCAGCCCGACGGCGGCTCGACATACTGTTCGACTCGGACCATGCGAATGATCGGGTTGCGTCCCCGCAGCAGGTCGCGGAAGACGTCGTGATTCGTGCCGGTGATGTCGATGTCGGGCGCCCCTTCCTCCAACGGGAAGGAAAGCGTCCAGGCTCGTCCCAACGGCAGCGGCATCACGCCTTCGCCGTCTTTGAAGAGCAACGTGTTGTACTGATCCAACGCGATGCCGGGGCTCATGAAGATCGCCAAACCGCCGCCCCCACTCACGTACTGCTCCAGCTTGCGGACCATCGCCTCGTCCAAGTTGGTCGAGCCGAACAGGTAGATGCCGGAAAAGCGGCGGAGGTCCGCGACCGTCGCGTCGCGCAGAAAGGTGGTTGGCTGCACTTCGGGGCGCAGTCCGGTGTTGGACTGGCCGCCCGGCTGCAGAATCTTCATCCAGTAGTCGCCGTTGCCGAACTCGGGCCGGTCGTCGATCGCCAGCACCGGCTCTCCGGACTCGAGGCCGAGCACGACGAACCGCTCGTTGTCGGCGGGCACATTGTCGCTAGGCAGCGTGGCCTTGAAGACGTGGCGGCCGACGGCGTTGTAAGCCACCTGGAATCGCGCGACGCCCACGCCGCCCGCAGCAATGGTGTCGATCACTTCCACCGGCAGGTCGTCCTCCTTGCCCTTCAACTCGCCGGGCGTGGCCGTGGCCTCGTCGTCCTCATCCATCGCGATCGTGCTGGCCGAGACCTCGATACGATTGACTTCGGTGGTCGAGTGGTTCCGGACCATCACGTCGACGAACAGCGGCACCCCGGCGGCGCGAGTCGAGCCATCGGGCCGCACCGCCTCGATGGAGAGGTTGCCTTGCCCGGTCGGAGCGGCGCTGATCAAGTGCACTTTCGCGTCCCGCTCCACTTCCTGCAGCAGGTCGCGGACCTCCGTGGGCTGCTCCCAAGTCCCGGCGCGAAAGTCCGAAATCAAGTAGCAGTAGTTCTTCTCCGAACGCCCTTCGTTCAGCATCTTTCGCAGCATCTCCAGCGCCGGACGGGGCCCGGCCGCCAACGCGCTCGTCGCGAGGCCGCGAGTGGTCTCCTCCAGCCGCGTGCCGAACTCGGAGTCCACGATCTCACTGGACAGGTCCGCCACCTCATCGCTCTCCGGCGCCGTTGCCGCTCGCGAGAACCGCAGCAGCGTGAACCGTTGATTGGTGTGCTCCGACGCCTCCGAGCCGATGCGAGCCACCGCCTTGATCGCATCGTCAAAGACCGTGCCCGCGCCCTGCCGCTCGCTCATCGAGTAGCTGTCGTCCAACAACACATAATGATGTGTGACTTGGCCTCCCAGCGCCGAGAGCCACGAGCCGCGGGGATCCCATTGGGCAAGCATCGCCACAATCAGAGCAATCGCCGCCATGCGCATCAGCAACAGCAACAACTGTTTGAGCCAGACCCACCGGCGATGCTTCTTGTAGCTCTTCAGCAGGAAGTCCATCGCGGCCCACTTCACGCGCTTGTGCCGCAGCATGTTGATCAGGTGGATCAACAGCGGCAACAGCGTGAGCAGAAAGCCCCAGGTGAGTGCCTGAAATACGAATTGCATCTTGCGTTCAGCCTTTAACGGACCGTGTGCGGGTAGTTCAGCGAGCCTACCGGATCGTTGGCGGGATCAAGGGCGGGTAGCTCCGTCCGGCGCCGGCGCGGACGCCGGGCTAGTTGCGGTGGTGCATCCCCAATCGGCTGCTGAGAAACTTGGCCAGAACCGCGTCGAGCGGGTCGCTGGTGCGGACCAGGGCATAGTCGACTGCGTTCTTGGCGCAGCGGCGTCGCACGTCCTCGAGAAACTCGTTGAGCGCCGCGAGGTAGCCGTCCCGCAGAGCCCTGGGGTTGCAGTTCAGGAAGTCATCGGACTCCAAGCCGTCGAATCGCATCGGCCCGGAGAACTCGAAGTCAAGCTCGTCGTCGTCCATGATGTGCAGCACCATCACATCGTGCCCGCGCTGACGCAGCAGCTTCAGGCCCTTGACCGTGGCGTCCAAGTCGGCGAACAAGTCGCTGACCAGCACGATCATGCCGCGTCGCGGAGCGCTTTCGGCCACATGCCGAAAAATGCCGAACATATCGGTCTTGTCCGACGGCTCGCTGACATTCAACGACTCGCAGATCGCCATCAAGTGATTGCGCTTGCTGCGAATCGGCAACTGCCGGCGAATCCGGTCGTCAAACGCAATGCAACCGACGCCGTCCTGCTGCTTCAACAACAGGTACGCCAGCGACGACGCCGCGGTGCAAGCGTACTCGTACTTGCTGAGCGGGCCGTTGCCGTAAGCCATGCTGTTGGAGACGTCGACAAGCAGCGTGCAACGGAGGTTGGTCTCCTCCTCGTACTGCTTGATATAGAGCCGGTCCTGCCGCGCCCACACCTTCCAGTCGACGTGACGCAAATCGTCCCCGCGGACATACTCGCGGTGCTGGAGAAACTCCACCGACTGGCCGAAATAGGGGCTGCGATGCATGCCCGACAAAAAGCCTTCGACGATGTGACGAGCCCGCACTTCCATGCGCGAGATGCGTTTAATCGCCTCAGGATGCAAAAATCTTTTGGAATCGGGCATCGTTGATCAGCTCGTCTTCCTTGGTGGGGGTGACTTTCAACAGCTCCTCAATCACATTGTCGGTGGTCACTCCCTCGCTCTCGGCCGCGAAGTTGACAACCATGCGATGGCGCAGCACCGGCTTGGCCAAAGCCGCAATGTCCTCGGTGGAGACATTGGTGCGGCCCTCCAGCAACGCCCGAGCCTTGCCGCCCAGAATCAGATACTGCACGGCGCGAGGGCCGGCGCCCCAGGCCACCTGATCCTGCACGAACTCCGGACAGCCCGGACGATCGACGCGAGTCTGTCGCACCAACGACAACGCATAGCGGATCACGTGATCGGTGATCGGCACCTCGCGGACCTTCGTCTGCAGCTCGAGAATCTCGTTGGCCGACAACACCGGCTGAATGTTGTCGGTCTGGATCGCCGTCGTGCGGCGAGCCACTTCGAACTCCTCGTCGAAGCTGGGGTAGTCGACAAAGACCTTGAACATAAAGCGGTCCTGCTGCGCCTCGGGCAGCGGGTACGTGCCTTCCTGCTCGATCGGGTTCTGCGTCGCGAGCACGAAGAAGGGATCAGTGAGCACATGTCGCTCATTGCCCACCGTCACCTGCCGCTCCTGCATCGCCTCCAACAAGGCCGCTTGCGTCTTGGGAGGCGTACGGTTGATTTCGTCGGCCAGCACGATGTGAGAGAACAACGGACCCTGCATGAACCGCCGCTCACGCTCGCCCGTCGAACGGTTCTCCTCGATGATGTCCGTGCCCGTGATGTCGGCCGGCATCAGGTCGGGAGTGAACTGGATGCGCGAGAAGGTCAAGCTCAGCGAGCGGGCCAGCGTGCTGATCAACAGCGTCTTGGCGAGCCCCGGCACACCCTCCAGCATGCAGTGGCCTCGGCTGAACAGCGAAATCAGCAGCTCCTCGATCACCTCTTCCTGACCGACGATCACCTGGGACAGCTGCTCCTTGACCTTCTCACGGGCGTTCCGCAGCTTTTCAATGGCAGAAGAGTCAATCGACATCTCAGTTCCTTCAAGGGTGGGACAGTAGGGGCCGGTCTTCGATGCGGGGACGGCCCCGGTTGCTATCTATCTTGGATGGGTTGGATTCGGTGGCCGGGATCGGGATCGGCCAGCCGCAGCGTGACAACCCGGCCCTCATACGTGCCTCAAACCGCCCAGTTTGTTCAATTACTACCGCCCCGATTGGCAAACACCCCACACCACCCCTCCACAGAGGCAAGTGCGGCATGCATTCGCTGCCGGGGGAACGTCGCGATCTCTCGGCAAGCCAAGATTTTACGACGACGGTCGCCAGGGATTGAGGCCCTTCGTTCAGCTTAGTTGCCGTTTTAGGGCGTTGCCAGACAGCGACCAGCAGATTGTCCCCGGAGTGAGCCGGCCGAGGCACGCTATGCGCGTCGCCTGGGCGTTCTCGCCCGTGCAGCAGGGGGCAATCCAATTGCCCCGGCCGATTCTGGGCAGAGGCGGTGCCTAGCGGCTGCTCGCCGCGCACGGGCGAGGACGCCCATGCTACGAACGATCCGCGCAAACTCGACCGCCCTCTTTACCATCCGCTTGGGCAACGATGGTGCGCTCGGCCCCCCTCTTTCTATACTGGAGTGATGCTCTCCCGCCTTCGCTCGCCCTCCCACCCCGCGACGTCCATGCGCTCCCCCGTCTGGCTTTCGCTGATCGCCGCTGTCTGGCTGGCTTTAACAGCCCCCGCACAACGGCTGATCGCTCAAGAGCCCAATTTTGAGCGCGACGTGGCGCCGATATTTCGCGAGCGGTGCTTGCGATGCCACAACGATCGACAACGCCGCGGAGGCCTCTCGCTGCAAACGGCCCAAAGCACCCGTCAGGGTGGCGACAGCGGCGAAGTGCTCACCCCGGAGAATACTGACTCGGGCACTCTGCTGAGTTACATCACGCCCACGGATGGTGTCGCCGAAATGCCCCAAGGCGAGGCGCCGCTTGATCCGGAACAACTGCAGAGGATCCGACAATGGATCAAAGCAGGCGCCCACTGGCCGGAGGACCTGCGACTGGAGCCCGAGCCGCTCTGGTCGCTCCGTCCACTGCAACAGCCCCCCGTTCCCGACGGAGTTGGTGCTCCCGAGTTTCCCGTGCGGAATCCGATCGACGCCTTTATCGCCGCCGGGCTTCGCGCTGCCGGGCTTCGTCCCGCGCCGGCGGCCGACCAACGCACACTCGCTCGCCGCCTGCACCTCGATCTGCTCGGCCTGCCTCCTTCGCCCGAAATGGTGGAAGCCTTCGCGGCCGACGACAGGCCCGGCGCCTACGAACGATTGGTGGACCGTTTGCTCGCCTCGCCTCACTTTGGCGAGCGTTGGGGACGCCACTGGCTCGACCTGGCCCGCTACGCCGACAGCGACGGCTACCTGGGCGACAGCGAGCGGACTCATGCCTGGGTCTATCGCGAGTGGGTGATCGACGCGATCAATCGCGATCAGCCGTTTGATCGGTTCAGCATCGAACAGCTTGCCGGAGATCTGCTGCCCACCCCATCGGTCGATCAACGCGTCGCGACTGGCTTCCATCGCAACACGTTGCGAAACACCGAGGCCGGCGTCGACCTCGAGCTCTATCGCACCAAAGAGATTGTTGATCGCGTCAACACCACGGGCATGGTCTGGCTCGGCCTCACGCTGGGCTGTGCCGAATGTCACGATCATAAACACGACCCCGTCACCCAGACGGAGTTTTATCAACTCTACGCTTTCTTCAACAATGCGGACGAGGTCGGCGTATCCGTCTCTCGAAATTGGGAACACGCCGAGCACCAACGCGCGTTTCAAGACTGGGACTCTCGGCGTGAACCGTTGCTGTCCGAGCTGGCGAAACTGGAACGCGAGTCGGTCGCCGACGCGGAGCGGAGTGCAGCGATCGAGCAGTTGAACGCGACCAAGTCGATTGATTGGGAGCCGTTCGCAGCCGCCTACCGCACCGACAGCGATGGCTGGGCGCCGTTGAAGGCCAAGCTCGAAGCCTGGCACAAAGCGCGTCCTGCCCCGCCCGCAACGAAGGCCCCCGCCTTCGCGGAACGTCGGCAAGATCGCCGCGAGTCATATGTTCACGTCCGCGGCGTCTACAACCAGCGTGGCGAGTCCGTTCATGCGGGAACTCCCGCAGCATTGCCGGCGTTGAATTCCGAGAGCCAAGAACTCGACCCCGATAGGCTCGACCTCGCCGAATGGCTGTTCGACGACCGCAATCCGCTGCCGCCTCGAGTCGCCGCCAACCGCGTGTGGCAGCATCTGTTCGGCCAGGGACTGGTGGCGACGCCCAACGACTTCGGCTTTCAGGGTGACAAGCCCGTTCATCCGCAATTGCTCGATTGGCTGGCCAGCGAATACCGCCGCTTGGGCTGGAGCCGCAAAGCGCTGATACGGCTGATCGTCACCTCGTCCACCTATCGGTTGGCGTCCGCCGCCAACGCGGTTCCCGAACAGCGGGAGACGTCCAACCTGTTGCTCTGGCGGCAAAACAGTTTTCGCGTCAACGCAGAGACGATTCGCGACCTGCATCTCACGGCCAGCGGACTGCTGGACCGGACGATCGGCCGCCGCGGCATTCGCCCACCTTTGCCGGACTTCGTGGCGGAGGTCGGCAGGAGCGTCAAGTGGCCGGTCAGCGCCGGTGGCGAGCGTTACCGGCGCGGATTGTACATCTTCTTCAAACGCACCGTGCCGTACCCGATGTTGATGACGTTCGACTCGCCCGACTCGACCGTCTCGTGCAGCCGCCGCGCACGCACCAACACGCCGCTCCAAGCGCTGACGTTGCTCAACGACCCGGTGTACTTCGAGTGCGCCGAAACGCTCGGAAGACGCGTTGCGGCCCACCATGCTCAGGAGTTGGCCGCCATCGCAGCGATCTTCCGCCACTGCCTCGCAAGACCGATGACCACTGCCGAGCAGCGAGTGCTTTTAAGCGCGTACCGTGACTTGCTGGAGCTCGCCGCCGGGGACAGCGCCGGGAACAGCGCCGGGAACAACGTCGCCACCCTCGCAGAACAGCGCGCCGCCGCGCTGGCAGCCGTCGCCAGAATCGTCATGAACTCCGACGAGTTCGTCACCCGCGACTGACAACGTACGCGTCCATTCGAGAATGAGCGCGTTCCTGACAATGACAACGAAAAGCACCATGAACGACTCCCCGCACAACTCGACGGCTCGTCGGCAGTTCCTTGCCAATGTTGCCGGCGGGCTGGGCGCCGTGGCGCTCGCTTCGCTGCTTCGCGACGACCGCGTGTTGGGCAGTGAGTCGCCAATCACGCACTTCGCTCCGCGCGCCAAACGCTGCATCTATCTGTTCATGGAGGGCGGGCCGAGCCAGATGGATCTGTTCGATCCCAAGCCGAAGTTGAATCAGCTCGACGGCCAGCCGATGCCCGAATCGCTGCTGAAGGAAATCAAATTCGCGTTCATTCAAAAAGAAGCGGCGCGGCTGATGGGCAGTCCGCGAGTGTTCCAGCGCCATGGGCAATGCGGCATGGACCTGTCCGACTTGCTCCCCCATCTGCGCGATTGCGTCGACGACATTGCGCTGGTGCGGTCCATGCATTGCGATCAATTCAACCACTTGCCGGGACAGCTCATGATGCTGTCGGGCTCGGCGCTGCAAGGGCGGCCGACGCTCGGCTCCTGGCTCAGCTACGGGCTGGGAAGCGAGTCGCAGGATCTGCCCAGCTATGTCGTGCTCACCACGTTGGGACGCGGCCTGCCCGGCGGCGCCTCCAGTTGGTCGAGCGGGTTCCTGCCGTCCCAGTACGCCGGCACGCTGTTTCGCAACCAAGGCAGCCCCGTGCTGAACCTGGAGAATCCGGCCGGGATCACGCCGCCGGCGCAAGCCAGGAGCTTGCAGGCGATCAATGACCTGAACCGGCTGCGGTACGGCGCGCTT
Source organism: Planctomycetales bacterium (assembly GCA_020426845.1). Taxonomy (GTDB): domain Bacteria; phylum Planctomycetota; class Planctomycetia; order Pirellulales; family Pirellulaceae; genus JAGQPF01. Next base: position 31,841 of record JAGQPF010000292.1, read on the forward strand.
GGCAATCCCGAAGTCGCCAGCCGCATTGAAGCTTACGAACTGGCGTTTCGCATGCAGCGCACGGCGCCGGAACTATTGGACCTCTCCGGCGAGTCGCAGGCCACGCTGGAAGAGTACGGCGTCACGCGCGAGCCCGCCAACGACAAGTCGGGGTTCGAAAGCTCCTACGCCAGAAACTGCCTGCTCGCGAGGCGAATGATCGAACGCGGCGTGCGTTTCGTGACCTTGTTTCTCTCTACCTGGGACCATCACAGCAACCTGGACAGCGGACTGGCCCGTTACACTCGCATCTCCGACCAGCCCGTCGCCGCTTTGCTCAAGGACCTCAAGCGGCGCGGGCTGCTCGACGACACGCTCGTCGTCTGGGGCGGCGAGTTCGGCCGCACCCCGCTGGGAGAAAACCGCGTCAACTTCAAGCAGGTCACCGGCCGCGACCACCACCCGTATTCATTCAGCATGTGGCTAGCCGGCGGCGGCGTCCGCGGCGGGCAAGTCATCGGTGAGACGGACGAGATCGGCTGGGGAGTCGCCAAGGATCCCGTCCACGTGCACGACCTGCACGCGACTATCCTCCACCTCTTCGGCCTTGATCACGAGCAGCTCACGTACCGCTTTCAGGGCCGCGACTTTCGGCTCACCGACATCGCGGGCAACGTCGTCACTCGCTTGTTGAAGTAAGCGCGAAGCCATGTGTTACTCGGTCCTGTCGCGGCGAAGCCGCACGGTGAACCGAGCGCCGGCGCCAAGCTCCGACTCGGCGGAGATCGAGCCGCCATGGGCAGCGACGATTCGCTGGCAAATCGCCAGCCCCAATCCACTGCCACCTCGAGTTCTCGCCCGGTCCACGTCCGCGCGATAGAAGCGATCGAACAACTTCGGCAAGTCGGCGGCCGCAATGCCCACGCCATTGTCACGCACGGTCAGCACAGCCTCGGCCCCTTGGGCCCGCACCGTCACCACCACCTCGCCTCCCGGGCGGTTGTACTGAATCGCGTTGTGAATCAGATTCGTCGCCACTTGGGCCAATAGCCGGTGGCGCCCGAGCAACGAACAGGGCTCGAGCTCCGTTCGCAGTTGAACTTGAGACTGAGCCGCCAAGGGCGCCAGCAACTCCGCCGACTCCCCGACCACCGTCGCCAGATCGCAGGGCGACGGCGCCTCGGCAACTCCCGCATCCAACCTCGCGAGCGACATCAGCGACTCGACGAGCCCATGCATCCGTTTCGCCGCGCGATGGCACTTCTCCAACTGCTCGCGGTAGGCGCCGGCGTCGCGTTCGCGCGACAGCCCCAGCTCCGTGGCCGAGAGAATGACTGCCAGCGGCGTTCGCAACTCGTGCGAGGCGTCCGCCGTAAACTGTTGCTGCTGGCGAAACGCGTTGTCGATCCGGTCCAGCATGTGGTTGAGCACCGTGCCGAGCTGCTCCAGCTCCGCATCGACGCGGGTCAGGTCCATGCGCTGATCCAGGTTCGTCGCGTCGATCTCGCTGGCGGTGCGGGTCATCGAGGCGATCGGAGCAATCGCCCGACCGCTGAGCCACCAGCCTCCCGCCAAGCCCGACAGCAGGATCACCGAGCCCGACAGCATCAGCAGGGTCGCCGACTGACGCAGCCGTTCCTGCTCGCCATGCACGTCGCGCCCGACGCAGATGAGCGATCCATGGGGACCGTTGAGGTAGATGCGACGGTGGGCATTCGCCTGCTCGCTGGCCACACCGTCGCTGCCCAGCAGCGAGATGGCGCGCGTCGCCAACGGTGGCGACGTGGACGGCAATTGCGCCGACCGCAGCACAGAACGATCCTGTCGCCACACGACGAAGTACAGGTCATCGTCCTCGCGGGCCAGGCTCTCATCGCGTGGGCCGGGCAGGTTCAGTGCCTTTTCCCACGGCGGGCGCCCGGTGTCGGGATATTCCGGGCCGGCAAAGTCCTCGTTGAAACGCTCGGGAGGCGGCGGCGGACGCCGACCGGGCCCGGGGCCGGGACGGCGACGCCCCGGACCGGGCCCGGGACGAGCAGCCGGACCGGGCCCGGGACGAGCAGCCGGACCAAGTCCGCCTGGACCACGTGGCAAATCACGAGACGCATCCAACCATTCGCGAAACTCTTCGGGAAGCAAATCGTCCCCCGCCTGCTTGACCAACCCAGCGGGCATCGCCCGCAACGCTCCCTCAAGCACCCGAGCCGCGGCGATCAACTCGTCATCCACATCGTTCCAGCGAGATCGCACGAGCTCCCAATAGAGCAGACCGCCAAACCCCACCACCACACAGCAGAGAATCAGCGCATGCCAGACCTGAATTCGCCAGCGAAGTGAACGGTACCAACTTGAGGACATGGACAACATGGTGCGCGTGGTGCAGAAGTACTTGTCGAACGAGCGGCCTACGCAGCCGTCAATCGCTCAGGATATAACCCTGGCCTCGCCGCGTTTCGATGAAATCGCGTCCGAGCTTTTTGCGGATGTGTGACACGTGAACATCCACCAAATTGGACAGGCTATCGTCTTCCTCGTCGAACAGATGATCGTAAATCATCGTTCGCGTCACGAGCTTGCCTCGATGCAGCGCCAACAATTCCACCAGCGCGTACTCGCGCGCCGTCAAAGACGTTGGCTCGCCCCCGCGCAGAACGACTCGTCCCGCCAAATCGACCGTGACGTCTCCGATCACGATCTGATTGGACGACTGCCCCATCGAGCGTCGAATCAAGGCCCGCACTCGCGCCAACAACTCCCCCAGGCTGAACGGCTTGACCAAGTAATCATCGGCGCCGCCATCCAGTCCCGTGACGCGATCCTGAATCGCATCGCGCGCCGTCAGCATTAACACCGGCGTGGGCTTCTCGCGTCGCAGCTGCTCCAGTAATTCCAATCCGCTCAACCCGGGCAGCATCCAGTCCAGCACGATCGCGTCATACTCCCACGACGTCGCCTTGAACAGGCCGTCGGCACCGTTGTCCGATCCGTCCACGGCATAACCATCCTCGCGCAACGATTGCATGAGGGATTGCCGCAGGTCGGGCTCGTCCTCAACGACCAACACACGCATGGCGCTCTCCGCACCCTAAAAAGGAAACCCGAAGCGTAAGCGAGGGATAGGAACCCCGAAGCGTCAGCGAGGGAAAGGAACCCCGAAGCTTCAGCGAGGGAAAGGAAACCCGAAGCGTCAGCGAGGGAAAGGAAACCCGAAGCGTAAGCGAGGGATAAGTGGCCGTGAAAAACAGGTTGCGATCGAGCGTATCCAGGCCCCGCAAGCTCCGCCATCCGACCGCGTCCTATTATGCCAAAAACCCCGAGGCCCCAATGAACGGGACCCCGGGGAACGCCGATTGCGAAGATTGCGAGATCCAATTCGCGCAATCCGGTCCGTCATGCCAACCCGAGCCATGCCTTGTGGCGCGCTGGCTCGGGAGCTCCGTTACAACCGCCGCCGCCTGTCGCCGCCGAACTGACCGAAGACCTGGTCCACCAACTGGGGCAGGGGAGGCGCCAACGGCTCGCTCCGCTGGTCCGGCCGCGGTTGCTCATCGCGTCGGGGCCCGCCGCCGTTGTTGCCCGTGGGCAGATTGAAGTTCAGCCGGAACGCCTGGTCGCCGCGAGTGACGGACACGACGCGGCTGTCGATGCCGACAGCGTCGCCATTTGCGTTCTGCGTCAGCCGCACGAAGTAGTCGTCCGTGCGAACGCCCGACTGCACGTCGAACCGATAGCGGCCGCGGTCGTCGGTTGTCGCCGTGGCGATCGTTTCGCCGCTGGTGTCGGAGACCAGTTCGACAGTCCAACCCGTCAGCGGTTGCGGAGGGGCGCCGCCACGTCGGCCGGCCACTTGCGTGACCGCGCCGCCGATGGACGAATCGAACACGAACACGTTGCGTTGGAGATTGTTGAGCTCGGTATTCCGAGCGATCACATCGGACAAGCCGGTGTGTTCGATGTCGCCAAGCACCCGGCCCTCCAGCCGATTCTGGTACCAGAGTCGATCGCCGTCGCGCAGCCGCTGAAACTGATCGGTGATGATCGCCGACAGCGTTTCGCCAACGCTTGCCCCGGGCAGATGATCCTCCGCCAACGCGCCGACCCAAAGGTCGATATTGTCGACACTGCCGTACAGTTCCTCGAGCTTCTGCTGCGTCTCGACATCGGCGGTGATGTCGCTGAAGTTGTCGACGCGTCCCAAGCCAATTGCCTCGCGCACGTCGTTGTAGTCGGCCAAGCCGTGGTCCCGACCGCGCTCGATATTCAGGCTAGCCAGATCGAGCCCGCCGGCGCCGGGCGGTCCAAACAGGAAGTTTCGGACGCTATTGACCAGTTGCAGGTCCAATTCGGACGACGGATCGGAGGCCAGATACTTGAAGATCGAGTCGATCGTAACGCCCTCCAACGCGGTCGGATTGAAGAACGCCTCGCTCAGCGGAATCTCCTCGGCAATCGGCTTGCCCTGGTTGTCGAGGAACTCCACGTCGTCGCCCAACAAGCTGTGGCCGAAGCGGAAGGCGGCCGTCGAGAACTCGTTGCTGAGCTGCGGGTTGACCGTCGCGTCGTAGCCCTGATACGGGCCCACGCCATGTCCCAGCACGGCCGGCAGCCACTCGTTGTAAGTGATCGCCTGAATCTCGGCGATCACCAGCGAGCGAGCGCGCTGGTAGATCTCCTCATCGCTCAGCTCGGGCTGCCGCTCGGCGATCTGATCCGCGAGCCGGTTGTGCTCGCGCACGAACAGCGTGTGCAAGCTCGTCAGTTCGATATTCTCGTTGGCTCGCGCGTCGCCGGCGGCGAACAGCTCGTCATCCGCAACGCGATGCGCGTCATTGGCCATTGCCAACGTGCCGTCGGGAAAGTTCTCCTCGTTGTTGAGCGGCAGCATGCCGTCGGCCGACATCTTCAACTTGCCGCCCGAGAAAGTCCGCAGCGCGTCGGCGCGCTGCTGGTCGGAGCCGTAGACCATGGATCCGTCAATCCAGGCGGTGATCGTATTGACCTGCTCGCGTGGATTGTCGGCGCTGTCGCCGGTGTCCAGGTCGTAGATCGAGCGGCTGGTGTAGATCGCCTGCGTGCCCGTGGCCGCGGGGTCGAAGTACGGATCGCCCGTGGGGACCGGGATCGCCAGCAACTCCGTGCCGGCCGTGGGTGTCAGACCGATGTCATGATCGATGAATTGCCCCCAAGCGTAGATAAACGCCGACAGGTTGCGGTCGCTGATGATGTCGTCACCGCCTTGGTCCGACAGCGCGTTGCTGATCTCGCGAGCGCCGGGGCGATCGGCGCCCGCCGGCGTGGAGATGCCGTCGCCATACTCGGCCGCGGCCAGCCGCAGCAATGGCTCGTCCGTGCTGCCCCACTCGACATGAGCGAGGTTGTTGCCCAAGCCGTCCGGCGCATAAGCATCCGGCAGTCCCAGGTCGGCCGCCAGCAACTCGCGTCGCTCAAGCGACTCCAGCTGCAATCGGCGGCGCCGATGGCGGCGAGCGTCGCCGCGATTCTTCTTAGCAGATTGCCTCATCATGCTGCTCCAAAGAAAGTAAAGAAGAGAAGGAAACAGGGAAAAGAGAAGTTCGATTGAGAAAAGGGTGAAGAAGAGGGACGAGTAAGAGGAAATGGAAGAGCGAAGTGGACGAGCGAAGTGCGTTCGTGCAATGCGATCACCCGCAGGTGCGCGCATGAACCACTCTTGCCCAGGATGAATCACGCGTTGCCGCGCCACACGTCGCCCTTCATGCAGCCTCACGCAACACTTCGCGCTCAGCATGGGCGTCCTCGCGCGTGCAGCACTGCGCAATCCATTCGCGCCGGCCGAGCCCGTGGCACAGGCTGCCGGCCTGTGATTGTTGTGGTCTTGAGCGAAAGTTGCAGGCTGGCAGCCTGCACCACGACGCGCCGGCCGAGCCCGTGGCACAGGCTGCCGGCCTGTGATTGTTGTGGTCTTGAGCGAATGTTGCAGGCTGGCAGCCTGCACTACGACGCGCACGGGCGAGGACGCCCATGCGACGGCAATCACAGCGCGTCGCCCGCAATTGGATGACAAGTTCACGTCACCATTGTGACGATGGAATCAACCACCAACCACAGCCAACGGCCCAATCGCTGCTGGCGGCCCGAAAGGGCCGCCCTACACTACGCTTCGACGGGGAGCCCAATTGCCGAGTCGCTGCCCAAACGACTGTTCCCACCGACGTTGAGGCAAGACACGAGAAAACGCCGCTCAAGCACATGGGATCAAGCGTCCAGGCCGGCCGAGTCGCGGTCGACCGGAGGTCGCGAGCCGCGCGGGGGGCCGTCGCGGCGGCCACCGTCTTCCGGACCACGCGGACGCCGGCCGTCACGCGGCGGAGGCCCCGCTTCGCGCGGCGGGCCGAACCCGTCGCGAGGGGGCGGGCCGAAGTCGTCCCGAGGCCCGAATTCGCCTCCGGGAGGCGGCCCGTCGGGCCCGTCAGGGCGACGATCGTGAGGAGGCGGCCCTGCCTCGAACTCGCGCGGCGCCAGCTGGCCGTCGCCATTGCGATCCAACTCGAGCAACGCCGTCGACGCGTTCTTAATCTCCTCGGCGCTGATCAGCCCGTCGTCATCCGCGTCCAACGCCTCCAACAACCGGTTGGGCCGAGGCGGCCGAGGCCCTTCCGGCGGACGCCTGTCGCTCTCCATCGAACGGCCCGGGGGCTGGCGGTCGGGGCCAACTCCACGAGGGGGCAGGTCTCGTTGAGGGCCTTGAGACCAAACCACTCCAACCCCCCAGGCCAAGCCCGAGGAGTAAACCAATTGCGACAAGGATTCGCGCCATCATTGTTCCCTTCCGTTTCGAATTGCTTGTTTCACGTCAATCGCGGCACCGCCTGCCTGCGACTCGTGAAATTTAGCAACACCAACCTGAAGAGAAGGTTAAGGCATGAGAACGAGAAAAAATAACTTGTCGCTCCGAGAAGCGAGGCCGTTTCGAGAAGCGGCCGTTCCGAGGTCAGGTGGTTAGGATCGAGGGAAAAACAACTTTCCCAATTGCGGATTGGCACTTGGAGGTTTTCAGCTGCGATTTGGTCCAAAAGCCAATCCGCCGGGGGAATTTGTTTTTCCCGTCTTCCTTAAAGCAACGTTAGGGCAACGGCACGAGATTGAACAAGGCGTCGGCCGCGCGGCGCACAGCGTCGCCGACCTGGTTCGCCGCGTCCGCCGCGCTGCGACCGAGCTGAGCGGGTGGCGCCGGAGGCGCGGGCTCATCGGTAAACTTCAACGTTGTCGCTCGGTTCCCGAGCGCGATCTGGACTTCGTTCTTCTCCGGATCGGCCGTGATCTCGTACAACGACAACGAGCCGGGTGTCGACTCCTCGTGGAAGATCAACCGCCCGTCTCGCCGGTCCAAGCCGACTCCCGAATAGGTCTGCCGCGAGCGGCCGTTGTCGTCTCGCAGACGCTCGTTCCGCAGCAACAACAGCACCGGCGTGCCTTTGGGCTGCCCCAACGGCAACGAGTAGTCCTCCACCGTGGCCGGGGATTGCCAGAGCCCGGCGCCGGACTCGCGATCGAATGCGTAAATGCGACCGTTGACGACCGGCACGGAGTAACCACCGCTTGGCGCCGCGGAGATCGTTCCGTTGCTGCGAGCCGACTGGGGCTCACTGGGCACGACGATGTAGTCGTTGTCCGAACGAATGACCTGCAAGTGCGCCAGTTGCGGCTCGGGGCTCAACGTGGAGCTGATCTTCACCGAGCCGTCGACCAGCGAGCGAATCTCGAACTTGCCGTCCTTTTGCAGAATGGCAAACTCGTCGCCGCCTGCCCGAGAGCCTTGCGTGCCCTGCGGAAACGCATCTTCCCAAAGCACTTCGCCGGTGGCGACGTTGTAGAGCCGCAGCTCGATGTTTGCGCCGACATTCTTCGTCGCGATCGTATTGGGCCCCCAGTTCAGCCAGCGCTGCGCGATCGACTCGATCGGCTGCCGGCCCATCAGGTGTCCGTCCACGGCGCTGAGCAGCACCGCGTCGCCGCCGTTGGGCGGGGCGACGATCACCACTTGCTCATCGCCCAACAGCTGCGCCGCCGCCGGCAAGCCGTCGCGCGACCAGATCGTCTCGCCGGTAATCGGATCCACGCAGATGACTTCCCGCATGCGTTGATAAATGACGCCCATCCGCCCCGCCGGACCGCAGATCGCGAGCTCCCGATTCGACATGTCGCCGGCGACCATTTCCGTCGTCCCCCAGGGCGTGCGCCGCTGCACGGGGCGCAGCTGGTTGATCGTGACACGTGTCCCGCCGGGCACCTCGTCGTACAGCGGTTTCCGCCATAGCAGACCGTCGGATCCCGTTTTCAATGTGTCGATCGCCAGCAGCTCATAGCCGAGCGTGATCAACATCAAGTTGCCGACTTGTTTGCCGCGAGTCAGCGCGTAATTCGACGTGTAGAACCGCTGGCCCTGGGTGAGTGACATCGTCTGCCGCACACGTCCCAGGCCATCGCGAATCACCAGGTTGTTGGTGCGTTGATCGATCGCCGCGGTGAGCGCGTCGCTCGCATCGCCGTACATCTCGTCGACCTGCACTTCGTACACACGTTGATAGCTGCTGCGATTGACGGTCGAGCGAGCGGGCAGCTGCTTGACATCGCCATAGGGCCAGACGTGCGAGCTGTTCGTGAGCGAGGCCAAGGCGTCGCGGGCCACGTCGCCGGCGGCGCCCTTTTCCAGCTTCAACTGGGGCCAGTTCGCGGCCAGCCGTCGATACTGGGCCGCGGCCGCCTCCGGATGGTTCGCCGCCGCCAGCAATTCCGCTCGCAGGGCCACGGCTCGACCCGAAATTTCATCACTGGAATGATCGACACCCTGGATTTGCAGCTCGGCGGCAAGCAGCTCGCCGTTGGCAAGCATCTTTTTCGCCAACTCCAGTCGCGCTTGCCGCGCCAGCGGATGTCCGCCAAAGCCGCGCAGGAATCGTCCCAGCGCATTGGCTTGGTTGGATTGCAACGCCTCATCCAATTGAGCTTGAACGATCGCATCGATTTGCGGCCGCTCATCCTCCTTGGCAGCTTTGATCAACGAGACGATTCTCGCCGCCACCCAACGGTCGCGCCGAGTCTGCAATTGATCTTCCACTTGCTCGGGCTCCAGCACTTGCCCGCCGCGCGGCAGCAACTCGACCACGGCGCGGAACGCCTCGACATGCCGTCCGGCACGCTCGAGCCCGATGGCCCGCAGTTTGGCGAACTCGTTGCGTTCTTCGTCACGCTCGATCAACCCCTCGAGCTCGCCGATGGAATCGGCGTGCGTCTCGAAATCCGACCTCAGCAGCGCCAACAACGTATCGACCAGCAGGCCGCGAATCGTGTCGTCCTGGGGCCTGAGCTGGCGGGATCTTCGCAACACTTCCAACGCCTCGGCCCGCTTGCCGTCCTGCAGCAGCAATTCGGCCTGCCGGGCAAGCGCCCACTCATCGTTCGGATTATCCTTGAGCGTTCGCGCCACGCGATCGATCAAGAAGGATCGCTGATAGTAGGCCGAGACGCTTTCGGTGCTTTGCGAAATAATGTTCTCGCCGAAGCAGATCAGATTCCCCAGCTCCTGATTGGTGAAGACTCGCGAGTCAATCTCGCCATTGGCGATGTTGATCTTCAAGATCTCCTTGGCAGCGGTGGGCAGAAAGTAGTGCGACTCGGTCATAAAGCCGATGCCGCTGGGGGCGTTCTCGGCCAGACTCACGGCGTCCCAGGCGGGCTGGCCGGACGCGAGGTCCAGCGAGCGCACCTCGTGATCGCCGACCAGCAGCGCCGTGTTGCCCTTGGCGCCGGCGACGTAGAGCAGATTCTCGCGACGCAGCGGCGACCAGGGAACTTCTCTTCCGCTCAACAGGTCGAGACAGTGCAGCTCATCCGACTCGGGCGGCGTCAGCAGCAGGCGGCTGCCAACGATCGTCGGAGTGCCGTCGATCCAGCCGTCCTGCGTGCGCTGCTGGTTGTTCGTGTTGTAGATCACCTTGTTCTGCAGGCCGGCCGCGCGGTAGGGGAATCCCCACAGCAGCGAGCGTGTGGAGATGTCAACGCCAACCACGGCGCCGATGCCGGTGGGGCAGACGAGCACTCCATCGGAAAACGCCGGTGACGCCCCGCTGAATCGTCGCCCCGGCGCCCGCAGCGTCTGATTGCCTTCGAGCAACGCCAGTTGTTGGCGCCAGACCAGCGAGCCATCGCGGGCGTCCACCACGACGAGGCTGACTTCTCCTTTCGACTCGGCGATCGCGTAGAGCCGGCCTTGCAGCGGCAGCGGCGAGCCGAGAAAGAACACGCCGGCGAGTTCGGGCTCATGGCCGCCATTCTCGCCTCCCACGCTCCACTCAATCGCGCCCTCGCGGCGGAGACTGAGCGCAACCAGCTCGTTGTAGGCCACGGCGGCGCCCTGGCGCACTTGCATAAAGCCGCCGCCGGCGACGAACACTCGCTGCATCGGGCCAGTCTGCTGGGGAGAATCGTTGTCTGCCAGGAAGTAGAGACGCTGGCCGTCGCTGCTCATTTGGCCGTAACGGGCGTCCTCCCACAGCCGCTGCTTGAGCAGCGCGAGCCGCGGGCTGTTTGGCTTGGTGACGGAGCTGGCCAACGATTGTTGATAGAGCGAGAATGGCCATTCCCAGATCCGTTTGCCGGTGCGGAAGTCGACCGCCCACAGCTGATCCGGCGTCCGCATGATGACCGTGTCATTGACGGCCAACGGCTGCAGCGAGGCGATGGTGGTCTGGCTGAGATTGAGACGTTGGCGTTTGGTTTTGGCCACCATCGACTCCTCCTCGGGGTCGTTGACCGTCGGCACCTGCCAGCGGAAGTTGAGCAGCGGCAAGTCGCCGTTGCTGACTCCGTTGCGGCGAGGATTGCCGCGGTGCATCACCCATTGCTCCTCCGTCAGCAGCTGCCGCGCGCCCTCGAGGTCCGACCACTGCCGCAACCATGTCAGCGCTTCGGAGTCCTTCGCGAACAGCGTCACATTGCGGCCGCCGACTTTCACGCCGGCGTTGGGATTCCGCGCCTTCAGATCGAGCATCACCTCCTGAGCCTTCTCGGACAGGCCGGCCTGCAACCAGGAGGAAGCCAGCAGCAGCGACAGCTGCGGATCAAAACGCTTGACCGCGGCCGGCCAGCGGGCCAGCCGCTGGAAGCTCATCGCAGCCGCCAGCGGGCGGCCTTCGCTGAGATTCAGCCGGCCCAGCAACAGCGACGCCTCATAGCCGGCCTCGGTGTGGAAATACCGGCGAGTGATGTCCATCAACTTCTGCTCATCGCCATCCTTGATCGCCGCATCCAGCAACGTCCGAGCGGTGGGGCCAAATCGCAGCTCATACAGCTCGCGGCCCTGTGGCCCCATCTCGCCCAACATTCGCTGGGCGATCAGCTTCAAACTCTCCCGAGTGGCGCCGTCGCCCTGTTTGATAAAGAAGTCTTGATCCTGAAGCCCCTCCTCGTTGACTCCCGCCAACAACTCTCCCAAGGCCACCACCGCGTCACCGGGATTTCCTTCCTCGAGCGCGCGAGCGGCACGCGCCAGCCGTTGCCGGTGCTCACGCGGAGCGGGAAAGAAGATCGTGTCTCCATCCTCATCCTGGCCGGCGGCGACGCCCGCAAACAGGACGGCGGCGAGCAGGGACAAAACGATCCGTTTCATGGCGACACCAATCAAGTTGAGGCGAAGGGCTTCCGTTCAGCTGTTTCGGCAAATGCAGCTCGGGCGCATCGAATGGCGAGGGATGGCGAGGGATGGCTCCCGGCCAGACAGGGGACACGCAGCGAGACACAGGCCAATATCTTACTCTCGCGCAAACCCCGTCTGAATCATAACCTAACGGAATCGCGTGTGATGCGTCCAACTTCCCTTGTAACAAGCTCCTGAAGCGCCGGGGATCGCCAAAGAAGTCCGAAGCGTCAGCGAGGGATCGATCGGCAACGGTCGGCACGACCTCCTGCCCTCCGCCAACCTCCGGACGCACATCACGCGCGCCCGTTATTTGGCTCGGTGAACTGGGCCTTCGCAGGCGACCCGTGTAAGCCCCGCGGACCGGCCGCGGACGGGCCGCGTGATCTTGCGAAAGCGAGTCCGACGAGTGCCCATCGCAGCGTCGCGAGGCTCGCCGAGGTCGAAGGCACGCCCGCTCCGACAAGCGTTCGTCTCTACTTGGACCCGGTTTTTCCGGGTTTTTTTCCGATTCCTTGCGTCGCTACCCCGCGACTGCCAAAGTACTCCCCCCGGCGCCGGCGGCGGCAATCGAGTGCCCGAAAATGCTTCTATTTCAATCACTTACGTCGAGCTGCGGGGCCCGCCCGCGCGGCGATCGGCGGGCGTTGCGGCGGTCGGCAACGCCACAAGAGACGCAAATGGTGCGGAAATTCGGGGGCAAAATGCACAAGTGACGCTTGCCAAGCAGAGCCACCTGCATCTATTTTGTCCCCTAATTCGTGGCCCGCGGACGGACGCGGCGCAATCACACCACTGACTCACACGTTTGTCATACCCCGCAAGGAGGGTTACGACCCATGGCCAAAAAAGTTGCGAAACCGAAGGCTCCCACCAAAACACAAGTCATGGCCGACTTGGCCGAGGCGACCGGCATGTCCAAGAAGGAGGTCTCGGCCGTCCTCGAGGCTCTGACGGAGAACATCCGCAAGGCGCTCAACGACAAGACGCTCGGCGCGTTCACCATCCCCGGCCTGCTGAAAATCACCAAAAAGTTCGTGCCAAAGCGCCCCGCTCAGAAGAACGTCTTCAACCACCTGAAGGGCGTTTACGAGGATCGCGAGGAGAAGCCGGCGTCGACCAAGGTGCGCGTGACCGCGCTGAAGGCCTTGAAGGACATGGTCTGATAAGCTGTCGTTCAACGGCCAGCACGCCGCGCAAGTCCATTGGGGCCGCTTCGACGGAGGCGGCCCTTTTTTTGCGCGGACTGCATGCCAACGCGACGGGGCGACGCGACGGGGCGACGGGCCGCGCACACATTGAGGTTGACCCCGAAGTTCGCTTGGGGAAACAATTCCGGAATCGTGCCCCGTCAATGCCGATCGGACGAACACCCATTGCAAGCTCTTGGCTTGCCGGCCACTTCGCCGTTGACGGTCCACAGTTTCGCCGCGCAACGCTCAAGCGCCTCGGCGGCATGGACGTCTGCCACCTCGACCAGGAGCTCACGGATGGCTCACCGCATCGCTCTACTGCCGCTTTGTCTCGGATTCCTCTGCATCGCGGCTGCTCCGCCAACCGTGGCTCAGCCGCCACTTCCCTGGAAGCACCCGGCTTCATCGGCCCCGGCTCCGTCGTACCCGCCGTCTGACGCCGAAATTCCATTCACGCCCGCGTCGCCATACGGCGCCGCGCCGCGGCAGCTAGGCTCGCCGGCGCCGACACCTCGCCGCCGCTCCGCGCCCGAGCCGCTCACGCGCGTCTACCGGGTCGACGATCTGATCTCGGCCTTTTGCCAGCTTTACCAGGTGGAAGAGCCCGATGCGCGCCAGTTGGTGACCTACGAAATGCGCCGCGGTCTGATCGGAGTCGGAGGCCAATTCGCCTACAACGGCAACCACTTGGTGGTCCGCGCGGAGCAGGAATTGCACGACGTCTTTGCCGGACGCCTGGAGACGCTCCGCGGCGTCGTCTTCTCCGAGCTGGACGTGCATGTCTGCCTGGCCGAGGCCGACTCGGAGCTCATCCAACAGCTGAGCTTGCCGTGGAACATCACGTCGCTGGAGGACCAGCAGCTGCCGCACACGCCAGCCGAGCTGAACTCGAGCACGGCGACAACCACCCGCCATCAGACAATGAAGTGGGTGGTGATTGATAGCGAAAGCAGCCGGCAGCTGGAAAAGCAACTCGAGCAATCCGAGCAGTTCCACCTGATCGGCAAGCCCCAAGTCCGGACCTTCAACGGGCGACGCGCGACGGCCGAGTCCGGAGCACAACGGCCCTACGTCATCGGGCTCAAAGACAACATCCCCCAAGTTCGCTCGTTCCCGGCCGGCTGGAGCCTGCAAGTGACCGCGGAGACGCGCGAAGGGCAGGGCGATTTGGTGTTCATTCGGGGCCATTGGGATTGGTCGAGAGTGCTTGGCGTCGAGACCGTCGAACAGCCGAACCAGCGACTGCAGATTCCCGAGATCGAGAAGCTGCGTCTGAACTGGACTCATGAGCTGCCGCTGGGCAGCACGCTTGTGTTAGCCGGCAATCGCCGCAAGGTACGCTCAGCGGAGGGCGAGGAGCGGCTGCGCGAGTCGCTGGTGTTGATGCGAGTCACACGTCCCGCGGCACGCACCGCGCGTCCTACGCCAAACCCCACATCGCCCGCCCCGCCGATGACGCATTGGCGCGCACCGTCGTCCTCGAGTCCGATCCGACAAGTTGGCGCCACGCAAGCGATTGAGGACGCGTCGTCTGGCGACGCCCGAGCGA
>JAGQPF010000293.1 GCA_020426845.1 Planctomycetales bacterium
GCGAACGCCGAGTGAACTAAGGCTCCGCACAGGATGCCAGCAGGGATGGACTCGATCCAGAGCACTCGCGACACGGCCAGATTGATGACGACGCCGGTGATGAGCAACATCAACAACGGCCCCAGCGCGTCCGCCAAGAAGAACAAGAACCCCATGGCCGCCACAAACAACAATAGATGGCGGACGGAGAATTGCATTTAGAACCCCTTCACAGGAGACGCTCACCTGCCTCGGTGAGCTCGACACCGAACCCCGGCGTCGTATTGAGTTTGCAATGCCCGCGGACGACGCGGGGCCCGCTGGCGATGTCCTTGGCCAGCAGGTTGGCGCCGTCCATGTCGACATAGTCGAGCATCGGGAGCAGCTGAGCGATCGCGGCGATGCCGACGGTCGACTCGGTCATGCAGCCGACCATGGTTTTGAGCCCGCGGGCGCGGGCGTCTTCGATCATTCGTCGCGCGGGCGTCAGGCCGCCGCACTTGACCAGCTTGATATTGACGATGTGAAAGTGCCCCTCGCAACGGGCCACATCGGCGGGCTGCTGGCAACTCTCGTCGGCGGCGAAGGGCAGGGGGGAGCTGGGACAGAGCCGCACCATGGCGCTCCACTGGTCGGCTGGCAGCGGCTGCCCGATGAATTCGACTCCCAGCGGGACCAGCGCCTCGGCCAGCCGTGGCGTATCCGCCTCGGTCCAGCCGCAATTCGCGTCCACGCGGAACGTGGCGTCAGTCTCGCGGCGCAGTCGCTCGACGATCTCCACATCCCTCGGTGTGCCGAGCTTGATTTTGTAGCAAGGCCAGCCAGGCTCTTCTCGCAGCTTGGCGGCCATCGTCTCGGGATCGTCGATGCCGATCGTGAAGTTGCTGGCCGGCGCGGTGGCGGGATCCAAGTTCCACGCCTGCCAAAGCGGTTCGCCGCGAATTCGCGACCACAAGTCCCAAGCCGCCTGATCCAGCGCGCAGTGCGCAAACGACTCGCTTTGCAGCGGCCCCGCGTGCAGCTCATCCCACCATTCCGCGGGCGTCTCGCCGGTCCAATTCCAACGCTCGATCTGCGGCGCCACGCCGGACAGCACCTCCGCCATGTGCTCGATGGTCTGGCCGTAGTAGTCGTTGGAGGTGGCTTCGCCGTAACCGCGCACCCCGTTATGCTCCAATTCGACGATCATCGTCGGCTGGACGTCCACGGAACCGCGAGAGATGGTGAAGCGATGTTTGAGGGGCAGCTGGTGCGTGGTGATGCGGAGTGCGGACATAGAAGCTGTGATTCCCGTCTTCCTTAGTTGGGCGCCGTCTGAGGTTTCGCGTCCCACGCGTGCACGAGCAACTCCTGGTCGCTCCACTTTTTCTTCTTTGCCTCGCGGAGCAGGTCGTCAATCGCCAGCAACGCTTGAGCGGCGCGGACGCGGCCGCGGTAGGTGCGCGGCTCGCCACGATTGTCGCAACCAAGCCGGAAGCAGTACCGGCCGCTCGCCTCCAGCATCGTCACGATCGTGCCGAGCTCGCGCTTGCCTTTGAGCACGTTTGTCACGTCCTCTTCGGTCTCGCTGGGTACAAAGTCAAAGCCGCCTTCCTTCTTTTTCTTCGCCATTGGGTCGAGCCTTTCGGATGCCGGTAAAGTCCTCAATTGATGAGCATGCAGGGCCGTTGCCAAGGAACAGGCCATGACGTGGGACATTAAACCACAATTGAACCGCGGCGCGTATAAATTTGCCCCTCGAATGAGCCTCAAAATCCGCCCACACTCGGGGCATGCCTGTTGGCCGCGACAAGATGTCGCGAAATTTGCCAGCGAGGTGACGGACATATGTCTCACCCGCCAATGCGCCCGATGACAAGCGAGGGGTGAGCTTTCCCCCCGGGCGACGCCCGGCGCCTTCGCGATTTGCTTCACGCGTTCCGCAAGCGACACCAATCTGTCAGTACCAACCTATCGGCGAAGCGGGACTGCGATCTAAGTCAGCGGTCAGTGAAAACGCTGCTCTGTCCACGGATCGCCACGGTCGTGATAACCGAGCTGCTCCCAGTAGCCGCGCTGGTCTTCGCGAACGAGCTCAATGCCGCAGATCCACTTGGCGCTCTTCCAAGCGTAGAGATGCGGCACGATAGCGCGAACGGGCCCGCCGTGGTCGGCGGTCAACGGCACGCCGTCATGCAGGTCCGCCAGCAACGAGTCGTCGCGGACAAAGTCCTCCAGTGGCAGATTCGTGGTCCACTGGTTGTCGTAACCATGCAGAATGACGAAACGCGCTGTCGCGAGCGGCCGGCAGCGGGCGAGCAGCTCTTGCGCGGCGACCCCTTCCCAGAGATTGCCGAGCCTTGACCACTGCGTGACGCAGTGGAAGTCCGAGAACACTTTGACCCGCGGCAGCTCGCGAAATTCGCTCAAGCTCCATTCCGCCGGCGACTCCACCTCGCCGAACACGCGCAGCCGCCACTGCTCGGGGGCGGGCACGTGCGGTGTGCCAGTGGCGTCCAGCACGGGCCACTTCTTCGTCCGCGACTGTCCGGGCGGAATGCGATTGTCGCGCAGCGTATCGGGGCTGACGATCACGTCCTGCTCCAGACTCGTCGGCCCAGGCGGATCACCCGCTTGGTAGTGCGGATCGGAACTGCTCATCGGCTCTCCTCGCCGCGCGGCTTCTCCGGTTGCCGCGTGCCATTCTTGGCATCGCGATCCGAGTCGGGAGCGGCCTTGGGACCCCATTGCTCAGCCCAACGCTTGAGATGCTCTTGCGCGGCAGGCGTTCCATAGTTGGCGAGCTTGTCGGCGGCGACGATTCGCGAGGCCGCCACGCCAATCGCCTCGCGCACCTCGCGCTTCTCGCCAGCGAGCTTCTCGACGTTCGCCGCCTCCTTGGCAACCTGCTCGGGCGTCAGCGACTTGCCGAGCAGCGGGCCCAACACGCTGCGCAGGTCGACTCCTCGCCCGGCCGGCTGGTCGTCGCGCATCCGGCGTCCCGCGGCCAACAATGCCTGCTCAGTCGGTGGCTGGGCTCCAGCCGCTGCCGCGAGCGCTTTGGCAATCTTGAGCGCATCGCCCTGAACACTGGGTTGAACCAGCGCGAAGTTGGCGGTGACGACGCCGGCTTTGCCAACCAGCGCGGTGACTTGCACGTTCCGATTCAGCCCATAAGCGCCGGGCCCCTCGGCCCCGTCGGCGGAGATGCCGATGCGCATCGAGAGTTGCTTCATCGTTCCGGCCGCGCGTCGCATCCAGGCCTCCGTCTCCGTCGCGTCCGGCGTCAGCACGATCATGCCGACGTATGCGCCTTCCAGCTTGGCTCCATAGCTGCCGAGCACTCGGGCCAGTCCGATGGCGGGGCGAGTCACTTCGTGGACGACGATCAGCAACGTCGGCTTGCCGTTTGCCTCGGCGATCCAATCGACGGCCTCGGCCGCCAACTTCATTTGCCCATTGTCATCGAAGCTGACCGTTTTGACGGGGAAGGGCGGCAGTTTCTCTTCTGCCTGCGGGCCCGAAAACACCGGGTCGTCGGCGGCACAGGCGGACATGGTCAAGATCAAGCAGAGCATGGCTGCGGCGCAGGCTGCC
>JAGQPF010000294.1 GCA_020426845.1 Planctomycetales bacterium
CTCGATGAGTTGCTCTATTGGCGAGAAAAGTCAGCCGAGGCGCGTGCCAAGGCGCAAGCCCGAGAATACCCGTCGGCTCAGGCAACGCTGATCGTGGCCGCTCGTTCGGCCAGCGGCTTGTCTGGCTTGCTGCCCGCCGCCAACCTCGGCTCGCCCGATCAGAGCCCTCGCTTTTTGCGCAGCAGCCCGGAGGTGGTGACACTGGTTGAGCCAGTGGGAAAACGAATCACGCTGGAACGCTTCAGCCCCGCGGCCCGGGCGACTCGGGTGAGCCAACTGTACGATCGGATGTTCGCCACGATGCCAAGCAACGTCGAATTATCCCAGCCGCTTGAGCTGCTCAAGGCTGACCTGTTGGTCAGCGACGCGCAGCCGCCCTTGACGTTGGCCGCCGCGTCGTCGCTGGCCGCCGCCCAGGCAGGCTGCTTTGATCGCTGTGGTGGCTCGGTCAAAGCGATCTATCCCAACTCACTGATCGTTACTCGGCTGACCTGGCCGCAGCTCTTGCCGCTCGGCCCTCCATCGATCGAGGACGTGCCGAACTTCCAAGAGCAAGCGGTGTTGCAGGTAGACCTGCAGCCGGAATGGTGGCAGCACTCCCATTTCTTCGTGAAGCCTGCCGACGACGCCTCACCCCAGTCGTAATCGAACGGCTGCTGGCTTATTGCCTCACTTCGACTCCGCTTCGACTCGGCGTCGATCGGTCGCCGCATCGGTAGCGGCAGACGCCGGCGATTTCTTAGCTGCCGGATTTGAATTCTGCTTGGCAGGTGGCTTTGCCGGGGCAGCTTGCGGAGTGACGGCGCGAATTGTTTGACCTGGCAGAATTCGCATCGGCATGGGGCCATTGACGACTCGCTGCTTGACGACGGCGGCGGCGGCCGGACCTCGTGGTCCGCCGCGCATCCGGTTGGCCGCTTGGGCGTCTCGATAGAGCCGGAGCAACATGGCCTTCGACTCTTCGGGAGACAACGACTCCAACTCTTTCCGTTGCTCGTCGGTCACGGACGTTTGGTAGAACGATCGCAATTGGATGGTCGTGGGCATCGCGGCCCGGGGAGGAAACGCGAAGTTGGTGGACGCTCGCAGCCAGTTTGCCAGCGTCTGCCGGCGGTCGGGGGCGCGCTGCAAGGTTTGCTGAGCTGCCGGGGACAACAGCGTCGTCAAGGCTGACAGCTCTTCGTCCGTAATCCGCCTCGTCCCTTGCGGGTCGCGAGCGAGGGCGCCGGCGAGGAGGATGTTTTGCCGTTGGCCGGTGGCGTTGTCGTACCGTCGCCGCATGTCCGCGTGCATGTTCTGCAGCAGCTCGTCTTTATGCTTGAGAGCATAGGCGTTGAGCCAGCGTTTCAGCACGCTGAAGTCACGCTCCTCGAGGGCCGTGTTCGCGGTGACGGAAATCGTGGTTTGCTCTTCCAGTGCCGACCGGATCTCGTCCAATCGAAGGTCCGCAGGCTGGCTCAGCAGTTCCGCGCGCCGCGCCGAGGGCAACGAACGCAGCCAGTCGGTGTAGCGTTCCAGGGTAGTGGCCAGCTCCGCGCGGTCCTCGGCCTTTTCCAACCCTTGATGCAACTGCCGCACTCGCTGCTGATCGGGGTAGGGGAGATGCTCGAGCCGTTGCCACTTCCGCTTCAGCTCATACAGCTCTTCGGCCCCCAGTGATTCAACCTGCCGGCGCCGTTGCTCGAGCGTGTCCGGCTCGC
>JAGQPF010000035.1 GCA_020426845.1 Planctomycetales bacterium
ACGACTTATGGACACGGGACAGGCGACGTGCGGCGAGGCACGTCTCCACGGCCAATCCCGGCAAATAGCAAGCAAGCAAATAGCGGCCGAAGCCGGATTCCATCCAGGCGGGGAACTGCTCCCGCACAACCAGCAACGCGAGCATGGGCGCCCCGGTCCGCAGGAAGATTCCCAGCAAGGCCCCAGCAGGAGAATTTGGCGAAGACAGCACGGTAACCAAATAGGCCATCAACACGGATTGGCTGGCGATGACTGCGGCCAGCAGCGCTGCCTTGAGGTGCGCCGGGCCTCCCGCAGCGAACGCCCATGCGGCAATCCCGACGGTCACCACGACTCCAGCCGCCACCAAGAGCGACAGGTCCGTGCGGATCGGCCGCGTGTCCAACGCTGGGGTGGGGGCAGTCTTCCGCGGAGGTGGTTTGGTCACGAGTGGAGAGTCGCTGGATGGCGACTTAGGTCACTGGGCGGTGTTACCGCGGGATCGAAGCAGGGAGGTAGGTGATGATGCCAATCATCGGCGAACCGGCAAGCCGAAAGAATCCGCCTTCACTGTTGTCCGGTTGGGCTTGAGTCCTGCTCCCGGAGCGGGGAGGGGGACTGGGGGTCGGGCGTCGTGCCTTCGGGATCCCGCTGGGATGGGACCGAACGGGCTGCTTTGCGGTTGGCGCGTTGCACGATTGCAAACAGGTGGTATCCGGCCACCGTCAAACCGAGCAGGAAGCCGATGGGACGGAGGAAGGTGGTGTGGAACCGCTGATCCGCCCACTGTCCGGCAATGCCGAACAACACCATCTCCACTCCGATGACGGTGATGCGCGAAACCCAATTCATCGCCTCCGCCATGGACTCGGCACTGTGGGGGGTGCGGCTGCGGCCTGGTCGAGTGGTCAAGGGGCGGGGGTGATCTTTCGCAAGCAGTGAAATAATCAACAGTTACCAATTGTGGGGACAATCTATCCCAAGCCCGCGCATGGGGTCAACTACCCGCTGGACTGAATTCGTGATTTTTTTCTCAAAGTCGGCAATGTCGTAACTAATTGAAACATTAACGCTTAGAGAATTTGCCCACGATGGGCTCGGCGCGGTGCGACAAGCTGCCACAGGCTGCCGTCGTCAGGCGTGACGAACTGCCGCAACAGCTGGCCGAAATTTCCCCTCCGTCGGGTGGTAGAGATTTGCGTTTT
Organism: Planctomycetales bacterium; assembly: GCA_020426845.1. Taxonomy (GTDB): domain Bacteria; phylum Planctomycetota; class Planctomycetia; order Pirellulales; family Pirellulaceae; genus JAGQPF01. Next base: position 1,185 of record JAGQPF010000035.1, read on the forward strand.
CAAAACACACCGAGTACACTCAACACCGTTGTGCACAACGGCAGGACGTCAACCGGTGATTCGTCAATCACCCGCCAGCGTTCGCACAACACGACGACTCCCCCCTTCGCCGCCCCAAAGCATGTTGGTCGTCGGAGGCAGTTCCCACTGCCTCGCCGTGGACAATGAGGTCCAATCACTACAACTTCTGACTGAGAGCAGGCCGTTCTGTCAGGGGATCGATTGATCGATGTCAGGGAGGACGCTCAAACGCAATGGACCATGGTGGTCTTTGTGCATCCGAGCGAGGTGACTCCTTGATTTCGACTACATCACTCCATACCTGCACTCCCAAAGATCTTCGCGCCTTCACCGTCAAGGATCTTGGTCAGATGGCCAAGAAGATGGGCATACCCGGCTGGCACGGGATGCGAAAAGACGATCTCGCCCGAGCGCTAGTCCGCACCGCCAAAGCGCAAGCTCGCAAGAAGGCCAAATTGGCCGAGACCAAGCATCGGGTTGACGAGAAGGTCGAGAAGGCCGAAAAGCCCAAGCGATTAAAAAAGCCGCCCGAGCCCAAGAAGCCAGCCAACCCGCGGATCGCCGCGCGACTGGCCCGCGAGGCCAAGCAGCGCGAATCCCACTACGATCTCACGACCGAATCGGACTCGTCACGCGACCGCATCGTGTTGCTGGTGCGCGACGCCTACTGGTTGCACGCCTGTTGGGAAGTGAGCCGCCAGAGCGTGGCTCGCGCCAAGGCGGCGCTGGCCGAGCACTGGCACACCGCGCGCCCCGTGCTCCGCATGTACGAGGTCGAGTCCGGCAGCACGACGAGCACGGCCGAGCGGCACCTGCGGGACATTGCGATTCATGGCGGCGTGTCGAACTGGTACATCGACGTCCCGGATCCGCCCAAGAGCTATCGCATCGACCTGGGCTATCTCGCCCAGAACGGCAAGTTCTTCTGCATCGCCCGCAGCAATTGCGTGTCCACGCCGCAGCCCGGCAGCAGCGACGACATCGATCAGAACTGGGCCTCGGTTGCCGAGGACTACGAGCGGATCTACGCCATGAGCGGCGGCAACGGCGAGGGCGGAGATCAACTTACCGAACTGTTTGAGGAGCGGCTGCGACGCCCGATGGGCTCGCCCGTGGTCACACAGTTCGGCGCGGGGGCGGCCGGTGGCTTCACTCGCGGACGCGACTTCGAATTCGAAGTCGACGCCGAGCTGATTATCTTCGGCGCCAGCAAGCCCAACGCTCACGTCAGCCTGAGTGGCGAGCCGATCAAGCTCCGCCCCGACGGCACCTTCACCGTGCGGTTGGCAATGCCCGACCGTCGCCAAGTGTTGCCGATTGTCGCCAGCAGTCCCGACGGCGTTGAGGAACGCACCGTCGTGCTGGCCGTCGAACGAAACACGAAGGTGATGGAGCCCGTCACCAACGACCAGCACGAGTAACCGGGCGCCTCGCCGTTCTCACGCAACCTTTGCCAAGGCCCTCCGATGCGAGGGCCTTGTCGCTTTCTTGCCACAGTGGCGCAGTGTCAGGGACCTGTCACTGCCGGCGCATTTTGCCAGGCAACATTCAGTCGATCGCGAATGTCGGCCAGGATTTTTTGCTCGAGTTGGACGTCGTGCCCGACGTCGATCCAGCCAAGCGTGACCGGCAGCGCGTCCTGGTCGCGGTCCTGATTCAGCCGCGCGATCGTCCCGTCGTGACGCAAGCTCGAGCCTCCCACCGTTGCGCCCTCGGGCCGGTCGACGTCCTCCTGCTGGACCAGCACTTGGACTTGAACCTGGTACCCGCCGGTGATCGGCGTCACGAACACGGTCGCCTGCTTTCGCTGCGTTTGCAGCGTGCCGGTCAGTCGCGACATGAAGCCGACCGCGTCGCCGCGCCAGGGCTCCAGCAGCGTCGCCGCCGCCACCGGGTAGGTGGCGATCTCGCCTCGCGTCACTACGTTGCCAATCACCTGCATCCGCTCTTCACGCGCAATCTTGAAGTAGTTGTCGACCGAGTCCACCAATTGCTGCCAGACGAACTCCCGGTCGCACTCGGGCACGAACAGCGGATTTTCCAAGTACACCGGGTTGCGGTGAGGATGCAGCAACTGGCTCAATTTGCCCGGCCCGCCGGACGGGGTTTGGTGCAGGTGACAACCGCTCGAGAGAGCCACTGCGGCGAGTGCCAACATCGCCACGACGCATGGCTCAGCGCGCTTGGCGAGCAGTGTCGGGCGAGTTGCCGTTGGGGCGTGTGCATCCATGCGTTCGCCTGCAAGTTGGGAGGAGTCGTGCTGGCCTCGGAAGCTGTTGGGAATTCGGCAGGCTGCTAAGCGGCGCGGCGAAATTCCAGCACTCGCGATAACGGCGCCGACAGTGGCACATTGTGCAAGTGCGGGTCGCGTCGCAGCGCGGTCGCGGCCTGCTCCAGTTGCTCGCTGGCGTTGAGCCCCAGGTCGAGAAAAATCCAGCGACGACCGCCGAATTCGCAGGCGCCGCCGCCCACGCCTCCCAGCCACTCGTGCCGCACGTGGTATCCCAATTGCTTGGCCACGGCCAGGCATTCTTCCAGCAATTCCACGGTATGCATATCGCTCGCGCTCCTTCCCTGGGCTCGCTCCGAGGCTTGCGCGCCCGGCGTGAAAATCGGGCGGGATTATAGAGTGATCGGCTACAGTTGGCCAGCTTGGTTCGACGATAGGACCAGTATTCGTAACTCCTTGAATGCTAAGACGTTAAAGCATTCGGCTCAGGGAAGACAAGCAACCCGTACCGGGCGACGTAAAGCAGGCAAGATGGCGTTCCTCGACAACTTGCGTTGTCATCTCGCGCCGCCGCTGACTCGAAAAACGCTCGCGTCCATGCACGCCACCACCCCCCGCAACCCCGCAAACGCACTCGCAACACCATGAATCATCCTGGCCCCACGCCCGCTCAAGAGATTCAAATGCTCCGCGCCCAGCTTGCCGAGGCACAGAAGTTGACTGCCTTGGGCCAGCTCTTGGGAACCACCACCCACGAGTTCAACAACATCCTGATGACGGTGTTGAACTACGCCAAGATGGGACTTCGTCACGACGATGAGCCGACGCGCACGAAGGCGTTGACGAAGATCCTGGAGGCGAGCCAGCGGGCAGCACAGGTGACGCAATCGGTGCTCGGCATGGCTCGCAATCGCCAGGGGCGCAAAGAGCCAACTCAACTGCAGGAGCTCGTGCAGCAATGCATGGTGTTGCTCGAGCGTGAGATGTCGAAGTATCGGATCCATGTCGAGCTGGATTTGCAGGAGACTCCTCCGGCGATCTGCGACGGCAACCAGATCCAGCAGGTGTTGTTGAATCTGTTGATCAACGCGCGGCAGGCCATCGGAGAAGGCGGCGAGGTGCGCGTGCGAGTCGCTCACGATCCGGCGTCGGGCACGGTCGACCTGATGGTCCGCGACTCGGGGAAGGGCATTCCGCAGGACCAATTGCCGCGAATCTTCGATCCGTTTTTCAGCACGAAGTCCGGGCCCGATGCGAGCGGCAAGGGAGGCACGGGGCTCGGGCTGTCCGCCTGCAAGGACATCGTCGAGGCCCATCAGGGCCGCATTCGCGTGGAGAGCACTGTCGGCCGCGGCACCGCCTTTACGATCAAGTTGCCGGTAGCGCGGCGCAGTGAGCACGCGGCTTGAGCATCGTCGGATGACGCGCTCGCGCTATCTGGCCGTCCAGCCGCCGTCGACCACCAGCATGCTGCCAACCATGTAGCTGGCGGCGTCGCTTGCCAAGAAGATGGCGGCGCCCTGGATCTCCTCCAGCCGTCCCCAGCGTTCGAGCGCCGTGGCGCCGACGATGAATCGCTTGCCCTCCTCGGTCTCGGCGATCGGCACGTTCATCTCGGTCAAAAACGGGCCCGGGCAGATGGCGTTCACGTTGATGTTCAGCGGCGCCAGCTCCAGCGCCAACGCTCGCGTCATTTGCGCGACAGCGCCTTTGCTGCTGGCGTAGGGAGTGCGGTTGGCCAACCCCACCAGGCCCAGTGTGCTGCAGAGATTGATAATGCGGCCCCCGCCCGCTTGCTTCATCTGCGGCACGACCGCGCGGCAGCAAAGCCAGACGCCATCCACATTGATCGCCTGGACCCGCCGAAATTCTTCGTAGGTCAGCTCGTCGATCGGGCCACGAATATTGATGCCTGCGTTGTTGATCAAGATGTCGATCTTCCCCAGCTGCGCGTTTGCCTCGGCGACCATCGCGGTCACGGCGTCGGCGTCGGCGACATCCGCCGCATAACCGATCGCGCGGCGCCCAAATTCTTCGGCCACCGACTTCGCCGCGGCGTCGGCTTCTTCGGCATGCCGGCTGACGAGCATCACGTCGGCGCCGGCGGAGGCGAGCCCGGCGGCCATCGCCAGTCCCAGTCCTTTGGAGCCGCCCGTGACGACAGCGGATTTTCCGGAGAGGTCGAATTGTTGGATGCCTGGAAGCATGGGATTTCCGTGGGGTCAAAATGGGGCGGTTGACGGGGAGAGCAGGGCGCCGCTGGTGACTGCAGGGTATACATTGTAGGCGGAATTCGATCCTGTGCGGGCACGTCCGGGGCAGCGCGGCTTCACTCGGCAACGACTCACAACTTCCATCCTGTAAGACTCGGGGCGACCGTTGCCCGCATCTCATCGCTCTCTCGCGCGGCTGATGCACTACTACCACGATTGCGTGGCTGCGCAGCTGGACTGGACGCGGGCGTTGAGCACGGTGGACAACCAACGAGAGGATGTTGTCGGCCTGACGCTCGAGCAGCAGCGGTTGCTCGGCGCGCAGAGCCATCTCGAACTGAGCGAGGACGCGGCGCTGCAGTTGGCGAAGCGTGCCTCGACGCAGGGCGGCGCCGTGCAGGTCGACCTGGGCGCTTTGTTTCTGGTTGGGGAACTGCCGCCACGTCGGGAACGCGGCGCTCAACGCGTCTTTGCGCCGCTGCTGACGACGCCCGTGTCGTTGGAGCTGCTGATAGGGCAGGGCCAAGTGCGAGTCAGTGCCGCGGAGCGAGAGCTGTCGATCAACTATGGACTGATTGCCGAGTTGCTGGGCAATGGCGACGACCCCGATGCCGCGGACGACATTGTGCAGCATCTGCAAGGCCTGGCGGAATTGGTTCCGGACTTCCCGATCGAAGACGAGGAGTTCCATCGGTTTTGGCAAGGCTTTCAAGCCTTGGCGGGCGACTTGCCGTTGCAGCGCCGTTTGCCGCCGGGACCCGGTGACCAACCGTGGGCAACCGGCGCTTCGCACAGCGGGGGCGAGCTGGTGTTGTGCGACTACTTTTCCCCGCTGCGATGGTCCAAGCAGGAGCTGCGACTGTTGCCGGCAACGGCGCTGCTGGCGTCATCGAAATCGGGAGCCGCGTTGACGGTGTTGCACGAATTGCGCGAGCTGGCCGACATGCCGCTCGGCAAGACAGCCGCGGCACAGGTGTTTCGCGAGGCGCCTGCGCGCAGCCCTCGTGACTTCGCTGCCGAGGAGCCGCTCGCGGGCAGCGACATCGACGCCGACATCGACATCGACACCGATGCCGATGACTTGCCGGACGCGATCGACGGCGAGCCGACGCGGGCCGAGCGGGTGGCGGCGGCCAAGGCGGCCGAGCGAGACGTGCTGGAGCGATTGCCGCTGCCGATTTCACTGACCGAGGCGCAGGCGGCGGTGGTTCACAGTGCCCGCACGGCGCCGCTGACAGTGGTCACCGGGCCGCCGGGCACGGGCAAGTCCTATACGATCACCGCCATCGTGCTCGATGCGCTGCAGTCGGGGCAAACGGTGCTGATCGCCTCGCAGATGGACAAGGCGATCGAGGTGGTTGTCGACCAGGTGGAGTCGCTGCTGGGCGATACGGCGATCGCCAGATCCGGTGGCCGCGAAGCGCAGCGCAGCTTGTCGGAAAAGTTGAAGCGACTGACGGGCCCACGGGCTCAACTCGCGCGGGCCCCCGCTGGCGCAAGTCGCCGGCCGGACGCTTGTCGGCAGGCGCATGACGACCTTGCGTCAGCCGGCGCGGAGCTGGAGCGACTCGAACGCAAATTCATGGCGGCGGTGGCCGACGAGCGACTTTGGAGCCGGCTGTGGAGACGCAGCCAGCGACTGGAGCCCGTCTGTCCGCTGCCGATTCTGGATCTGCCGCCTTCGTTGTTGAAAAAGGCGGAGCGGGCGGTGGCCAGCGCGTCGCACAACAGTCGCCCCGACGCCGCTTGGCTTCGGCGCTGTTGGGGCGCGTACCAGACGCGGCGGGCGAGACGGCTGGTCGAAGCGCCGCCCTCCTGGGAGACGAACTTCGACGAGCTGGAGGAGCTGCTGGAAGTGCAGCGCGTGCGCCGTGAGCGACGGCAGGTCGAGCAGCGTTTGCCCGCGGACTTTCAAGCCGATCGGCTCTGGGAGGAAGTCCGCCGGGCGTTTCATCGCCGCAATCAGTACGCCTTGCGGCATGTGCAAGTGACCAGGCAGAGTCACTTGGACGAGCTCACCGCCAACGAGCGCCAACGCGCACAATTGCGTCAGCTCGCCACCTTGCTTTCAAAGCGCCGGCACGATCTAAAACGCAGCTTGCGTGAGGGTCTGGACGCCGATGTGCTGTTGTGGGCGTTCCCCGTCTGGGCATCGACGAACCGCGCATTGAGCGAAGTGCTGCCGGCCACGCCGGGCCTGTTCGACTTGGTGGTGATCGACGAGGCATCTCAATGCGATCCCGCCACGGCCGCCACGGCGCTGGTTCGCGGCAAACGAGCGGTGATTGTCGGCGATCCCGCTCAGCTGCGGCATGTGAGCTTTCTCGGCCGGGCGCGCGAACGCGCCGCCGTCGCGCGTTGCGCGCTTCCGGAAGCCGACCATCAGCGCCACGGCTATCGCCGCAGTCTGTTCGACATCGCCGCCGACGTCGTGCCTCGCGAGCACTTCTTTCTGCTTAACGAGCACTTTCGCTCGCACCCGCAGATCATTCAATTCTCCAACCGCGAGTTCTACGACGGCCAGTTGCGGATCATGACGGCTCGCCCCACCACCTCACCTCAACGCGCCGTCTGGGTGCATCGCGTCAACGGCGCGCGGCGGGGCCGTGGCAGCGTGAACGAGGTAGAACGCGAGTGCGTCGTGGAGCGGCTGCGGGCATTGATGAACGAGCATCGAGCGGAGCCTCTGTCGTTGGGGGTGGTCAGCCCGTTTCGCGAGCACATCGACGCAGTGCTTGACCGCATCCTGAAGGAGTTCAGCGCCGACGAGCTACAGCGTCATCGGTTGGTCGTCGGCACCGCGCATTCGTTTCAGGGAGATGAGAAAGACGTCGTGATTCTGACCACATCGATCGACCCCGCTTCGCACGCGGCTTCACTGCGATTTCTCGAGAGCCCGAATCTTCTGAATGTCGCGCTGACTCGCGCTCGGAGGCGTCTGGAAGTCGTGACATCCGTCGACGTCAATGAGCTGCCGCCCGGTCACTTTCGCCGCTTTTTGGAAACGGTGGGCGAGCCTTGGGCGCCTTGGGAGGCGGATCCAATTGACCTCGGCGCCGAAGCATCCACGCTGGCGGCAGAGCTGCACCGCCGCTTGTCCGAGCATGAATTGGATGTATGGCGCAATTTTGAAGCAAGTGGGGAACGCGTCGACCTCGTGGCAGGGAACCAGCGCCGACAGGTGGCCGTCTTGGTCGACGACGACGACGAGGAGGGGCGGCCATGGAGTGCCGAGGAGGTGCTCGCCTCGCACTATCGCTTGTCGCGCGCCGGCTGGTCCATCTGCCGAATTGCGAGACGCATTTGGTCGCGCGATTGGCATGCCGGCGTGGGGAGAATCATCGCGGAGCTAGACCACGAAGTGGGAACCACGAAGGACGCGAAGACCACGAAGAGGTGATGACGTTGACATGCTGACATGCTGACATGCTGACATGCTGAAATGCTGAAATGCTGAAATGCTGAAATGCTGAAATGCTGACAGCGCGTAAGCCCGTGGAGTCGCGCACACCCGCGCATCAGCCCCGCAAGGGGCGACAGAAGGTAGCCACGGGCGTAAGCCCGTGGAGTTGGGCACACCACGCGCATCAGCCCCGCAAGGGGCGACAGAAGGTAGCCACGGGCGTAAGCCCGTGGAGTCGCGCGAGTTGGCTCTGCCTTGCGGGTCCACGTGTTCATTGAACCGCGAGAGCACTCGAATTGTGGGCTCGAAATCTACCCACGAGGGCGTTGCACGCACACCCCCAGGCTTGCGCGCGACTCCACCGGCTTACGCCGGCGCGAGCCCAGGGAACCGCTTAGCGTGGTCCGACTCGTTCGGCGAATACTGCGCTGCTGGTGATGCCGACGTTGATATAGCGTTGGTTGCCACGTGCCGGTTGCATTCGCACGGCTCGCGGAACGGCTTGACTAGGTGGCATGCTGCCAATGCGTAGGCAGACGGGCGCCGGCACGTTGGCCGTGTGCTCGGTTGGCTCCAGGGCGCCAGTCGCCGGATCGATGCGGAACACTTGAATGGTGTCCGACTTTTGATTGGCGGCGAGGAGAAAGGCGCCGGTGGGGTCGATCGAGAAGTTTCGAGGCTCTTGGCCCCCGGTTTTCTCGATTTCGACGAGCTTCAAGCCATCGCGTTGAAGTGTGAACACGGCGATCGAGTCATCTCCGCGATTGGATCCATACACGAAACGGCCATTGGGGTGCACGACCACTTCGGCAGTGCTCTTGCGGCCGGAATAGCCGTCGGGAAGGGTTGAGATTGTTTGCTCGGGGGTCAGCGCGCCGTTGTTCGAGTCGAACTTCATGCGAGTGATATTTGCGGCGAGCTCGTTGATGACGAACAATTGGTTATTGTGAAACGCCATGTGACGTGGCCCCGAGCCCGGGGGCAGTGGCGCGCCATAGCTCGGGGTTAGCTGTCCGGTGTTGCCGTCAAAGCGGTAGACCACAATCTTGTCGATGCCAAGGTCGGCCGACATTACGAACCGATTGTCGGGCGAGACCCAGACACTGTGCGCATGCGGGCCTTCTTGCCGCTGCGGGTTCACGCTGGAGCCCTCGTGCTGAGCCACTTGCGTGGCATTGAACAAGCCACCATCGGGCCGAATGCGGAATGAGGCGACGCTGCCACCGGCGTAGTTGGCGACCAGCAGGTGGCGTTGGCGACGATCCAGAGTCAGGTGGCAGGGCGCGCCGCCTCCCGTCGGATAGATCGACATCAGCACCAGACGTTTGGAGATGGGGTCGATTCGAAAGGCGCTGACGGCGCCGGTGGGCTGCCCCTCATAGTCGGTCAATTCGTTGACTGCATACAAGAATCTGCCGCTGGGGTGCAGTTGCAGAAAGGAGGGGTTCGGTGTTTTGGCGATCAATCCGAGCGGCGTCAGTTGGCCCGTGAGCAAGTCCATCTGCAATGCATAGATGCCCTCGCTATCCGTGTTCTCGGTGTACGTGCCGACGTAGACGATCGCTTGCGGGCCGTGCTGTACGATCGGTGGCGGGGCGGTTGGCAACGCGCCCAAAGTTGGCGCCGGCAACGTGGTCGGAGCTGGCTCCGGGGTTGGCATCGGAGTCGGCTCCGGTGCCGGGACCGGAGCAGGTGCCGGTTCTGGTGTGGGCATTGGTGCCGGCGTTGGTGCTGGCGTTGGGGCCGGTTCGGGTGTCGGAGTTGGCTCCGGTGTCGGCTCTGGAGTTGGTGCCGGCTCTGGAGTTGGCGCCGGCTCTGGAGTTGGCGCCGGTTCGGGCACCATGGCCGGCGGTGTAGGCGCAGGCGCCGGTGCGGGATCGGTCTTGGGCGGCGTTCCGAACGGGTCGTCGGTTGGCGCCGGTGTGGGATCGGTCTTGGGTGGCGTTCCGAACGGATCGTCGGTTGGCGGCGCAGGCGCAGGTGCGGGATCGGTCTTGGGCGGCGTTCCGAACGGGTCGTCGGTTGGCGGCGCAGGCGCAGGCACCGGTGCGGGATCGGTTTTGGGTGGCGTTGGCGCCGGCGCGGGCGCTGGTAGAGGGGAGGAGCACAGCTGTGTACTCCAGTCGCCGAGGGACGGCGCGTATGCGGGCGTCTGCTTGAAAAAAAAAAACACTTGTGTACTGCAGGCACCGAGGTTTGGCT
>JAGQPF010000036.1 GCA_020426845.1 Planctomycetales bacterium
CAAGCCCCGCGATTCGCGCACACAAGCCCCGCAAGGGGCGACAGAAGGTAGCCACGGGCGCGAGCCCGTGGCGTCGCGGCGCGCTCAAGCTCGCTTGCGCGCGTTGGATGAGCTCGCGCTCGTTTCGATAAACTCGCCGTTGTTCGTTGATCGATGAGCTCGCGCGGGCTTGCGCGAGGTTGAGCGGGCTCGCCCGGCTTCCACGGGCTCACGCCCGTGGCTACCTTCTGTCGCCCCTTGCGGGGCTTATGCGCTTAACTCGCCCGGCTTCCACGGGCTTACGCCCGTGGCTACCTTCTGTCGCCCCTTGCGGGGCTTGTGCGCTTGACTCGCGCGGCTTCGACGGGCTTCCGCGGGCTTACGCCCGTGGCTACCTTCTGTCGCCCCTTGCGGGGCTTATGCCGCCTTCGCGCCTTTGCGTGAGACATTTACCGATGAGCGGGTACGGCGACTTGATCCCTCGCTGACGCTTCGGTTTCCTTGCTGATGGTCGGCGGGTTCGGCGACTCGCTCCCTCGCTGACGGACACCGGCTACTTGGCGAGCGACGTTACGGAGTCGTCCAGAACGTTCTTGCCTCCGCCTTGGATAACAACCTGCGGCTTGCCCGAGTTTCCGTCAATCAGCATGTCCCCGATTCGACAGCCGGTCAGCTCATCCAGCAATAGCGCCGTGCCGTCGGCATCCAGGATGGTGCAGCCATGAATGTTGAGCCGCTTGCCACGTCGGATGGCGACGCTGGGGCCGCCCTGAGTGCCGGCCACATGCAGGCCGTTGATGGTGCAGTCCTCGCAATCGTCGATCGCCACGATGTTGCGAGTCGTCTTGGCCGTGCCGTAAGCATAGCGTGGATTGCGATCTAGGTTGTTCGCGCCAATGACGACGTGCGAGCAGCGCTCGATGAGAAGATTGTGTTGATATCCCATCCAGAACGTGTTGCCCGTCAAAGTGACTCCCCGGCACTCGCGGAGATGAACATTGACAGCGACATCGCTGAACACGTTGCCGCTGATCGTCACATGGCCTTCGCGGACGTGAGGCAATTGCTCGGTGGGGTCGCTGTTGCCAATGATGCGCACATTGGCCGAGTCGGGCCCCTGGCTGTTGTGCTGGATCGTGCAGCCGGTGATTGCGACCTCCGCGGTGCCATAGTTGCTGCCACGGCAATCGATAAGCACATTGGCCGTCGGCGGACGATCGGCGCCCATGTTGCTCTCCAAGTCGCAGCCGGAGATGTGCAGGTTACGCACGTTGCCGGCTTTCGAGACCACTCCGCCGTCCGCGTTGTAACTGATGTGGCAGTTCGTGATGTTGGACTGATGCAGGTTGACGTCATCGTAAAACACGCCAATGCCGGAGTTCTCGTAGAGATGCGAGTCGGCGATGATGACATTGCGATTATTGCGGACCAGATGAATGGCGTGACGGCACTTGCGAATGTGGACGCGAGTGACGGTCAGCTGCATCGTGCCCTCGGCCTCGATGCCGTCGGCCTCGGGGTGTGTGCCCGTGATCGCCACGCCGTCAACCAGCGGCATTCGCTGACGCTCCCAGACCTGTGGCTCGAATCCACCCGGGTCCGCCGACTTGAAATGCGTGCCCACGACGCGAATCGCCGGCCCAGCTCCCTCCATCCGCAACGTCGCTACACCGCCGCCGTGAATGGACGTCGGGCCAACTTCATCGAGCTTTACGACCAGAGGCGAAGTCAGGCGATAGACTCCTTTCGCAAGCCGCACGTCGCCACGTCCCGAGTCGATCGCTCGCTGCAGCGCGGCGGTGTCGTCTGCTTTGCCGTCGCCAACAACTCCGAACTCGGCGAGCGGGCTGGACGCAACGGGCCGCTGAATAGGGTCGGCGCCAACTGGAAGCCATGCGGCAATGCCCAAGGAAAGCGCGGACAGGCAGGCCAATGTCAGAACGGATCGGTGCGTCATGGTGAAAAACCGCTGGTGGGGAAAGGTGGGAGTCGACAGGTGAGCAGCGAGACTTACTTCTCCTGAGCTTTCTCGGCGCCGAGCAGCACGTCAAGCCTGCCGGTGGAGTCGGCGGCGCCGCGAGCCATGCCGCCAGTCGTGTAGTCCATCACAATCTCGCCGCGATGACTGATCGCGATCAGCCCGCCGTCGCCGGGTTTCAGCGTCTCGCGCATGGCAGCACGAACCGCTTGTTCAAGCGACGTGTTGGCATATTTCATTCGCGCCGACACGTCGTAGGCGATCGCGTTGCGGATGTACTCCTCGCCAATGCCGGTGCAGGAGACGCCGCAGCTGGCGTTGTCCGCGTAGGTGCCGGCGCCGATGATCGGAGAATCGCCGATTCGGCCGAATCGCTTGTTGGTCAGTCCGCCGGTGGAGGTGCCGGCGGCGATGTTGCCGTGGAGATCCAGCGCCACACAGCCAACCGTGCCCTTGTAGGAGTCTGTCTTGGACTTGGCTTCGCCGGGCTTGGCTTCGCCGGGCTTGGCTTCGCCCGGCTCGGCCGCGGTGGCTGCCTTGGCCTCCTCAGCACGAACCTGCTCCCAGCGGCGGACTGCCTCCTCGGTGCGAAAGTACGATTGCGGCGCCAGTTCGACGCCTTGTTGCTTGGCAAACTCGTCGGCGCCGGCGCCTCCCAACAGCACGTGACGCGTCTCTGTCATCACGCGTCGCGCGAGCGAGATCGGGTTCTTCACGGTCCGCACGCCCGCCACGGCGCCACAACGGCGAGTGGCGCCGTCCATGATGGATGCGTCCAGCTCATGGCCGCCCTTTTCGTTCAGCACGGCGCCTCGCCCGGCGTTGAACTGTGGGTCGTCCTCAAGCTGGCGAATCACTCGCTCCACTGCGTCCAACGCGGCGCCGCCCTCGGCCAGCGTCTGCCGGCCCAGCAATAGGGCCTTGCGAATCCCCGCCGTGCGAAGGGCAATCGCCTCGTCGGACAGCCCTGCGGTGCCGGATCCGGCGCCGCCGTGCACGACAATCGCCCAACGGACTGGCTCCTCGGCCACGGAGGAAGTTGCGAACGAACTCGCGAGCCAGCAGGCTAGCGCAGCGCTGGCCAGACCAAAGGGCTGGAGGATGTGCGGTGTCGCTCGCAGTAAATGACGCGTGCTCACGGTGAGTCTCTCGAGTGCGATTGCGGGATGACGGGATGATGGGAGGACGGGGTTACGGGGAAGAGCAAGCTTGCAACAAGTCCTGCGTCGCGGCGCTGATTCTGTCAGCCTCGGCGGCGCCGACCTCGGACATCAAAGGCGAGATTGGTCCCGTCTCCGCAATGCCGGCTAACGAGACGGCGGCGTGCAGAACGCGAACCGGGTTGATCTCGTTGCGCAGGTTTTCCAGCGGGCGAAAGATGGAGCGGATTCGCTCGGCCTCGCCAAGATCGGCTCGACGCACCGCGGCGAGCATCTGCATCGAGAGCGCCGGAGCGATGCAGACGCATCCGGAGGTGAATCCGGCGGCGCCAAAGTCTCTCATATGCACGATGGCCGGCTGCTCGCCGATGCCGCTCACCACTCGCTCGCCCCCGACGCGATCGATCAGCTGCCGCAGATAGTCGTCCTCGGAAGTGTTCTCACGAACGATGGCGTACTTGATCCACGACAGCAGCCCGTCCTCCATCATTCGCGCGACGTCCTCTACTTCGACGAATCCGGAGTGCTTGATATAGAGCACTGCGGGCCGCCCGGTGCGGTCGACAAACCGGCGCACGGCAATCGCCAATCCCGCCGAGGTGCAGACTTCTCGCTGGGGCAGAATCATCGACGTCGGGAAGTCGAAGTCCCGCAGCACTTCGGCTTGATCCATCATCATGCCGTACGCGGGTCCCACCGACGGAATGACCAGTGTGTCCGATGCGGCGGCCTCAACCAGCGTTTTCAACAGACCGGCGTATTCGCTCAGGGCCACATGGTAGAGCAGGGCGTTGCCGCCATAGAGCAGGGTGCTGACGCCGCCGCGCTCAAGATAACGAATGATCTTCGCATTCTCGGCTTGGTCAATCGCGCCCGAGACGGCTCGTGCCAAAGGCGGCACGGCGATCACCGATTCGGAAAGCTGGCTGGGCAGGACTGGCGTAGTTTGCATGATTGATTTCCGAACAGACTGGGGAGCGAGGGACTCACAGATGATGATAGCCGGAATCGTACCGGCTTTCTCACACTGCCGCCCGGCTGGGCGCCACTCGCCATAAGAGCACGGCCACGAGGGTCGACACTGCCGCCAGGCTCGCCAGCCACTGGTAGGCCTGTTGATCGTTGGCGCTATAGCCCACCAGCGCGGCGCCAAAACTCCCCAACCCAAAGGACATGGCAAAGCTGAATCCGTAACAGGAGCTGCGCAAGCGAACGGGCGTGTAGAGGGCGATCAGGCTGTTGTAGAGTGGCTGATGCATGAAGTGGACCGTCGAAAAAGTCGCCGCGGCCCAAACCCGCTGGTTGCCGGTGGCTAGAGACATCCACAATAGCAGCGGCACGTTGGCCGCCGTCACCTGCAGCAGTTGCCGCTCAAGACGCTCGAGCCGCGCGAATCGCCCGGCCGAATATTGTCCGAGACAGCCCATCGCCAGCACAAACGCTGAAATCATGTTGGCGGTGGCCACGTGCTCGCTCGATCCTCCGTCGGCCGACACCAGCTGCGACACCAGCGGGCTCGACGAGAGATATCGGGTCAAGAAGCAGAGCACTCCCGTGTAGACCAGGCCCTGCAGCACGGTGACAACCATCAGAACGGAGAACGACCGCCACTCGGCGCGATCCGGGTCGAGCGCGATGGGCTTGGGCGGCGCCGCGCCTTTGTTTTCTGCCTTGGCGGATGCAGGCGCTGGCGATGTGGCCGGGATGGCCGGGGATAACGGCGCCTTGGCTCTGCCCCAGTGACGGAAAAGTGTCATTGCCAGCGCAGCGCTGGGCAGCGCCAGCCACCAGTAACAGGTGCGCCAATCCGCGCCGAACCAGCGCAGCAGTCCGACCAGAAACGGCGCCGCGGCGATTCCCGCCGACCCGAAAATGCCGTGCAGCCCCAGCGCCCTCGCGCGGCTGGCCGCCGGCGTCTCGCAACTAATCAGCGTCAAGCCGGCAGGATGGTAGATCGACGCGAAGGCGCCCATCAGAAACATGACGCCGAACAACGTCGCGAACGAGACGCGCAGTCCAGCCGCCAGGCACATCGCTGAGCAGCCGGCCAGGTAGAGAATCAGCATCGGTCTAGCGCCGAATCGCGCCACCAACCATCCCGCGAGCAATGCCCCGAAGCCAAACGGCAGCCGCCAGGTGTTGGCCAACAGGCCCATGCGTTGTTTGCTGACGCGAGCCACGTCGGCTGGGTCGACATCCGGCGCATACTCGGCGCCGATCAGCAGCTCCAGCGACGGCAGCGACAGCTCGTAGACATGCACCAGCGCATGCGCACAAGAGACGAGCAGAACCAGTCGCAAGGTGGCTGAGTTCATGTGCGGTCAATAGGTTTCAGGAGGCGGAGACTTGCGCCAAAGTCGCCAACAGCTCCCGCGCCTTGCCCGAGTCAATGGCCTCCGCAGCGCGGGCGCCGGCGGCCTGTGTCGAGGCGGCCAGCCCCGCGGTCCAGAGGGCTGCGCCGGCGTTGAGCACCACGATGTTGCGCGCCGCGCTGTGCTCGCCCTCGAGCACTCGCCGAATGACTGCGGCGCTTTCGGCCGGGTCGTTCGCCAGCAAGCTGTCGTCGGCGCCGGGGGAGACGCCGAAATCCTCGGGCAGCCAGGTCAAATCGGAAACTTCGCCATCGGCGACCAGCGACACTTGCGTCTCGCCCTCGAGCGTAACTTCGTCCATGCCATCCGCGCCGCACACCACCGCGGCCCGGCGGGCCCCGAGCAGCCGCAGCGCTTCGGCGAGTCGAATTCGCAATTCGGGACGCCCCACGCCCAGCAGTTGATACGGCGCCGAGGCTGGATTGCTGAGCGGACCGAGCAGATTGAAAATTGTCGGAAACGGCAGGTTCCGCCGCACCGCGCCCACGCGTTTCATCGCCGGATGCAATGAGGGCGCAAAGCAGAACCCGATCCCGACCTCCTCGATGCAGCGGACGACCTGCTCCGGAGAGGCCTCGATGTTGACGCCCAGCTCCAGCAACACGTCGGCCGAGCCGGTTTTACTGGTGATCTTGCGATTGCCGTGCTTGGCCACGACCGCTCCGGCCGCTGCAGCAACCAGCGCCGCGGCCGTGCTGATGTTAAAGGTCCCGGACCCGTCGCCGCCGGTGCCACAGGTGTCGATCAAGTCGTCACGATCCACAGGGATGCGAGTCATGTGGGCCCGCAGCGCTGCGGCGGCCCCGGCGATCTCTTCTGCCGTCTCTCCCTTTTTGTGCAACAACGTCAGCAGTTCGGCCAGCGAAGCGTCTTCCCAGGCGCCCTCCATCACCTCGTGAATCACGGAGCGCATCGACTCCATATCCAGGGGTTCGCCGTCGCTGAGCTGCTGCAAAATGGGATGAGTCATCGGATGCGACGCGTCGGCGGGATGAGAGCGGGCCGCTCCTGAACGTGCGGTTGGGGGAGCAGGGCCGAGCGGGGATGGAGGGCGCGTGGGCCGCGAATGCCCTCCTGGTTGTTCGGCGGCTGTTGGAATCTTACAATTCTCTACCATGACACGAAAGGTGATTATCGACGGCGACCCCGGCATTGGCGAGGCAGTCGCTCTGTGCATGGCTCTGTTCGACCCTCGACTCGAGGTCGTCGCGGTCACGGCTGTGGCTGGCTGTGTCTCGGCCAAGCAAGCGACGCTCAACACCCAGACGCTCATCGACCACCTCGATCCGCCTCGCATGCCCCGCGCCGGCGCGGCGATGGATCTCGAGCAGGCGCCGCCGGTGACCCATGTCCCCTCGCAGGGCACTGACGGTCTCGGAAACTCGAACCTCAAAAGCGTCCGGCACCAGCACACGCACCTGTCGGAGAAGCTGATCATCGACGAGGTCCGCGCCAATCCGGACGAGATCAGCATCCTTTGCCTGGGTCCCTTGACGAACGTGGCCCGGGCATTTCAGCGCGATCCGATGCTGCCAACGATGATTGACCGGCTCGTGATCGCCGGCGGCAGTTGGGGCGGGGTCGGCAACGTGACGCCGGCGGCCGAGTTCAACATGCACTACGACCCCGTCGGCGCGCGGGAGGTCTTTCAGTCACCCACGACAAAGACCCTGGTCTCGCTGGACGTCACCCGGCGCGTCCCGTTCCACCTCGACCTGATCGACCAGCTGCCTGCCGATACGACTCGAGCCGGCATGTTGCTGCGGCAGATCGTGCCGTTCTACTTTCGCTCTTACCGCCAGGGCCTGGGCACCGAGAGCATTCAGTTGCCTGAGGCCGTGGCGTTGATCGCTCTGCTGCATCCAGAGCTCTTCGAGACGGAGGAGATGCTTGGCGACGTCGAGACGCGAGGCGAGCTGACGATGGGCGCCACGGTCTTCGATCGACGGCCCAACGTCGGGCTTCGCTCCAACATGGAGGTGGCCATCTCGGCGCACGCCGCGGCCATCACCGACAGCCTCGTCCGCGGACTCCGCCGAGCCAACGACTACACGTAGTCCGTTGGCCCGTGGCTTGGCCAATAGGCCAACGAGCCAGCTCTGAGCGGCAGGGCCCGCGCCGCTTCCCGAGTGCCACACTGCTGTCACACCTGCGCGCGATTCTGCGCGGCGACTCATTGACAAACCTCAGTCGAATACTACGTCTTCATTCAGCTCTGCTGGACTGCGCCACTCGATACCGTGCGTCTCCTTGAGAATCCTCGTTTGCGCTGCCCAGATCCTGTGGCAAACTCCAGGCTGACTGTCGTCATGTATCCCTAGCTCCTCAATCGCTTGGGCTTCGGCCGCATCCACAATGGCACGAATTGCCGGATCGTTCTCGATGGGATCACGAACAATCGTTGGCGATGTCGAAACAACCGTTGCGGAAAAATCTCTGAGCAGGACGGGAATCTCCTCGAGCGGGTTCTCCTTCAATCGTGCAAACTGCTCTCGATCTAGCTGCCTCGCTAATGACGATGCATTGATCGCTAGCCATCTCGGCCATTGCTCCCAACCCCTGTTGCCTGAGACAAACTCATGCAGTTCTTGCAGCTGTTGTTCTTCCAACATTTCTAGCTAGCTCCAGCCCTTCATCGGGAGACGTTCGCGGACCATCTGAACAGCCTCGATCGCGCGAACTGCCATGGCGGACTCTCGGTCAAGGACGGGATAGCCAAGAAAGTCGCCCGGAAATCGTCTGCTCAGCTTGATGGCGGTGCCGACGGGAACCACAACGGATCGTTCCTGTTCCAGCCACCCGTGCCAAAGTGGGTCCCAAGCGTAGCCGAAATCCTCTCGCAATCGGCTGCCCATCCACAGAATGTGGGAGCGAAATGGTTGGGGATGACGAGTGGTGGAGATGGCGCCGAGTGAATCGGCAGATAAGATCGAGACGTCTCGGAGAGGTTCGAGTCGTGACCAGCTCTCGAGCGTCTTCCCCTTGCGGACAACATCCCCGGCCGTGAACTCGAAGGACTCGGGCATCGACTCGACGAATCTTCGGAAAGATGCCCGAGCTCCGAAATGGTGGCCAAGTCCCGAGAATACCCCGCGGGGAGCCGTGTACACTCGCAGTGGCTGCTCCGGCACGACGCGCTGCTGCGACCAATCGAACGGCCAGACGTAAGAGTCGTCCGCAAGCCACTCGTGATTGTTGCTGGCGACGACGGCGGCCACCCAGTCCGGGTCCGGCGTTTCCCATTCGTGGACCAACCGGTGCTTCAGCTCGATGCTGATCGCAGACACGATTTCGACGCCCAACGCTTCGAGGTGATCAAGGACCTCCACGAGCCGCTTGCCATCGAAAATGTCGACCGCGACATGGCACTTCCGAGAGGAAGTCGTTGCGAGCGAGTCGGGCAGTTCGCGATCTAAGCGGAAAGTCACGCTCGCTCCCATTACTTCGCTCCTCAAAGTTTCGTCGCTTCGACAAAAATCGCCTTCTAGCGTCGACTCCAGCGTTCACTCAGTCTTCCCAACCGGCCTCAACGGCCTCGTAGACTTCGCCGTCATCGAGCAGATAGATGGCCTTGGAGATCGGCGCGTGGCCGTATGAGTCGTCTTCGAATGTGTGCAAGATCATCTGATTGAACATGTCGTAGCGCCGATTTCGCTTCTCGTCCGGCTCGTCCAGATCCTGCTTGGTCGCAAACAAGCAGGTGCGCCGAGGCGCTGCTGCCAGAGCGTTGCCGCACGACAGCAGTTCGCCGGCCCGTTGCATGAACTCCACGTCGAGCAATTTCTCGGCGGAAAAGGTTCTGCCCGAGCAGGTTACAAACTCGAGGCCCTCGATTTCAAACCGTTCCCATTGGCACTCGTGCTGGACGAGATTGTGGATCGCCTGCTCGTAAAGCTCGTCATAGTCGAGGTCGTCGGATACGGGCAGAAACTCGAATCGTTCTGGCGTGTCGAAGCCAAACGCAATCAGCGGCGGAAAGGTGAATTCGTCGGACAGCGAACAACATGCCACTTTCTCCGCGTGCGGCCAGTCGAGCGGCTTCAGGATGGGGTAAATTGGTCTCATCGGCGTTGCTCACTCCTTGGTTCTTTGCTGACACGAGTTTGTCTCTGGCTGACGGGGTGCAAGCTGGCTAGTGCACCGTCAAACGGCGCACCAAGCAGATCGCAACCCGGAGGAGGATGAGACGATGGCAGAAGCAGAAGCCCCCAGGCCCCTTCAGCTTCCAGTGCGTTTTCCCGATTTGCCTGCATACTTAATTGCGGTGAATGTCCCGCGCACAGCAGTGCCTGATTACCTTGGCCCGCCCATGCTCACGGCAAAGGTCGAAGAGCTGGGCAATGCCGACTTTTGGGCATTCGATTATCCTTGCGGACTGCAAGTTGCCTATCGATTTCTTCACGCCGGCGAGGGAGGTTTGGTTAGGGCTGATTCGCCGGAAATCCAACATGTGCTCCGGCACATTCCTTTCTCAAGTGGCTGCTGTGAGCCAATTGAGCCGAAACTCTTCGACTCGGAGATCCGTCGTTTGCTTTTGGCCTACCCAGAGCGACAGGCTGAGATTGAGTCGCTACGATCTTACCAAGTCTGGCGTCAGGGCACGGACGGGAATCCGTTCAAGGTTGGGGAGCGAACGAGCAAACGAGATGCCGATTGCTGGGTGAGGCACTTCGACTCGCTTGGGCACCATCAGCACTACTGGTTTTCCAAGGTCGATCCCGAGTAGCGGATGCTGAAACTCGACGTTCACGGAGCCTTGATGTTGAACTTCGAAAGCGAGAATCTTGCGGGCAGGATTGCGACCGCCGCCGACTTTGCTCAACTCGCCGAGATGAATCGGCAGTTGATCCGCGACGAGGGCCATCGCAATGCAATGTCAGCGCCGGAACTCGAGCACCGCATGAAGGACTGGCTCGCCGGTGAGTACCAGGCCGCGAGCCGATTATTCGGCATAGACTGTCTTATGTTTGCCAAAGACTGTCTAAATCTCGGTCTCGGTGAAAGACTGTCTAATCTCGGTGAAATCTCGGTGTAAATCGCGAGGCAACTCGTAGACGTCCGGCTAAGCTGCAGGTTTGACCTGCTGGCCAGCGCTCAAGGAGGGCTGCGAGATGCCGGACTTCTAAATCTCGGTGGTCTATAAATCTCGGTGGTCTAACTCTCGGTGTAAATCTGGTCGCCACGGGGAGGTGCTCATGCTTGGCAATCTCAACCAATACCGGTTGACACTTGCTTCGCTATTTATCTGGACTGCCATTCAAGTTCTCCTGCGAACGCTGACAGTGCCTCGGTGGGTGTTAGGCAGCGATACCCAATCGGGCACCGAATGACGGATATTGACAATAAACGGTCGATGCCTATACTTCTTGAGTCGCACACCAGGAGGCCGCCATGGCCAGTTCTCTCAATCTATCCCTGACCGACGAACTGCGGGCTTTCATCGATCGAAACTGCGGTGACGGCACTCTCTACGCAACTCCTAGCGAGTTCGTTCGAGATATCATTCGTCGCCACAAGATTGAGCAAGAGGCGGCAGAAGTGCGCGAGGCGATCGTTGAAGGCTACCAAGACGCAATCGCGGGGCGCACCGTTGCTTTCGATGGCGATCTGAAGGGGATGCTCAAGAGAGCTCGTAAGTGAGCGACAGGAAGACCAAGGCGAACCTGCTACTGACCGAACGGGCGCTACACGATATCTCCGAGATCGAGCAGTATTCGACCGAGCAATTCGGCAAGAAAGCAGCCAGCAAGTACATCAGCGACATCGAAGCGGCGCTTGCCCGCTTGCAGGAGAGCCCCAAACTCCTGCGAGTTGACGAAGGCCTGCATCCCAAGTTGCAGCTCTACCAAGTGAACAAGCACCTGCTGGTTTGTGACGTCCAACAAAACACGACCTTCCTGCTCACAGTGATCCACGCCAGCCGTGATATTCCCAGCCGTCTCGCCGAGATGCAGCCCAACTTGGCGGTGGAAGTAGAAATCCTGCACCAGAAACTCGCGACTCGCAAGAAGAAACGCTGACGACAAACGCATTCACGGGCCAACCGGTTCGACAACTACGGAGCATCACATGCGAGCGAGTTGGACGGTGTTGTTGGGAGCCGGTTTGGCATTGGGATGCGGCGGGCAAAAGCGACAAGCCGTGGCGCCTGCAGATTCTGTGGCGAATGCGCAGACACCGCAGCAACCCGCCATGACCGCCGACGCGCTGCCGAATCCGAACGACCTGGACGCCGAGCTCCGGCCCTTCGTCGAGCAGCTGCGCAGCGAGGACCCCGAAGCCCGTCGCGAGGGCGCCGAGGCGCTGCATCGCCTCAGCGAACGCGACGACGGCCGGCTAGTTCTCGCCGCCACGGCATACCTGCTGGTGGCATTGGGCGATGAGGATAAGATGGTTCGCGAAAATGCATCCTGGGCGCTAGCCAATGGCGGTCCACAGTCGCTGCCAGCGGTCCAAGCTGAACTTGCCGACGAGAATCCACTCGTTCGCGATGGCGCCGCACATGCGATCGGCTGGATGGTTGAACGGGGATTGCCTGCGGAAGCCGCACTCCGCATGCGTCTCAAGGATCCCGTTCCCGCAGTCCGTGGACGGGTCATCTGGGCGCTATCGCAGATCGGAGGTTGTCGAACCGACACAGTCCACTCGCTGGTCGCATTGCTTGACAGCGACACCGCCACCGACCGAGCCGCAGCATTGCACGCATTGGGCGATCTCAATTTCTACACACAAGAGAACCATGACAAGGACGCGGAAGCTGCGATCCGGTCTGCAGTGCCCAAGGCACGGACGCTCTTGCAGCATGAAGCAGTCGATGTCCGCTGGTGCGCCCACTACTTCCTGAACGAGCTGGGGCTGCCGCCAGATGAGCGAATCCCGCTGCTCGTGGTCGGATTGCAGGATGATTCCGAGCGAGTGGCAAGCTACGTTGCCAGGCAGCTCAAGGAGCTGGCGCCAACGACAGATCTTGCCGTTGCAGTACCCGGCCTGTGCCGCGTTGTGCAGCAAGACAGCCGAGCCTCGGTCGAGGCCTGCGAAGTCTTGCGGGACATCGGACCCGATGCCAAAGACGCGCTGCCCGCACTGCTAAAAGCGCTCGATAGCGATCCCACTGTGGCCGTCAAGGCCGCCGAGGCCCTGTGGACGACAAACCGTCATACCGAGAAGTCGCTCCCTGTGCTGAGGCAGGCGTTGCAAATGCCGCACCCCAGCCCGGCCGCTTGCGACGCCGTCTGTGTGCTTGGGCCAGCCGCCGCCAGCTTGCTGCCCGATCTGCTGCAGGCCATGGCCTGTGAAGCCTTCGAAGTAAAGTGGGCAGCAAGCGACGCGATTGCGGCTGTCGCATCCAGCGAGCTGCCGACCATTCGCACGCTGACGTCGGCACTGGGCCACGAAAACGAGACGATCCGCGACACCGCCGAAGAAACGCTGTTGGATATCGGCAAAACGGCCGCGCCACACCTGCTGCACGCCGTTGTCCATCAAGACAAGGGCCGCTCAGCGATCGCGACGTTACTCGCCATTTGGACAGATGACGACCGCGAGATTGCGGACCAAATGGTGAAGTTGCTCGAACATCCCAATCGTGATGTGAGAGTTCGCTGCGCGATCGGGCTGGCGATGTACTCGGAGAGACAGGAGGCTGGCCCTGTGCTGCGCAAGGAGCTGAAGCATGCCGAGAGCGAGCAGGAGCGGGCAGAGATTGAAGCTGCGCTCGAAGGCCGGGGATGAAAAGGAGACACTTCGACTCGCTTGGGCACCATCAGCACTACTGTTTTTCCAAGGTCGATCCCGAGTAGCAGATTGCTGAAACTCGACGTTCACGGAGCCTTGATGATGAACTCCGAAAGCGAGAATCTTACGGGCAGGATTGCGACCGCCGCCGACTTTGCTCAACTCGCCGAGATGAATCGGCAGCTGATCCGCGACGAGGGCCATCGCAATGCAATGTCGGCGCTGGAACTCGAGCACCGCATGAAGAATTGGCTCGCCGGTGAGTACCAAGCCGCGATCTTCCTGCTCGACGAGGCGACCGTCGGGTATGCACTTTACAAGCACGAGCAGGAGTGGACCTACTTGCGTCAGTTCTTCATCGTGCCCGCGAAGCGTCGACAAGGACTGGGCAGCGCCGCATTGAATTGGCTGATCCAGAACCATTGGCGGAGTTCGTGCCGAATCCGCCTCGACGTCCTGACAGGCAACGCAGGCGCCATTCAATTCTGGAAGTCAGCGGGTTTTCAGGACTACTGCATCACGATGGAATTGGCGATGCTGCCAAGCTTTGGTCAAAATGAACAGTAACGAAGGTCTTGTAAAGCAATGGTTGACCACGCTGAGGATCATCGTGTGATCGCGCATGTACTTGCGCTTGCAACCAAGGGGGCATCTATCATGCGCCCCTATTCGCCGGAGATCGCGGCGAAGATTGAGGCTGCCAATGTGAACGTTGTCGCCAGGCAACCGCGCGCGTTGGCCGCCTTTCGGCGGATCTGGGAGAACTGGTACGAGCTTGGCCAGGAGTGCATTGCCTGCTCGGGCGGACCAGCTGCCGAAGCAGACGTGGCTTGTTGGGAGACCCATGCGATCGAAATCGACAAAGGGCTGCGGCGCATCAAGAGCTCGGCGGCGGCGAAGACATACGACCACGAGAAGGACCACCGGATCCACTGCCCATCGTGCGGCGAGCTGCTGCGCACGCCTACGGCCTGCCAGTGCCTCGAGTGCGGGATCGATTGGCACACTTCATGAATGCGATTGGCTTAGGATCTAGGGAAAAACAACTTCCCGAATTGCGGATTGGCACTTGGACGTTTTCCGCAGCGTTTTGGTCCGAACGCCAATCCGCCGGGGGAATTTGTTTTTCCCGTTTTCCTTAGGTTAGGAAGCCGTTCAAAACACCGGATCGTCAGCCTTCCAGCTCGTATTCGCTGCGTTGGCTGACGATCACGTCAACGTGCTCAATGCGGTTGCTGCGGAGCACGGTCAGCCGCACTCGCTTTCCGAGCTCGGTGGTGCTGACCATATTGATCAGATGCGCGTCGTCCTCGACCTCTGTCTCGTCGAAGTTGAGAATCACGTCGCCCACTTGGAGTCTCGCTCGAGCGGCCGGCGAATTCGGCGTGACGCCCGAGACCCGGGCGCCGTAGGGACGCTTCAACCCCAGCTGTCGCGATGCTTCGGCGTCAAAGCGGCTGTCCAGATGCACGCCCAAATAGGCGCGCGACACGCGGCCTTGCTTGACCAGTTGCTCGGCAACAAACGCGACCATGTCGATCGGCAATGCGAATCCGATGCCTTCATTGCCGCCCGACGCGCTAAAGATGGCGGTGTTGATGCCAACCACCTCGCCTCGCAAATTCAACAAGGGGCCGCCGCTGTTGCCCGGATTGATCGCCGCGTCTGTCTGAATGAAGTCTTGATACTGCACGCCGTTGGCTCCAACTTCCAGATCGCGACGCCCCTTGGCGCTGACAATTCCGTAGGTGACGGAGTGGCTCAGGCCAAACGGGCTGCCGACTGCGAGCACAAAGTCGCCAATCTCCAGTTTCTTGCTGCTGCCCAAACGGGCAGGCACCAACGGCGCGTGGCGCGAGACGGCAATCAAGGCCAGGTCGCTGGCGCGATCCGTCAGCACTGACTTGGGCTCGATCTCTTGCCCGTCTGCGCCCTTGAGCAGAATATCGCTTAGGGCCGCGTTGGCGATCACGTGCCGGTTAGTGATGATATAAAGCTGATCGTTCAGCGACACCGCCACACCGGAGCCAGCCTCTTCAACGGGTTTGGCATCTTCGCGGTAACGCACCACCGGTCGCTGCTTCTTCGCCTCGATGTGCACCACGGTCGGCTGCACCAAGCGGACGACTCGTTTCAGCAGATTGGTCTGTCGCTCCAGCGCAGCCACCTCGGCGGCGATCGCCAGGTACTCACGGTCGCGCTCCGATTGCAGCGCCAAATTCGGCCGCTCTTCGGCAGGCCCACCGGACCCCACCGGAGCCGTTCGAGACGGCGAGCCATCCGGACGCGTCGCCAACCGAGTCGGGCCCCGGGGCAACTCGGGCAACTCAGACACAGCGTCGGGTCGCCGGGAGGAGGGTTCGCCTGCGGGCTCGTCGGTCACTTCCGGAGCGTCCGGTCGCAGCGGCGCCAACGGTTGGTCAGGACTTGTGGACAGCGACCCCGGAGCTGAGGGGAGTTCGTCGCGAGTGGCGGGCAGGATGCCCGGCAAGTCGGCAGCGGGCGGAAGTGCGGCGGGCGGGGACGTCTTGCCGGAATCTTGCGCACGGGTCGAACTGACAAAGCCGTCGGCCAAGCAACAGGCCATTCCGAGTGCAAAGTAGACGACCGTTCGTCGCATGGCGGTTCCCTCCCTGGTGTAGCCGGCGCCACGTCCATGTGGCAGTTTCAATCAGTCGTGTGTATGGCAATAGGCCAGGGAATCTCCGGCCTGTGGTGGCGCCGCGAAGCTTCGCAGCTTACCGCCAGATGGACCGTCAAGTCGTGACCGTCATCAAGTCGTCACATTCTCGCAGTGTCGCTTCGCGCCTTCGCGTCGTGCCTTCAGCTGGCAACACGACCAACCTGCAACTAACTACGGCACATCGAACTCGACATTGTCGGACAGCATGCTGTCCCTGTCCCAGTTGCCTCCACTTGCTTCCAACTCGCGTTGGCAGTTAATACAAGATTGGGCATAGGGCAGGGCTTGCAGCCGGGCGAGCGGGATCGGCTTGTTGCAGATTTCGCAAAGCCCATATCGGCCCTCGCGGATCCGCTCAAGCGCGCCGTCAATCTGCGACAACTCGCGACTTTCGACTTCCGCCAACTGCGAGCTGATCTCGTCCTGAGCCGAATCGAGCGCAAAATCGACGACATCGCCTCCCTGTTGATCGCGCAATTCTTTGAGCAGGCTGAGATCACCCGCCAAAGCTTGGCGAAGCGCATCTCGCCGTTTGACCAACACCTGATGCAATTTCAGGATCGCGTCTTTTCTGGCCATCACAGTCACCCAATGTACGAGCGTCGTCGTTCCCGCTGATCAGTCCCGGTGGTTGGCCGAGCTTCCCGAGGTCGTTCGCACTCGCACGATGAACACCATCTTACGAGCGGGAGCCCGAAGCTCCCTTCCGAACGCACCACTATCGTACCTTGCTCGGCAAGCTCCCCTCCGCTTCGGTTGTTTTACGGCCGCCGGCATCAACTCGGGACATCAACGCAAAGCCTTACAGCAAAGTCGATTACGACGCTTGCCCCAACCTGCCGGCACGGCCGGCGCGACGTGCCAAACGCCGATGGACAATTGCCGACGCAGCGCATGCCCCGAACCGCCTCCCAGCCGGTCTCGCGTGGAAAAATCTGCAATTCCCGCGGTTTGCGGTTCGCTCCCACTGCTTTGCCCTGGGAACACGCGGGGCGGCACAGCCCGCACAGTCCCCACAAGGCGATTCATCGTCACAAACGGCAGTGGAAATGAAAAAAATAGCTGCCAAGTAGCTGACCGGACAGCCGCCACCCGTGCTCAGGGGGCAAGACGCCCATGCAGACCCTGAAGTCGGAAATTGCCGCAGAAAGCGTGGACGTTTTTTGACCCTCCCCTTCCTATGAGCTAAATCCTCTCAGGCGAAAACTGTGCGTCCTTGTGATCTGTACAGGCAACCGCGCCATTCCCGGGCGGTTGATTTGCTCCCACCAACTGCCAACAGCCTGAGGTCCACCGGCCAACCGGACTGTTCATCCCTGCCATGGGGTCGGCTTGTCCGGCCCGTCAGTCGCAGCCCTGGCCGCGGCGAACCGTCAAGAACGAAGCGACATCATGCCCAATACCACTTCGCCCACCGAACAGACGGCGCTCACGCATCCCTTGGTGCTCAAAGTCCACGGCGGCAATCAGAGTGGCCGTGTGCTGCAATTCCCGGGGGCCAAGTGCTGGATTGGCTCGGACTCCGACTGTGAACTACAGCTGCGTTTCGGCACCATCGCGCCTCACCACTGCCTCATTCGCCGCAGTCCCCACGGCGTCGTGGCCCACGCCCAGGCTCCGGGAGGCCTGCTCAATGGAGAGCCATTCCGCGAAGCGGCGCTGCACGCCGGCGACTTCCTGGACATGGGACCCGTTCAACTCGAGGTGCTCGACCTGGGGCTGTCGACAGCGACTCCCCACGACGTCTCTGCGGAAGATGGGTGGCAACAGCGACTCCACCAGATGCAGGAGGACATCGAATCTGCCTCACGGCAGTTTTCGTACGACGACAAGGCAGATCGCACCGACCTCACCAATCGGCTGACAGCCGCCCAAGAGCGTTTGGAAGTCGCTTTGGCGCGGCTCGAGAACTCGCAACTGCAGCTGGAGAACACGAATCAAGATCGCGGACGACTCGCCCTGCAGCTGCGCGACTTGGCTTTGGAGCGAGATGAGCTCGCCGAGGAGCTCGAGTCGCTCCGTTGCGTGTTCCAGCAACGCGAGAACGATTTCACCGCGGCTGTCGAGAAGAACCGCGAGCTGGAGCTGCGGCTCAACGAGCTGAGCAACCAGCTCCGCCACCAACGCGCCGAACACACACAGCTCAAACAGCACCACGCCGACGACCGCGGTCAATTGGAGCATCTGCGCCGCGAGCTCGAACACCAGCGCTCCCAACTGGAGTCCTGGGCCGAGGAGCGGCAAACGCTGCTCAACCAGCTCCAATGCCAGCAGAACCTGCTGGCGAAGCAAGCCGAGCAACACGAGCTGGAGATGCACCGGATGCATCGTCAGACCGTGCTGTTGGATGAAGTCGAGCGTCGCGCCGAGGAACAGCTACAAGAGCTCGCGGCCCAAAGCGAGCTGCTGCAGCAACTGCGCGCTCAGCTTGAGACCTCCCACATTCAGTGCGAGGAGGAGCAGCGGCTGCGGGAGTCGCTTCAAGTGCGACTGGGCGAGGCGGTTCGCAGTGTCGACACGCTCCGCGAGCAATTGGAAGAGGAGCGTGGCAATCACGCCATCGTTGTCGAGGAGCGTGACTCGGCCGAACAACTGCAGCGAGAGCTGACTGAGCGTGTTGACCAGCTGCACGCCGAATCAACCAAGCTGCGCGAAGCGTTGGATCATCAGAAATCGGCTCAGCGTGAAGCGGAGCTGACCTGCCGACGGATCGAAGCAGAAGAGCGACGTTGTCGCGAGGAACTGCGCGAGCTAGAGCGGCGCGCCGAGGAGATGGAGAACTCGCTGGCGACCGAGCGGAGCCAACTCGTAACGTCCCGCACGGAACGCAGCGCGCTGGGTGAACAGCTCGCCGCCCTGCGAGTCGAAAAGGCCGCACTGACCGAGCAATTGGCGTCCACCGAGAACGAGAAGGCTGAGCTCCACCAACGGCTCACAACCACCACCGTTGAGCAAAGTGAGCTGCGCGAGAAACTCGCGGCGGCCGGCAACGAGCGGGAAGGCTTGCACCGCGAGCTCGAGGAACTGCGAGTCGAAGTCGCCGGTGTCCGCGGACAATTGCAGGAGCAAACCACAGCCAACGAGCTGCTGCAACAGCAGCAAGCTGAGTTGACCAAAGTTCGCGCGAGCCTCGAGCGCAAGGTGTCCGAGGTGGAGACGACCGTCTCGCGACTCCGTGAAGCACTCGAAAGCGAGGCCCGAGAGCACACGGAAGCCATCGCCGATTGGCAAGAGAACGTCCGTCGGCTCGAGGTCGCCTGCGCCAAGCACCGCGAAGAGGTGAGCCGGCTGCAAACGCAGCTCGAGGAGGCGATTGCCAGCCAAAAAGCCGAAGCCCAGCGCTGGGACGAAAAGCGAACGGAGTTGGAAGGACGCCTCAAATCTCTGAAGCGTGAACAGCGAGATCGCGACGCCGCACATCAACAATCCCTTCGCGATCTGGGCGCCGAGATCAACGAGTGGCGCGATCGCGCCGACCGACTGCAACGCGATCTCGATGACAGTCAGGAGCAGCAGCGAGTTTCCGAGACGCAGTGGCAGGCCGCCGAGCTCAGCTTGCAGTCCGCCGCCGAGACAGCGCGCGAGGACGCTCGCCAAAACCTGGAAGCCTGCGAGCATTGGCAGTCTCAAGCCGCGGCGGCAACCGCGACGCTCGAGTCCGCGCGCGAGGCCTGGACATTGGAACGGAGCGAGCTGGAGACCGCTCATGCGGGCCGCCTCGACCAACTTCGTCACGAGCTATCCGAGGCCGAGCAACAACACGCGGACGACCAACAGAGTTGGCAGTCCGAGCGAAACGCATTGCTGTTATCGCAAAGCGAGCAGCAGCAGCAAGTCGAGCAGCTGCAATATGAACTCCGAACAGCCCAGCAACTGCAAGCCAGCGAGCAGGAGGCGTGGACCGCCGAACGCGAGCAGCTCGGTGCGGCCAGTGACGAACGGCGCACTCAGGTCGAGCAACTGCGTGCCGAGCTGACCGACACTCAACAGCGGCACACCGGCGAGCAAGAGGCGTGGACTGCCGAACGCGAGCAGCTCGGTGCGGCCAGTGACGAACTGCACACTCAGGTCGAGCAACTGCGTGCCGAGCTGACCGACACTCAACAGCGGCACACGGGCGAGCAAGAGGCGTGGACCGCCGAACGCGAGCAGCTCAAAGCGGCCAGTGACGCACTGCAAGCTCAGCTCGAAAAGCTGCACGGCGAGCTCGCCGACGCCGAGCAAGGGCGCACGGGCGAGCTGGAGGCTTGGACCGTCGAACGCGATCAGCTGCGATCGGCCAGTGACGAACTGCACGCCCAAAACGAAAAGCTCGAAAAGGAGCTCGCGCGGGTCCGGAAGCAACTGGCAACGGAGCAGTCCACCTGG
>JAGQPF010000295.1 GCA_020426845.1 Planctomycetales bacterium
CCCAAGACGGGCTTGTACGATCCGGATCTGGAGAAAGACAGCTGTGGCGTCGGCTTTGTCGCACACATTAAGGGCGAGCGGAGCCACCAGATCGTGTTGGACGCGGACGATGTGCTGCGCGCCATGGACCATCGTGGCGCCTGTGGTTGCGAGGCCAACACGGGTGACGGCGCAGGCATCATGACGGCGCTGCCGCATGAGTTTCTCGCGCGCGTCGCTCGCGAGGAGCTTGGCGTCGAGCTGCCTCCGCCGGGCCAGTTCGCCGCGGGCCTGATCTTCTTGCCTCAAGATGACGCGCAACGCGCCCATTGCAAGCGCGTCGTCGAAGAGCGGATTGTCGCCAACGGGCAGTCATGTGTGGGCTGGCGCACGGTGCCCGTCCGTCCCGACGAAGCGGACATCGGACCGACAGCGCGACGGGCGATGCCGGTCATCGAGCAGCTGTTTGTCGCGGCCGGAGACGGGCTCGAGGGCGAGGAGTTCGAGCAGCGTCTCTATCTGATTCGCAAGCAGGCCAGCCATCTGATTAAGACGGACACTTCTCTGTCACAGGCCAAGCTGTATTACTGCTGCAGCCTGTCGACCAAAGTGATTGTCTACAAGGGCATGCTGACGCCCGATCAGATGCTGCCGTTCTTCCCCGACCTTGCCTGCGAGGATTACACCACGCATTTGGCGATGGTTCACTCGCGTTTTTCGACCAATACGTTTCCTAGCTGGGATCGAGCTCAGCCGAAGCGGTTCATGTCGCACAACGGCGAGATCAACACCGTCCGCGGCAACATCAACTGGATGCGGGCTCGCGAGGGTGTCGCTGCGAGCGAAATCTTCGGCGACCAACTACCCGAGCTCTTCCCGGTGGTTGAGCCCGACTGCTCCGATTCCGGCACGTTCGACAACGTGCTGGAGTTCTTGCTGATGACCGGGCGCACACTGCAGGAAGCGGTGATGATGATGGTTCCGGAGGCTTGGGAGCGGCACGAGACGATGTCCGAGGCCAAACGCGCCTTCTACGAGTATCACTCGTCGCTCATGGAGCCCTGGGACGGACCCGCGTCGATCGCCTTCACCGACGGACACTACATCGGCGCGGTGCTCGACCGCAACGGCTTGCGCCCCAGCCGCTATTACCTGACACACGATGATCGAGTGATCATGGCGAGCGAGGTCGGCGTGCTGAAGGTCGACCCGGCTAACGTCAAGTTCAAGGGACGTCTGCAGCCCGGGCGAATGTTTCTGGTCGACTTCGAAAAGGGCGAGCTGATTCCCGATGAGGCGTTGAAGGCGGACTTTGCCGGTCGCCGGCCCTATGCGCAATGGCTGCGAGAGAATCGCATGCAGCTGGCCGATCTGCACCCGGAGAAGGAGCCGCATGGCTTCTATCGCGACACGCTGCTCAGCCGCATGCAGGCGTTTGGATACACCGTCGAGACGATGCAATTCATGCTGATCCCGATGGTGCAGCAACACCGCGACCCGATCGGATCGATGGGCAACGATTCGGCGCTGGCTTGTCTCAGCGACCAACCCCGGATGCTCTACGACTATTTCAAACAACTGTTTGCCCAGGTCACCAACCCCGCGATCGACTCGATTCGCGAGGAGGTGATCATGTCGTTGGAATGCTACATCGGGCCGGAGCGAAATCTGCTGGAGACGTCTCCGCAGCATTGCCAGCGGCTGCTCGTTCCACACCCGATTCTCAGCAATGAGGAGCTGGGTGCGATCCGCGACATGACCAAGAACGGGTGGCGGACCAAGCTGATCGACATCACCTATCCCGTGGAGGACGGCGTCGACGGACTGAGGCCCTGCCTGGATCGGATTTGTCAGGCGGCGGAGCAGGCGATTGACGACGGTTACACCATTGTCGTGCTGTCGGACCGCGCCGTCTCGGCGGAGCGGGTGCCTGTCAGCACGCTGTTGGTCACCGGCGCCGTGCACCATCACTTGGTGGCGGCCGCCAAACGCACTCGGATCGGCCTGGTGTTGGAAACCGGCGAGGCCCGCGAAGTCCACCATCATTGTCTGTTGGTGGGCTACGGCGCCGACGCGATCAATCCCTACTTGGCTTTCGAGTCGCTGTGGCAAGCCCGCGCCGAGGGGCAGCTCGGACCGACGATCTCCGATGACAACGTGGTCGGGCAGTACCGCAAGGCCGTCGCCAAGGGCATGCTCAAAGTGATGGCCAAGATGGGCATCTCCACACTGCGCTCGTACAAGGGCGCTCAGATTTTCGAGGCGCTCGGGTTGATGGACGAGGTCGTGGAGCGCTGTTTCGTCGGCACCCCCAGCCGGGTGCAGGGCGTCAGTTTCCGAGTGCTCGCCGAAGAGATGCTGCGTCGCCATCGGCTCGCTTACCCCCGGCGCGCGACGGACCAACGGGTGACGCTGACCAATCCCGGCGAGTTTCACTGGCGGGCCGAGGGCGAACGGCATGCTTGGGACCCGCAGGCGATCTCGGATATCCAGATTGCGGCGCGCGGGAACGATCGCGATGCCTATTGGCGGTTTGCCAAGAACGCGAATCAAACCGCCCGCGCCAGCTTGTCGCTGCGAGGGTTGCTGAAGTTCCGCCCCGGCGTGGCCGGACCTCCCGTTCCGCTGGATGAAGTGGAGCCGGCGGCCGAGATCGTCAAACGATTTTGCACCGGAGCGATGAGCTTTGGCTCGATTAGCGCCGAGGCGCACGAGACGTTGGCGATCGCCATGAATCGGCTGGGTGGCAAGAGCAACACGGGCGAGGGTGGCGAGGATCCCGAGCGATTCCAGCCGCTGCCCAATGGCGATTCGAAACGGTCCGCGATCAAGCAGGTCGCCTCGGGGCGGTTTGGCGTCACCATCTGGTATCTCACCAACGCCGATGAGCTACAGATTAAGATCTCGCAAGGCGCCAAGCCCGGCGAGGGCGGCGAGCTGCCCGGCCGCAAGGTCGATCAGAACATCGCTCGCATCCGCCACTCGACGCCCGGCGTGGGGTTGATCAGCCCGCCGCCGCATCACGACATCTATTCGATTGAGGATTTGGCGCAGCTGATCCACGACCTCAAGAATGCCAACCGCAGCGCGCGGATCAGCGTCAAGCTTGTCTCCGAAGTCGGCGTCGGCGTCGTCGCCTCGGGCGTCGCCAAGGCACATGCGGATCACATCCTGATCTCGGGCGACACCGGCGGCACGGGCGCCTCGCCGCTGACCAGCATCAAGCACGCCGGACTTCCCTGGGAGCTGGGGATTGCGGAGACACACCAGACGCTGGTGATGAACGACCTGCGCAGCCGTGTGGTGTTGCAGACCGATGGCGGATTGAAGACGGGGCGCGATGTTGTGATCGCCGCCTTGCTCGGCGCCGAGGAGATGGGGTTCTCGACCGCTCCGCTGATCACGCTCGGCTGCATCATGATGCGCAAGTGCCATCTGAACACCTGTCCGGTCGGCGTCGCCACTCAGGACCCGGAGCTGCGAGCCAAGTTTCAGGGCAAGCCCGAGCACGTGGTCAACTACCTGTTCATGGTGGCCGAGGACGCTCGACAGATCATGGCGGAGCTTGGCTTCCGCACGGTGGATGAAATGATCGGCCGCAGCGAGTGCCTGGACACGGAGGCGGCGATCGAGCATTGGAAGGCCGATGGCATCGACTTGACCGCCGTGCTGTCGCCCGCCCGTCGTCCACACGATGGTGTTGACGTGCGTTGCACGCGGAAGCAAGACCACGGCTTGGAGTTGGCGCTGGACAATCGTTTGATCGAGCTGGCCGCTCCTGCGTTGGAGAATGGCGCCAAGGTCGAGCACGAGCTGGAGATCGTCAACATCAACCGCACCGTGGGCGCGATGTTGAGCAACGAGATTGCCAAGCGATTTGGCGCAGACCTGCTTCCCGAGGGGACGATTCACTTCAAGTTCAACGGCTCGGCCGGCCAGAGCTTCGGCGCGTTTCTCGCCAAAGGCGTGACGCTCGAGCTTGAAGGCGACGGCAACGACTATGTCGGCAAGGGCCTTTCGGGAGGCACGATCGTCATCTATCCGCCCAAGCAGAGCACGTTTAAGGCCGAGGAGAATATTCTGATCGGCAACGTGGTGCTCTACGGGGCCACAGGCGGCAAGGCGTTTTTCCGTGGCCGCGCGGCGGAGCGGTTCTGCGTCCGCAACAGTGGCGCCCGAGCGGTCGTCGAAGGCGTGGGCGACCATGGCTGCGAGTACATGACCGGCGGTCGCGTGGTCGTGCTCGGCGAGACCGGCCGCAACTTCGCGGCGGGCATGTCAGGCGGGGTCGCCTACGTTTGGGACCGCACGGGCGAGTTCCCAATCCAATGCAATCTTGGCATGGTCGCGTTGGAAAAGGTCGTCACACCCGAGGACCAAGCCGAGCTGCGCGGGTTGATCGAGGAGCATACCGAGGCGACCGGCTCCGAGGTCGGTCGCCAAGTGCTCAAGCAATGGCCCGAGGTGCTGGACCAGTTCGTCAAGGTCATGCCGACCGACTACAAACGCGTGCTCGAGGAGCTGGCCGCTGTGGCCGCGTCCTCTTGAGCACCATCGCGTCATCCTTCGCGACGCGAGTCGCGTCGCTCTACTTGCGACGCCCGTCGCGTTCAAAACACCTTTTGATGATTTGAGTCAAATCCATGGGAAAACCCACCGGTTTCAAGGAGTTCTCGCGGGAGAAAGTGCCCTATCGGGAGCCGCTCGTGCGGATCGGCGATTATGGCGAGATCTTCACCGAGCCCTCGGTAGCCCACCTGCAAACCCAGGGCGCGCGCTGCATGGATTGCGGCGTGCCGTTTTGCCAGTCCGGCACCGGCTGTCCCATCGACAACCTGATCCCCGAGTGGAACCATCTGGTCTATGAGGGGCGTTGGCGTGAGGCGCTGGACCGTCTGCATGCGACGAACAACTTCCCCGAGTTCACCGGTCGCGCCTGCCCGGCCCCGTGCGAAGGGGCCTGCGTGCTGGGCATCACCAACCCGCCGGTGACGATCAAGAACATCGAGAACGCGATCATCGACCGCGGCTTTGCGGAAGGGTGGGTCGCGCCCTGTCCGCCTGCGACGCGCACCGGCAAGCGGGTTTCCATCATTGGTTCGGGCCCCGCCGGCCTGGCCGCTGCTGCGCAGCTCAACAAGGCGGGCCATGAGGTGCATGTGTACGAGCGCGCCGATCGCATCGGCGGGCTGCTGATGTACGGCATTCCGAACATGAAGCTCGGCAAGGACGTGGTGGAGCGGCGAGTGGATTTGCTGCGGGCCGAGGGTGTGCAGTTCCACACCAACGCCAATGTCGGCGAGAACATCGACGCTCAGAAGTTATACGACCAGTCGGATGCAGTGCTGCTGGCGACGGGCGCCACCAAGCCCCGCGACTTGCCGATCCCCGGCCGCGAGCTGAATGGCGTTCATTTTGCCATGGAGTTCCTTGGCAAGAACACCAAGAGCATGCTCGACAGCCGCCATGACGATGGCGCCTATATCTCCGCCGAGGGCAAGGATGTGGTGGTGATCGGCGGCGGCGACACCGGCACCGATTGCATCGGCACCTCGGTTCGCCACGGCTGCAAGAGCATGGTGAACTTCGAGCTGCTGCCGAAGCCGCCCGTCGAGCGCGCCGCGGACAACCCCTGGCCTCAATGGCCGCGGATCCTGCGTTCCGACTACGGCCACGAGGAGGTCGTCGCCAAGTGGGGTGATGATCCGCGTCAATACTGCATCCTTTCCAAGAGCTTTATCGACGACGGCGCCGGCAACGTGGCGGGCGTGCGCACGGTTGAGGTGGAGTGGACCAAGGACGACAACGGCCGCTGGAACATGAGCGAAAAGGCGGGGACCGAAAAGGAGTGGCGCGCGCAGCTCGTGCTGCTGGCCATGGGCTTCCTCGGTCCCGAGCACTACGTCTCGGACATGCTGAAGATCGACTACGACGACCGTTCGAACTATCGCGCCGCGCACGGTGAGTTCAGCACCACTGTACCGAAACTGTTTGCCGCCGGCGATTGCCGCCGCGGACAGTCGCTCGTGGTCTGGGCGATCAACGAAGGCCGAGGCGCCGCTCGTGCGATCGACGTCTTCTTGATGGGCTCCTCGTCACTGCCCGCTCCGGGTTAGTGGCGTAGCACAGGCTGCCAGCCTTTGATGATTTTGGTTTTGGCCCAGGTTGCAGGCTGGCAGCCTGCGCCACGACGCCGGCGTATTGCGTATTGCGATAGGGGCCCGGACCGCCATGGGCGATCTCAAGAATCCGCGGGTGATCTACCTCAAGGGGTGGCTGTTCCTCGGCTGCGGATTGCTGTCGGGAGGCCTGCTGCTTGCCAGGCGATGGGATTGGCAAGACGCGCTGCTGTTGGCGATCTGCGTCTGGGCCTGTTGCCGCTTCTACTACTTCGCTTTCTACGTCATCGAGCATTACGTCGACGGCGACTATCGCTACGCCGGCCTGTTCGACTTTCTCAAGCGCGCGTGGCGCCGCCGATAGGCGATCCTTGCGCCGTCCGGCCGCAAACGCGGTGATTCGTTGTGTTTCGCTGTTTGCGCATCGCAAGTAGAATGGCGGGATGCGACGTTGGGGTGTTCAACGGGCAGTCGGAGTTGCCATTGTTGTGCAACCGATTGCCGGATCGGTTTTTGCTTAGCTTAGGCGTTGCGCGACGAGTAGACGAGAGCTTCAGGCCACGATGACACGAGCCCATTGCCGATTCGCCACCCGATACCGAAGCCAATCTTTCACGGCGCGGCTGATGTTGGTTATTGTTGGAGCGGCGTTGGTCGCATCTCCGGCCTGCGCCAAGGAGCCACCGGGCGAAGTGGCGCGATTGCTGCAAACCTACTGCGCCGATTGCCATGGAGCCGATGCTCGCGAAGGCAATGTTAGCTTCACCAAGCTGGCTGAGCTGGATCTCGATGCGCGGCTGGAGCTGCTCAATCAGGCGCAAGACCAACTGTTCTTTCAGCTGATGCCGCCCGAGGAGGCGCCGCAGCCCGAGGCGAAGGAACGCGCGGTGCTAGCCGGTTGGATTCGATCGGAGCTGCGCAAGCATCGAGCGTCAAAGCTGGATGAGAAGCTCAAGTATCCATCCTACGGCAATTACGTCGATCACGAGCAACTGTTTAGTGGCCAGATCGACGCCGCGCCTTTTACGCCCGTTCGTCGCTGGCTGGTCAGCCCTCAGATCTTCCACGAGCGCGTGATGGATGTGTTCAAGCTCGAAGGCTGGGACCGTGACGCGCTGAAGCATAGCGAGTTTGCCGGCGTTACCAATCCGTTCCTGCTGCCGGATCATTCCGGTGTGAGATACTACGACCTCGATGCGCTTAACGGCGGCCATCTGTTGGTGATGTTGGGAAATGCGAATTGGATCGCCGACCGGCAACTGTTGATTGCCAGGCACCTGGGAGCAGACCGCAGGGCGATTCAATTCGAGAATCCGCGGGACCGCTGGATGCCTCGCCAGTTCCCCGGCTCCTATGAGGCGTTCCGCCGCATCTTGCTCCACGACGGTGCGCCGACCGAGGCCGAGTTGCATGCCGCCATTGGCGAGCAGTTCGATTGCGTGCTGCGCCGTCCGCCCACGGATAATGAGTCCAGCCGCTACCTCAAACTGCTTCGCTCGGCCATCGAGCTGGCAGGCAACGCGCAAGGGCTGCGGCAAATGATGGTGGCGGTGTTGCTGGAATCGGAGTTTCTCTATCGGCTCGAGTTCGGCGGCGGGGAGCCCGATGCGGATGGCCGACGCATGTTGACGCCGCGCGAGGCCAGC
Source organism: Planctomycetales bacterium (assembly GCA_020426845.1). GTDB lineage: Bacteria > Planctomycetota > Planctomycetia > Pirellulales > Pirellulaceae > JAGQPF01. The sequence goes on from JAGQPF010000295.1 coordinate 7,745, forward strand.
TTCGCGATCTCCTATTCGCTTGGCGATCGAGGCCCCGATCCGCTGCTCGTTGCGGCGGCAAATGCCGGAGAGTTGGCGTCGCGACAGGATTACGAGCGCCACGTTCGCCGCCTGCTCGACGACCAACAGTATTATCGAGGCCAGATCGATCCGACGTTGAACGGCAAGCACTACCGTTCCAACGAAACGTCGCATCCCAAGCTCGTTCGGTTCTTTCGCGAGTTTTTCGGCTATCCCGGAGCGTTGCGAGTCTTCAAGGACAGCAACCGCAGCGAAGGCAAGTATTCCAATCCGGGGCGCGGCAGTCAGGGCACACCCGGCTGGCTGACGCTCGAGGCAGATCGGTTCGTCACGTTGCATGTTGAGAAAGACCAGCAGGTCTTCGAAAACCTGCTGCTTTCGGATGAGTTCTTCGTTTACCACGACAAGGACAACCAGACGGGAAGGCAGATTGTCGAAGAGTGGCGAAGTGTCTTTGAGCGGCTGAAGGACACGGACTGGCGAACCGATCCCGAAGGGGTGCTGGCGGCTCATCTGGAATTTCTCACCAGCTGCAAGTCGCTGCGGTTCAATGACAAGTCAGCGGGCGAGCTGGTCAACTACATGCATTATTTCGAGGAGTCGTTCGGGCAGGGACGCACGCCCTTCACGACGGCGCCCTGGAAGCACGGCTACACCCTGCATCACGCCCCGTTCTACAGCCTGCCGCCAACGCCGCAGATTGGCAGGTACGGCAGCTGGAAGTCGACCAAGTACCAAGCGAATCTCACGCCGCGGGAGTTTTGGGACTACCCGCCCGAGCAGCCGTTTCGCATCGAGCATCGCAAGGGCATACTGACGCACCCTGCTTGGCTGATTGCGCACTCGTCCAATTTCCACTCGGATCCGGTCCGTCGCGGCCGCTGGATTCGCGAGAAGCTGCTCGCGGGCCGCGTGCCCGATGTGCCGATCACCGTGGACGCTCAAGTGCCGGAGGACCCGCACAAGACCTTCCGCCAACGCATGGTTGAGGTAACCGCGTCCGAGCAATGTTGGAAGTGCCACCGGCAAATGAATCCGCTCGGCTTGTCGTTCGAGATGTTCGATGACTTCGGCCGCTACCGAACCGAGGAGTCGCTCGAGCACCCTGACAACCTGCTGTCATCCGGCGACGGCAAGTC
>JAGQPF010000296.1 GCA_020426845.1 Planctomycetales bacterium
CCCAACCCGGCTTCTGGGGCATCTCCGCCGGCGGCATCTGGCTACGCGACCTCGAACGCGCCGCCGAAGTCAAAGCGCTGCTCAAGCAATACCAGAGCGAACGCCTCACCCGAGTCCGCGCCGAACGAGCCCAGGAAATCCGCGAGGGCAGGGCACCCACGTTTCTCAGCGAACTCAAAGCCAATCCAGGACGCATGCTGATGCAACTGCTGGCCGTGGCACTGCTGATCGGGCTGACGGTGGGGTTGCCGTTCCTGCTGCTGAAACCCTAGGGACATTCGTCATTCCCGCGAAAGCGGGAATCCAGTGTATTCACAGGTTTGACGTGACCGGATTCCCACTCGCGCCGAGTGTCATTGGGTCAAGCTACGCACCAAACCCAAGCTTCGTTTGCCGTCACCGCACGCCCCGAGATCACTCGGCGCAAGTTGCCGTGTATAGGCCATGGCTGCCGGCGGCGCTCGCATCTTCAAAGCCATTCGAGAAGAGCGGTAAAGTCACCGGGCCGAGGATGTTTGCACTGAAGTTGATCGTTCCGGACGTCAGCGGCCCGGCGGCGTCTGGACAGTGCTGTTGAAACGTTGCCGAAAATGAGAGCGGCACCGGGTCCAGTCCGTCCATCACCGCATCGCTGACATTGAACGAGCCGGCCAGCGTGTTGCAGCCACTTCCGTTATAGGAGAACGCCAAACCCGGCGCGTTGGAAGCCTGAAACGGGTAACGGGTTGCGTTGGGATAGCTTCCAGGAACCAGAACGACATCGCCTGCAGCGGCGAAGTCCAAACCGAAGAACCCGGTCGATATGCCACCAGGTAGCGGACCAGAATAGGAGAACGACGTGCCATTATCCCCGTTGATGGAAGGCCTGAGCACCTGACGTAGCAGCTGGATGCTCGCCATGCCACTTGGCGCGCTCGATCCAACCGCGCCTGGCTGGGCAGTGAAGGCCAACGTACCTGTGGAATCAACCACCGGGCGCAGAAATGTTGGCGAGATCGGGATGGCAGAATTGAATCGTAACTGTCCTCGTACTGCACCGCCGTAACTTTCACATTGCTGCGAAAAATCCAAGGCAAGCGATGTCACGTTATTGCTGCCATTACGTTGGATATCCAACACTTTGAAACGACTGTAGGAGGCGTTGCATCCGCTGCCTCCAAATCCAAAGGCGAACGCTGGTCGCCCCTGAGTGCTAGATCGCTTGGCACGTTCATAACACCCAGCGACTAGTGGCAGCCCTGCTGGTGGCTGCAAGGTGATGGACCAAAAGGGATTCGCGCTGTTGGGAGAACCGATCGACAATCCAGACCCGGAGTTGTTCACAACCATCGTGCCGGTGTTGTAGCTCTGACTGCTGGCATTCGGAGTTGCGCCGGCGTCGCGATCTATCGCCAACTCATCCTGGGCACTTGCGAAGGCTGGTGCCAGAAGTGCGAGCAAGAAAGTCATCCTGGACATCAAGTACCTCGTCTCATTGGGGGTTTGATTGCCGTCGCTCGTCTTCCGGCAACGGCTCACGTCAAACTCAAGTTCTTCGGCTGCGGCATTCAGCCATGGACGATCTTTCAAGCCAAGGGTGGCCCGTGAACCGAAGCAAGGTCTTGAACGTATGTAACTGCAACGATCTGTTGCGATGCTATCGCGGACGGGAGAACTTTGCCAACAGAGCAAGGGCGGGCGCCTGATGCAGATTCTCCTCAGTGCGTTTCGTCAAGAATGAGGACGCTACCTTCGAACATGGAGCCTCTGCGGCGAGGGTGACTCTCTTCAGCAACTTTCTGAGGAAGCTTTCGGGGTCCATCGCGTTTCGTGTGGAAACCCCTCATGACGCAGGTACCGCCAGGGGCGAGGTGGGCAGGCTGAGCCCGCCTTTGATCAGGTAGATGATGGTGCGCAGGTTCTCGAAGGTTCGGAA
>JAGQPF010000297.1 GCA_020426845.1 Planctomycetales bacterium
CATCGCGCACGATCCCTCCTATCGCGAAGGAGAGTTTTGCCCGCTGGCTACGGCGGCGACGTGTGCCCGAAAGCGCCGGCAAGCATGGCGTGGTTTCGCTGTTCGTCGACGAGTTCACGATGTACTCCGAGCCCGCGCTCGCCATCCGCGCCATTGAATTGCTCGAACGGCTGGGCTATCGCGTCGAGACTCCGCCGCTGCAGGAGAGCGGCCGAACTTGGATTTCCAAGGGTTTCTTGCGCGAAGCCAAGCGACGCATCGAAACCAATCTAGAAGTGCTCCAGGGGAGCGTGACCGCCGAACGGCCGTTGATCGGGCTCGAGCCATCGGCATTGCTCACATTCCGCGACGAGGCGATGGTGCTGGCAAGCGGAAATTTGCAAAACGTCGCTCGCGACTTGGCGCCGCACTGTCTAATGCTCGAAGAATTCTTGCAACGCGAGGCCAGCGCTGGCCGGGTTGACTCAAGTTGCTTCACCGACGAGCCCCGCACTTTGCATCTTCACGGCCACTGCTTTCAGAAGGCTTTTAATATCGTGGGCGCGACAGTCAGCGCCTTGTCGTTGCCTGCCAACTACCAAGTGCAAGTCATTCCCAGCGGTTGCTGCGGGATGGCTGGATCGTTCGGCTACGAGCAAGAGCACTACGAGATTTCGATGCGGATCGGCGAACTCGTGCTGTTGCCTGCAGTGCGCGACGCGGCCGATACCGATTTGATCGTGGCGCCCGGAACGTCGTGCCGCCACCAGATTCACGACGGCGCCGGCAAACGAGCGTTGCACCCGGTCGATGTGCTGCACGAAGCGCTGAGGCAACCGAATTGACGGTTCCCCGTATGTGAGACTGAGCTCCACGAATTGATCGGGGCAGCCAAAGGAGCCGCTGCCCCGAAAGATCGCGATCCACATTGCCAGCCATGGATTGAGACGCACCATGTCGACGCCCATTCCCGTTCGCTGCACGTGTGGCTCGTGTTTCGCCGCCGCACCGGACCTGTCAGGCACAATCGCCACTTGCCCGGCATGTGGGCAGGCGATCGCGATACCCGCGCCTGACGTCATCGTCTGCTCGTGCGGCAGACGGTTCTCAAGTGCTGGCATGGCGCCTGGCAACTACCAATGCTCGACCTGCGGGAATGCCGTCTTCATTGGGCCTTCCCCGTCGATCCTTCAACCCGTGGTGGAGCCTATCGCAGCAAGTCCGCTGGCCAACAGCCCAACTGACCTGCTACATCCGTTGGACATGCCCGTTGACCCTCTGGCCAACAACGCAAACGTCTCCAGCATGCTGCTAGCCACACGTCGCCGCCAAGGTCCTTCGCCGACGATGTGGTTTGCCTTGGGCGCCGGCGCAGCATTGTTTGTTGTGCTGTTGTTCGTGTTTCGAGGCGGTGACGCGGCGCCCCAGAGCACACCAATCGCCGAATTGTCTGCTTCGCCCGCTGGGGACCTACGGCAGAGAGCGAAGCAAACCAACGTCCCGGCGCCAGCAGACGCGCGGGCAAAGGCCAACGCTGACGCGTCGCCCATCGAGTCGCCAGCGGCCACAAATCCCTCCTCCGAAGCGCCGTCAAGGGCCAAAACAACTTCGACCGAAACGACACCCGTCGACACACCAGCGGCAAACATCGACCGATTGCCAGTCCGCCAAGGCTGGGAGTGGAAGCGTCACACCATCCACGTGCACCGCTTTAGCATTGAGACACCATTGCCGCCCCCACCATCCAATCTCGACACCGGGTTTCGGGACGAACAGCTCAATGTCGTCGCCTATGTGTCTCCAAGCGACCGAATATTTGAAGACGCTCGCATTGAGGTCCAGGGAGCCAGCATGGGCCTAGTGAAGCACATTCCGGGCGTGTCAATTGCCTCACGACAATCAACCACCGTACAAGGACACCCGGCCGTTCGCCTCACACTTCACTATACCGATCGAGGCGAGCCACTCGTGGATGAAATGCTGTTCGTCGCCGCTCCCCGCTATATCTATCTCCTCTCCTGGTCGAATCCTGTCGGTGTCGACATGTCCGCTGAGGCCTCGCATTTCCTCAATTCGATCCGTTTCATCGAACCATCCCGATAGTCCGAAATGGAGGCGACCTTCAAGATCAAGAATGGAGGCGTCTCTGCTTCACTTCACCATCGGAGGGCGTTTGCTTCCATCGCCAGTGAGATCACTCTCTCAACGAGCAGATCGTAAGCTCCGGGGTCTTTGGCCACCAGCAACCGAGACTTGCTGCGGACATGCTTCGCCTCGTCGATCCCCTTCATTCCCGTCACGGTGCGCAGCTCCTCCCACCCATCGCACAGATGGAAGACGGCGCTGAGCCCTTCCTTGGTGGCGCAAACCGGAATGCCTGTCTCGAGCGCAGCGGCCAATTGCGCGCGGGTCAGCTCCGAGTGCCCGGGGTCTTTGTAAAGATCGTAATGACCATCAATCAAGCAGACTGCGTCATAGGCGCCGGCGGCGTCTTCCCTCATGGAGACGCATTCGGTTGTTTGTTTGAGCGACAGCGCGAAATCCCGCTCTCCCTCCACCCCATAGTGCGGTGATGTGGTCGTGATTTCGATATTGCGACGGCGAAACGCGTCTCGCAGCGACTCAAACTGTCGAGTGTCGAACTTTTCGGATGAGACGATCAACAGAATGCGACCGCGGCCTCCTGCTCGGAGCGTGTCGGGCCAGGGAGACAAGGCCAGATAAAACAAGCCACACAAGCACAGCATTGCCGAGACGATCGCGAAGCCGATCACGGCGCGTCGGCTAACCCATGGGACCTGCGATCCACGTGCTCCCCTGCCTGCTTTCCGGATCTGTGTAGCGTGCTGCGGAGGCGCCAACGCAACGGGCAGCGGCGGTGGCTCGGGCGGCACAGCGACAACATGCACCAGTGGCGAAGCACTCGCTGCGGACGCGGACGATTCCACCTTGCACGTCGGCGCAGCAGGAAAGCCGCCGCCTCGCAGCACCACGTCGATGTCCTCGGCAACGTGGACCATGGTTGGTTGCCTTTGGTCGGGCTGCTTGTTCAACATCCGGGCCAACAATGCATCCATGGACTTGACCACGTGCGGCGGCAAGTCGGACCGCAGCTTCGTGAGCGACGGCACCGGTTGTTCGCGATGGGCCACCAACCGTTGCATCACCGTCTCTCCCCGATACGGCGGCTTGCCTGTCAGCAAGAAGAACAGCGTGCAGCCTAGCCCGTACACATCGGACCGGGCATCGGCATTGCGACTATCCAGCGCCTGCTCGGGCGCCATGTAATCGACGGTGCCGACGACCACTCCCGCCTCCGTCATCGCGGCGATCACCGACGTGTCAGCTCGTTGGCTAAGCATCCCGTCAAAGCGAGCGAGGCCCATGTCCAAGAGCTTCATCGAACTCGCATCGACACAGGGTGGGCCGACCTGCCCCGCCGCTAGACTCGGTTGCTGTCGCACCAGCAGGTTGTGCGGCTTCACATCGCGGTGGATCACGCCCTGCCGATGGGCATGGGCGAGCGCCAACGCGGCCTGCCTTGCGACCTGCAACGCCTCCTGCCAGCTCAACGGGCCGTGCTTTCGCACATATTTTGCCAAGTCCACGCCCTCTACATACTCCATGACTAGATAGGGCCCTGCCGCCGATTGCCCAGCGTCCAAGGCGCGCACGATGTTCTCGTGGCTGAGAGCGCCCAATGCTCGCACTTCCGCGTTGAACCGTTCCAGCATCGCCTCCGATTGAGGCCCTCGGGAGCGAATCATTTTGATGCAGACTTTGCGGTTCAGTTGCCGGTGTTTCGCGACAAACAGCTTGCCCATGCCGCCCGCGCCGATCTGATCGACGATCTCATAGCTGCCGAGCACGAGCCCACGCCAACGCCCCAACACCAGCAGTCGAGCTTGAAAGGGCGTGAGCAACCGCTGTCGAACGAGGTGCTGCGCCAGCGCGCCCGCGTCGTCTGCGCGTCGGTCGAGTTCGTCGATGTCCGCCAACCACCGGGTCAAATTCGGACGCGTTAGCAGGCCGGACAGTCGCACGGCGCGGACGAACTTGTCCCGGCTGACGACTTGACGGCTGCTGGCGATTTGAACTTTGGTGTCGTCGCTCGCAGCCACACGGCTATCGGCCACGCTCACCGCAGCGGGCGTTCCCACGGCGGCGCGCCGCATCAGCGACTGCAGATGGCTGGACTCTTCCTGAGCCTCCTGCCGAACGCCCCTTCGAGCGGCAGACAACAAACTGTCCGTTTCGCGAGCGCCCTCGTCCCACACCGTTTGACAATGGCCGCATTGGTCGATGTGCTCAAGCACCTCGTCGGCCAACGACTCGTCAAGTCGGCCTGCGGCCAGCTTGCCGATGGTGGATGAGGATGGACAACCGGAGTCAGAGACGCCTTTGACTGTCATGAGCTCACCTTCATCGCGTCGAGCGACTCGCATTACACCACATCCGGCGGGACAAGATCCTCGAGCACGTTCTTCAGCCGTCGGCGGATTCGGTAGTTCGCTTGCCGCACGACTTGCGGAGCAATCTCCAGGTCGCGCGCCACATCCGCCGCCGATCGACCTTCGATCGCCACTTGCAGAAAGCTGCTCCAGTTTCGCGCCTCGAACTCGGGGCGAATCAGCTCCAGTGCGCGGCGCACGATCAACGCGTGGTCCTCGCGATCCTCGTGGTCCTCCGCGGCCTCGCACGGCTGAGGCTCGGCCGTAGCGGCCAGCATGCGAAACGCCTCCGTCCCGCCAACGGCAACGCCAACTCGCTCTCGTCGCCGCAGTAGATCGACAATTTTCGATCGAGCGATCGTCTTGAGCCAGGATCGGAACGACGCTGCCGAGTTCGTGGGTTTGAACCTGTCCAGCGTGCGGGAGACGGCGTGAAACGTCTCCTGAAACACATCGGCCACATCGTCCGTTTGCAACCCCGCCTGGCGGCACCAGCGTTGCACCAACGGCCCATAGAGATGCACCAGTTGCCGCCACGCCGTGTCCTCGTTCGCGCGAGCGCGACTCAGCAAACTAAGCGATGTGGCATAGGACTCGCGCGTCATGACAAATTCACCGGGATTCGCAGGTGGGTCCAGGCTTGCGATGTGGCACAGGCTGTCGTAGCACAGGCTGCCAGCCTGTGATGAATGGAGTTCGGGCACAGGCTGCCCATGTCAGGCCCGGCCAGGCCTCCTCGACTTCTCATGGCGTTTCGCCGCCGAGCCGTTACGAGAAGTGGCAGATTTCTCGCCGAATCCTTCCGATGGTTGAGAAAATCGGAATTCCGATCCCTCGCTTACGCGTCGCGTTTCCTTTTGAGATGCTCCGGAATGGCCATTCAACCGGCGAACCGGCGAATCGGCGAGTCACGGCCGCAGCGAGCGAATCAGGCCTCGGGCCTTGTCGAGCGTCTCGCGATACTCGGCCGCGGGCTCGCTGGCCGCCACAATTCCGCCGCCGGCGGGAAGCTGCCACCAGCCACGACCGGCCGTGATGGTTCGAATCAGGATGTTGAAATCCATCGCGCCATCGAAGCCGAGATACCCTAGCGAGCCACAGTAGGGCCCCCTCGCCGTCGGCTCCAACTCGGCGATGATCTCCATCGCCCGCACCTTGGGCGCCCCCGTGATCGAGCCTCCCGGAAACGCCGCCCGCAGTAAGTCGATCACGCTGACCCCCTCGTCGAGCCGCCCCTCCACGGCGGACACCAGATGCTGCACAAATTCGTACTGCTCAAGCTGACAGAGCTGTGTCACGCGAACACTATCCGGAACGCAAACGCGCGACAGGTCGTTGCGCAGAAGATCGACGATCATCACGTTCTCCGAGCGGTCCTTGGCGCTGCTGGACAGATCGGCGGCAGCATAGAGGTCGGCTTCGGGACGGGCAATCCGACGGCGCGTCCCCTTGATCGGCCGAGTCTCAATCAGCCCGTCGCGCGCCTGAACAAACCGCTCGGGAGAGGCGCTCAGAATCTGAAAGGCGCCTATGTCGAAGTAGCCGGCGAATGTGGCGGGATTGCGCCGGCGCAAGCGAAAGTAAAGCGACAAGGAATCCTCGCCCGCCGGGTGCAAGAATCGCTGGGAGAGGTTGACCTGAAAAATATCACCGGCATAAATGTATTCGACAGCGCGGCGCACAAGCTCGAGGTATTGCCGCTCCGAGAAGTCGCTGGTCAAACCGTCCACATCGGCTACGGAGAATTGCGCTGCCAGCTCGTCGGAGCGGAGAGGCCGCGGCAAATCCACGGCGCGACGGCTCCCGGCCCCTGCCTCCAGAATCCGCAAAACCTCGAGTCCGCGGCGTTCCGCGCGCTCGCTCCGCGCAAGCGGATCCAATTCGGGAAAGCCTTGCGAGATGATCCACGCCTCGTCGCACAGGTGGTCCATCGCGATCACGACATCGTAAAGACCGATCATCAGTCGCGGACAAGCGAATTCATCGTATGCTGCGTTTGGTATCTTCTCGAAACATTGCCCCAACTCGTAACCCAGCAATCCGGCCGCTCCGCCCTGAAATGGCGGCAGTCCGGGAACGGTTGCCGCCGGGAAGCGAATCAACCTGTCCTCCACCGCTGCCAATGGATCCGCATGCTCCGGTCCACCGGGCCTCACAAGGGTCGCCTGCGATGGAGGCCCGACCGGTTTGTCGACCAACACCTCAAACGGATCCGCGGCCAAAAAGCTGTAGCGTCCCAGTGTCGGGTGTTGCATGGCGCTGTCCAGTAGCAGCGGGTACGGCAGCGCCGCCAATCGGGGCAGCGCCACCTCTGGATCGGGCATCTCGATCCGGCGCACCCATGGCAAACTCATGGCTCTTCTCCCTGTTGTCCCCGCGCTTGCCGCTCACGATGGCTCACTTCGGGGCGTGTCAGCAGCCCCCAGTCCAGCGACTCATCTTGCCGATATTGTTTCCCCAGCGTGTTGGCGGTGAGGGCCTTGCACAGCTCGTAGCCCAAGTAGAAGGCATGTTGCGGATCGAGGTTCTTCGGCGGACGGCCTTCCGGCCCGCTTGCCAGTAGCTGTTGAAACAGCGTAAATGGGTCCGCATCCGCTAGGTGCAGGCTCGCCGCGACCAGATGCAACAACTCGCCATCGGCAAACAATCGATAGTTTCCGTCCTTTAGCTGAGTCGCCAAACGCTCGAGTTCGGCGCGCTCGGGTGGCATCAACTGCGCGTCCCTCAGCATCACCAGTTCCGGCTCCAGCCGCTTCGGCACCACGCCGTGCTGCAAAGCGTAGTGAACCAAACGTCTGCCGCGGTCACACTCGCGCACGCTCGTGCGAGCCCACGGGATCACCTGAGTCGTCAGCACACTGCGGATGCCGAGCTCCTGGCAGATCGCCAACAACAGCACATTGACTCCTGCTGAGTCGACGTCGGTCAGTTCGGTCAAATTGCCGATGCCCATCATCATCGGCGACTGCGGGCGCCGCTTCCTGATCTCGATGTATCGCTTCAGGCTTTCCACGAACCCCATTCCGATCGGCTCAAGCACTGGATCGAGCCGGCACGCCACGCCTCGCTGCTCCAGCCAATCACACGTCGCCTCCAAGCTTTCGACGGACAAATCATCATCGGGAATGACGACGACTTCACAGCCCCAATCGGGCGCGGCATGCCGATTGCGAGCGTTCACCGACAACACCAGTTCGGCGCCCGCCTCGACCGCAGGTTGGATCTCGCGTGGATCGAGGCTGTCAATCGACACGCGATGCCCGGCATCGCGTAGTGCGCGAACCGCCTCGCCAACCCCGGACCACGGACCATCGGGATCGCAGCCCACGTCGATCACGTCGGCGCCGAACCGCCGCAATTCATCGGCGGCGGCGAGCAGTTGCCCCAAGGCGAGCCGCGGCGCGTGGTTAATCTCGGCGAGAATCTCGATGTCGTACTCGCCGTAGTCCTCTCCACGCTGCGCGCTTCCACCCAGCCAGCCAGGCAGCTCACGCAGGTCGCGCGGGCCACGATGGATGGGCGTGGCGCTGTGGCGGAACGCGACGTCATCGCCCTGACAATAACCGGGCAGAATGGCTCGCGTGGCTTGGGCCGGCGGGCGCCACTGGCGCGCCACCCAACCTGGCGTCATCAGCGCCGCAACGTTGATCGGCAGCACGTCGATCGTATAGGCAAAACCGAGTTCTGAGGCCGCCTTTGCGACCACACGCCCCAGTGACTCAGCTGCCAGCTTGCCGGTGATGAAACACAGATGCTCCCGAGACAGATCGAGTCCCGGGGGCCAAGGAGCGATTCCAATCGCCGTGTCGCCGTCAGCCAGCTTAGATGCATGCGGTGGAGTCGACATAGATTTAGGACGATTCCGCTTGCTCGCGTGGCGGAGTGTGGCGGAAGCCGCCGTTGACCGGCAGCGTGACGCCGGTCAAGAACGAGGCGCCCGGCGAGACGAGAAACAGCACCGCTGCAGCCACGTCCTCGGGCGTGCCCCAGCGTTGCAACAACGACTCTCGCTCCGCGCGCTGCTGCCAATAGGCGGACGCCTCTTCGCCCCAGGCCGTGCGTATCCAACCGGGCGCGACACAGTTGACTCGCACAGCGGGCGCCAACGACTTCGCCAGGCTGCGAGTAAACGCCATCACGGCGCCTTTGATCGTGGCAAACAGCTCTCCGCTGTCTCCCTCCATGCCAATCTCCGCCTGGTCCCATCCGATGTTGACGATGGCCCGCTCTCCGCCAGCCCGTTTCATCCGAGCGCCGACGGCGCGGCCCAGTCGCACGCTCGCCATCACGTCGACCTGCCAAAGTGCCGTCAGCTTGTCATCAAAGGACCACTGAGCCGCCTCCGTGGTCAACACATCCAGGCCTGCCGCGTTGACCCAGATATCGGGTCCGCCGTTGCCCCAGTCCGCCGTGTCATCGAGCAGGGCTTCCACGCACTGCGACTCTCTCAAGTCCCCCCGGGACCAACGAGCATCACGCTCCGACATGGCAGTGATCGCGCCGCACACCGCCTTGGCGCCTTCAGAGTTCCGGCCGCAATGCACCCAGACATGTGCTCCGGCCTCCGCCAAAGCCAAGGCCGTGGCACGTCCCAACCCGGATGAGCCGCCTGTGACGACGGCGTAGCGTCCGCGGAGGTCATGCTTTGCGTGTGGGGACATAGCTGTCGACAGTGAAGAGCGATAAAACTGGCGGCCGGTGGCAGACCGTCTCAACAACCTCGCAGCGCCACCAGAAGTCCGAAAATCACCATAGCACCCAACAGACATCCCCAAAAGCCGGGAGGGTCTCCGCTGCTGTACCCCGGTTCCGGCATAGCTGCTAAAACTCCCTGACCGTGAGTCGTCAAAGCCGGAGAAAACATCCATGGCAAGTTCCCGTGGCGCCAATTGCCGGGTCAGGCGTTTTTCAACGACCTTGGAAACCGGCCAAGAAAATCCCCAGCCAAGCGAACATCCGCCAAGTTGCCGCATATCTTCCTGTTGAATGGGTCACCCGATGAAGTCGCTCGCCATTCGGATGATTGAATTCTATCAGCGATTTCTCTCGCCCTACAAAGGGTATCGCTGCGCCCATGCGGCCTTCTACGGCAGCCTTTCCTGCAGTGAGGCAGTGAAACAAATCGTTCAGCGCGAAGGACTCTGGGGCGGCCGCCGCCAGATTCGCGATCGTTTTCGCGCCTGTGGCGTCGCGGCTCGTCAGCTCAGATCGCAGCGCAAGACGCGGTTGGTTGACAACGAGGGGGCGCCCACAACGCCGTTGGCGCTGTTTCCGTTCTCCCTGTCATCGACGACCTCCTACCCAGTCTACTGGTCGCTGTCGCCGGAAAAGCCGCCATTCCGCGAGCACCCGGCCAACAACGAGAAGCAAGACAATCGACCGTCGTCGCGCGATTCGTTCAACAAGCGAGACTGTTGTGGGACCGGGGACCTCTGCATCGTGATCCCCTGCGATTTCATTCCGTTCGACGGCTGCCTGCTCGACCTCTTCTGCGTCGGTTGCGACGGCTGCTAACCACTTGTTGAGCGCGGCTACGGATCGAGCTTCAATGTCTTGCGGGCAAATAGCAGCGCTTCACACAACGTGTCGACATCGTCGAGCGAGTTCGTCGGACTGAAACTGGCGCGGACCGTCGCCGGCACGTCGAGCCAGTGGTGCAGCGGCATGGTGCAGTGGTGGCCGTGGCGAACGAAAACTCCTCGCAGGTCGAGCATCGTGGCGATGTCCTGCGCTGACGCGGCCTCCATCGTGAAGCTGAAGATTGCGCCTTTGTGGTCACTGGGGCCGTGCAGCACGATGCCGGGAATCTCGGCCAGCTGTCGACTGGCGTAGTCGCGCAAACGAAGTTCATGCGCGTGGATTCGCGCGATGCCAACTTCCTCAATCCAGTCAACGGCGGCGCCGAGAGCGATCGCCTGGGCAATGGGCAAAGTGCCTGCCTCGAACTTCGCGGGCAGCGGAGCCGTGGTGAAGGTATGCTCAGTCACTTGGTCAATCATGTGGCCGCCGAACAACAGCGGGTCCATGTCCTCCAGCCGTTCGCGACGGCCGTACAGCACGCCGACGCCGGATGGCCCGTAGAGCTTGTGCCCGGAGAACGCGAGAAAGTCCACGTGGTCGCGGACCACGTCGGTCGGCAAGTGCGGCGCGCTCTGCGCGGCGTCCACCACCACGATTGCGCCAACTTCCTTGGCGCGACTCACGATGGCCTCCAGTGGCGCAATGGCACCGAACACATTCGTCATCGCCGCCACCGACACAACCCGAGTGCGCGAAGTAATCGCTTCCTCCAATTGGTCGAGGTCCCAATAACCGTCGGCCGTCAAGGGAAACAGTTTGATCGTGGCGCCGGTGCGCTGGGCGACCGCCTGCCACGGCACGTAGTTGGCATGGTGTTCCAGCAGGCTCAGCACAATCTCATCGCCGGAGCGCAAATGGCGGCCGCCCCAGCCCTGCGCAATAATGTTCAGCGACATGGTGGTGCCGCCGGTAAAGGCGATCTCTTCTTCGTATTCGGCGCCGATGAACTGCTGAATCTTGCGTCGCGAGGCGTCGATCTCCTGACTCACCCGCTCGCCGAATCGGTAGACCCCGCGATACGCGTTCGCATAGTACTGCTCGTACACCTCGCGTTCTTTGTCGATCACCACTTGCGGCTTTTGCGCGGACGCGGCGCTGTCGAGAAATGTAATGGGCGTGTCATCGCTGAGACGCTGCTGGAGGGCCGGAAACTGCAGCCGAAGGACATCGGCATCCAGCGGCTCCACCGCCTCCGCAGGCTGAGGCTCGCGTCTCGGGTGCAACTCGCGAGCGACGACATCCGTCGTGTTCACGCCTTCGCTCCCCCCCTCGCTTCCCGACTTGCTTCCGACTCCGGCGGCGGTTTGGGCAATCGCCTGCAGCCGTCTCACCATGGCGTGCAGTCCGTTGCGCCGCTGAGGCACTAACTGCGTCTCCAGGCCCAGCTTGGTGAACGCGCCCTGAAAATCGGTCGCGAGCACCTCTTGGGCGGAGCGTTGATCGGCCAGCGAAAGCAACACGACGATCAAGCCGTCCACGATCTTGGCGTCGCTCTTGGCGCGAATGTGAATCAGCTGGCCCGCGTCAGACGACTCCACCTCGGGAACAAACCAGACCCGCGACTGGCAGCCGCGCACGAGATTCAACTCGTTCTTCTCGGCGGGCGTCAAGTCCGGCAACTCCTCGCCGAGCTCGATCAAATATTGACATTGATCCCGCCAGTCGCCGAGAAAACTGAACTCCTCCAGCAACTCGTCAAAACTCGGGACAGGCATCGATCTTCTCAAACAGGTGATCGCGGCGGGTGGGCGGTGACAGGCGTTCCATCACCCCAGCGGAGCCGTGGTTTTTCCATTCTAGGCGGCGCTCCCCGAAGCTCAAGTGGGGAACTCCCCTGCACCGCCGACATGCGCAGCAAGGGTCCGAAAATTGCCGAGCAGCGGCGGCCCGCAAAACTTACAATGCTGGCGATGTCACCGAGACAGCACGTCTCACCCACATTGTCCGCTCATCACTCCTCCCCTCTCCCCCGCTGTTCATCATGCGCACGCTCTCCCACTGGCTGCCGCAAGTTTTCTTCATCTGCGCCGTCGTGCCGCTCGCGGTGGCCCATGGCGCCGACCCGGAGCTCTTTCCCCAGACACTCAACGTCAACGTGCCGTCGATTCATGATGACCCAACGGTGAACTACGACTATGACATCGTCTACGTGCGGGCACAGCGCGCGGGCGATGAAGTGCACAAGCGGTTCTACACCGATTTTTCGCAGCCGGTCACGATGGAGCCCGGCGCCGATCTGATGCTGCTGCACCCCGACGGCGCCGAGGAACTGCTCGTGCCGGGCGGCGATGGTTCGATCACCGACCCGATGATCTCCTTCGACGGACAATGGTGCTACTACGTTCAACTGTACGACCTTCGCAAAGCCAATCAGTGGAATCCACCTTCGGCAGGCGCCGACATCTTCAAGATCCACTTGAAGACTCGCCGGATCGTTCGGCTCACGAACCAACAGTTCACTCCGAACACCGGCGCGGCAAACTGGGCCGAAGGGTTTCGCAGCCAGCAGCCCGACAAGACGTGGATCGACTATGGCGTGTTCAACATGGGGCCGTGTCCGCTGCCCGGCGGGAGAGTCGCCTTTGTCAGCAATCGCGACGGCTTTCGCCCCTCGAAGGGATATCCCGCGGTCGCCCTGCAGTTGTTCGTCATGGACGACCGGGAGGAGAGCATCGGAGCTCAAGAGACCCCGCGCAATCTGGAAAAGATTGGCCACTTCAACATTTCCGGCGCCCTGCACCCTGTCGTGCTGCGTGACGGCCGGATCATGTTCAGCACTCTGGAGTCCCAAGGGATTCGCAGCAACATCTCTTGGGGCATCTGGACGATCCGACCCGATGGCACGCAGTGGGCGCCGCTGGTCAGCGCCTTCGATCCGGGTGGCGCCCCCAACGGCTTCCACTTTCAAACGCAATTGTCCAACGGCGAGATCGTTGTCGAAGAATATTACAATCAGAACAACAGCGGGTTCGGCGCCTACATCAAGCTCCCTGAACGGCATTCCGAGCAGTACCCGCCGTTTGGCCCGGGCTACATGCAAGCCGACGCCAACAAGCCTTGGCGCTACGGCCGCTTCTACAACGCCAAACCGCAGTGGTACCGGATGCCGTTCATGCCGACGGATTCGGTGTCACTCACCCCGTTCACGCACGGACGCGAGGGGCCGGCCAACCCGTCCGTCTACAACGACAAGCAGTCGCCCGCGGTCGGCAAGTTCACTCACCCCAGCGGCGCACCCGACAACCATCTGCTAACGGTGTACTCGCCGGGCCCGGTCAATCATCAGTATCGTCACTTGCCTCAGCTGGATGGCGGAATCTATCTGCTGAAGAACGGCGCCATCGCGGAGCAACCGTCCGATTTGCGAGTGATCAAGAACGATCCCCGCTACAACGAGTGCTGGCCTCGAGCGGTGGTGCCCTATCGCCGTGTGTATGGAATTACCGAGCCAACCGCCATTGAGCCATTGGCCAACGACGGCTCTGCGCATGCCGCCTTGCCGGCTGGCACTCCGTTCGGACTGGTGGGGACATCCAGCTTTTACAAGCGCGAAAGTTATCCCAACGGTCAGGTCCACGAGGGCGAGGTCACTGCCCGAGCGTCAGACGATGTGCTCAAGCGGGATCCCTGGAAAGGCCTGGACGCCTTCACCAGTCACGGCAACGGCATGCCGCTGAACTGGCACAACCAAGGCGGCGACGCGGGACTGTACTCGAACGAAGACATTGTTGCCGTGCGCATTCTGGCCATGCCTCCCACGACAGACCGCGATCGCGGCGATCATGCCGGCCGAGGATTCTACAGCCACGCCACCGAGCGGCTCCGCATTCTTGGCGAGATCCCGTTGAGAAAATTCAAAGACGGGCAGCAGCCGCTCGACCCGGACGGAAACCCCGACACCAGTTTCCTCGCCAAGATACCGGCCGACACGGCCTTCACCTTCCAAACGATCGACAAGCGAGGGATGGCGCTCAACATGTCACAAACTTGGCATCAGCTGCGGCCGGGCGAGGTTCGACACGATTGCGGCGGCTGCCACGCTCACAGCCAGAAACCTACGCTGTTCAGCGATACCGCGGCCGCCCGCGACGACTACACCGTCTGGGATCTGACTCAGGAGACTCCGCTGCTAACCGCCAAGCCTACGGGGCAGGGCAGCCCCCGATGGAATCGTGAAGACTCCGTCACGCTGCGCCGGGCGGACGCCGAAGTCACCACCGTCGAGTACTTCCGAGACGTGCAACCGATTCTGAGACGCAGCTGCGTCGCCTGCCATACTTCGCAAGACGGCAAGTCGCCCGCGGGAAACCTGGACCTGGACGCCGACTCCGAGTGGCACTCGTTTGCGTATGACGGCAAGTTCCCGGGCACCTACTATCGACTGGCGCTCGACGAGCGAGCTCAGTTTGGCCACAAGCCGTTCGGCTACGACTCGTACGGCTATCCCAACGCATCCCGATACATTCGCAAGTTTCAGTCGCGCCGCAGTCTGTTAGTGTGGAAGCTGTACGGCGAGCGTTTGGACGGGTTCAGCAATGACGACCATCCGTCACCGGCCGAGCCGGGCGACCGCACCACGCTGTTGCAAGCTGGCAAGCCGGTCGACCCCGAGCGAAATCGAGCCCGCTGGGACCTCGACCTGACCGGTTCTCCCATGCCGCCCGAGGCGGCCGTTCGCTCGGGCAAGGTGACAGCATTGACGGACGAAGATCGTCGCACCATCGTTCGCTGGATTGATCTTGGCTGCCCGATCGAGGACGCCGACCCGTCCGTTCGCGGCTTCGGCTGGTCTTTGGATGACGAGCGTCCCGTCGTCACGCTCGCCAAACCGTCCCGCGGCGCCGTCGGCCCGTGGGATTCAATACTCATCGGCGTCCACGACTACGACTCGGGTGTCGAGCTGTCGACACTGGAGATGACAGCCAACTTCCAAGTCAACCAGTGGGAGCCCGGTGCGAATCTCGCGCGGCACTTCCGCGATCTTGGCGATGGTCGCTACCAACTGCCGATCGATAGCATGCAATGGCCTGTCGATGCAGAGGCGCGTCCCACCATTCGAATTCGAGTTCGCGATCGCCAGGGCAACTGGACGACGCTCGAGCGAGCGTTGGCTCGCAAGCCGTAAAGAACCGGAAGGAAACCCGACGCGTCAGCGAGGGATCGAACCTGCCGATTTCGGTGACCAAGGAAACCCGACGCGTAAGCGAGGGATCGAACGTCCTCCCGACGCTTAGCGCATAAAAATGGCGCCAACTCGGAATCGAGTTGGCGCCAGAGCGCGAGTTTCCATGATTGCCGACGCGGCGTTTAGCCCGCGTCAGCTGCGTGAGAGAAACGGCTCCCAGCTGCTCGCCGCAGACCCGTTGATGTTGAAGTCGGGACGCCAATGCGGCGTCTCCGGCACGGTGCGGAGCCGCATGCCGGCCTGTTGAGGCGTGCGGTCCGCTTTACGACGGTTGCACGAGCGGCAGGCCAGCACACAGTTCTCCCAAGACGACTCGCCGCCTCGGGAGCGAGGCATCACGTGGTCCACGGTCAACTCGGACGTCGCCGGCGAGCTGCCACAGTACTGGCAAGCGAAGCCGTCCCGACGCAGCAAATTGCGCCGGCTGAAGGACACGGTCAGCCGAGGCATCTTTCCATAGATCACCAAGACCATGACCTCGGGGATTCGCACCCGCAACTGACCGGAGCGAATCGCCTCCGCTGCGGCAGCGGGCTCGTGCTCAATCCACCCGGACCAGTCGTATACCTGAAATTGATCGTCAACCGCGCGCGCGGTGCCGGCAAACAACATCGTCAGCGCCCGCGCGACATTCGTCACATGCACGGGCTGCCAGTTGCGGTTCAACACCAGCGTGGAGCGAGAAAGCAGCTCTGACGCCATGAATCCATTCGCCTCCCATTTCAATGGATCTGGAGCGGGCAGGACCGAAGCACTGCGTCGTACAACAACGAGGAGGCCGTTGAAATACACCTGCTACGGCAATCGGCACAGCCCTTTGTCAAACGACGAAGGCTGTTTGGATTGCCGGTTGAGTGTTCGTCAACAGGCAGCAACGCGACAACGCATTTCCCACAGTTGGACTGAAATCGCAGCTCGAAGCCTTGGTTTGCGAAATCCATCCGCCATTGAGATGTTGTCTTTCCTCGTTCCTTAAGACCATCCAGCAGGCCGAAGGTTCGGGTTCATCGTTGCCTGCCATCCCGAGGGAATTGCAGGCCAGCCGCTGAACGACCCGTGGGTATTGTTGCAGGTAAGCGGCCAAAAAGCCAACGTCAAAGCCACGCCCTGCCCGTCTCCCCGGCCGACTTCACGCGTCGTTCACGATCGCTTCACGAATGAAGCTCGAGCG